>JAGBLM010000072.1 GCA_017635415.1 Succinivibrio sp. | reverse complement strand
TCGGACCAGAGATTTGCTATCCACTGCTTTCAGCTACCATGTCACCATGACCACCTTGTGGATTTGCTAAGCCTTCCCATTAGCGGGCGGCTTCGGGACTTACACCCTATAGATAATGCCCATGCTGAGCACACAAAAAACCCCCGTCGATAATGGCGGGGGTTTGGCAGCAGTTTGCGCTGCAGTTCTGGCTGCAGACTATTCCTTGTTTACAGCACAGATCGCCGAAACCAGTTTATCAATGTTTTTATGGTTCAGACAGGCAACACAGATTCTCCCTGAACCGACAATATAGACGCCAAAATCCTTCTTTAAGGTCTCAACCTGGTTTTTATCAAGACCGGAAAATGAAAACATGCCGTTCTGTTCGACAAAAAAGCCATAATCACCAGCACCTGCTTCAGCAAGCTTCTTTACAAGAAGTTCTCTCATGTTGCGGATACGGTCGCGTATTCCCTTGAGTTCCAAAGTCCACTGCGCTCTGAGTTCCGGATTTGAAAGGACCGTTACAACAACCTTTTCACCGTGTGCAGGAGGATTTGAAATAGAGGTACGTACGGAAATCTTAAGCTGAGACAGAACCCTTGAGGCAACCTCACTGTTCTCACTTACAACAGTAAGTACGCCCACACGTTCGTTATACATGCCAAAGTTCTTGGAGAATGAACTGGCAACTAACAGTTCAGGACAATGCTTGGCCACGATTCTTAATCCAGTGGCATCCTCATCGATACCACGACCAAGCCCCTGATAAGCAAAATCAATAAATGGCAGTAATTTTTTCTCCGCCATAAAAGCAGCTAATTTCTCCCACTGTTCAACGGTAGGATCTACACCTGTTGGATTGTGGCAGCAGGCATGAAGCAGAATTACATCCCCCTCCTTGGCCTGTGAGAGAGTTTCAAGCATACGATCAAAGGCTAAGGTATGGTTGACTCTGTCGTAATAGGGATAACGTTCAAATTTTAGTCCGGCAGAGGTTGCAATCTGATAATGATTTGCCCAGGTCGGATCAGAAATCCATACAGTGGAGGCTACATTCTGCTGATGAATGAAATCTGCACCAATACGCAAAGCGCCGGTACCACCAGGACAATGACAGCTGACAGCTCTCCCTCCGTCAACCAGTTCACTTTCCTTGCCAAAAATCAGTTCGCGAGCAAAACGTCCGTATTCTGACAAGCCAGTGATAGGCAGGTATGATTTAGTCTTCTCTGACTCTAGCAATACTTTTTCTGCAGCCTTCACGCATTCCATAATCGGAGTAATGCCATCTTCATTCTGATAAACTCCAACACCGAGGTTGATTTTATCAGCTCGAGGATCTGCCTTATATGCCTCGTTTAATCCTAGGATTGGGTCGGCTGGAGCCGCTTCAATTCGATCAAAGAACATTGATATCACCTTATAAAAAACTTTGTGCGTACTATAGCACACAGAATTATTCATCCCAAATTCATGTCATGAGAAGAAAAGAATGCATCATGCTGAGGCATTATCTAGAAAATTCTTCCTGTAGTTTCGCTTGGCAGCCTTTACCCACGCTTTGCTGCGCCATCTGATGAACATTGCTATTCCTCTGGTCCATTCATCGCAGCAAAAACCGATCCATACGCCCAGAATCCCCATCCCCATATAAAGAGACAGAAAACAGCCAATCGGCACAGACACGCCCCACATGGAAAGAATAGCCATCAAAACAGGGAATCTGGTATCACCAACTGCACGCAGAGAGTTGATAATTATGATGTTTAAGATACGTCCCGGCTCCATAACTACTGATAAAAAGAAGATTGGAGTTGCGATAGACAAGACATCCTTGCTATCTGTAAACAGCGAGAAAAAGTACTTTCCGGTACCAAGCGGAATGGTGATGGCAATAATGGCGGTAAAAATCATGCCGATCCTAACAGACCTCATCAACTGTTTGTACGCCAAATCAAGCTTCATAGCCCCGATGTAATGCGCCACCAGAATTTCTGTTCCCATTCCAATCGAAATAGAGAAAATCATCATGATCATGCACATCTGAAAGTATATGCCGTGTGTGGCAAGACTGAGAGCGCCCAATGAAGCTATCACCGCAGTCATTGTCATGTACTGACCATGCCAGGATAAATTCTCCCCTGCTCCTGGTAATCCGACATTTAAAATCTGATACAGATATTTTTTCTTGATTACAAATATAAAGCGGGGAACAATTTTTACTCTGGTACGGTGCAGTATCAGATAGATAAAAACAAAAACTGCCACACAGCGACCAACTACCGTACTTATTGCAACACCTATCACCCCCAGTTTGGGCGCACCGAACAGACCGAATAAAAAAATACTGTTCCCAAGAATGGTGATAAAGTTAGTCAGAAAGGCAACATACATAGAATCCCGAGTACAGGCAAACGCTCTTAGGATCTGAGCTCCACACAGACATATTGCTTCAGGAAGGAAACTGGCTGAGAGGATCATCAGGTAGTAGGTCGAACTCTGGAATATCTCCTCAGGAACCATCATTAGTTCAACTATTTTCTCTGAAGCTACAAGTGTGGCAACAGAGATTATCGTCCCCCAAATGATGTTTAGTCCCAGGGCAATATGAACAAGACGGTTGACCATACGTCTGTTCCCGTTACCCAAGGCCTGCGCACAAACAACACAGACACCGATATTGATAAAATTGAATAAGATTAAGCCTAGATCAAAAACCTGATTACCAACGGTTAACTCTGCAATTGACTCTACGGAAACCATTCCGACCATCGCCATGTTGATCATCAAGGTCGCAAAATGCAGTCCGATATCAATAAAAATTGGCCAGCTTATGGAAAATAAACTCTTCGAGTAAACGCCATCTTTTAGTGTTTTCCCAGGAGAGGTCAGACTATCGCTCATAAATGAATAACCACCTGTTGAATCTCGACATAATTATACAGATATTTGTGAGGTGTATCACATATATCAACCGTAAAGATGAATCAGCCGGTTATTACGACCCCCGCAGGCAGATCCGCTCAAGATACACTCACACCGCCAACGCAGGACCTTAAGCATTGGCAATATGCCAAAAATAAGGCAGAATCAGCAAAGATTCTGCCTTAAAAAACAGTTGTTCGTTATGCAAACGATCTGGACACACTAGAGGATCTTGGAGAGAAATTCCTGAGTTCTCTTGTTTTTAGGATGTGTAAAAATTTCATCAGGAGATGCTTTTTCCAAGATCTTACCGTCATCAACAAACAGAACCACATCGGCAACCTGTTTGGCAAATCCCATCTCATGAGTTACACACATCATGGTCATACCTGATTCGGCAAGGTCACGCATTACATCAAGCACCTCATTCACCATCTCAGGATCAAGCGCTGATGTTGGCTCATCAAAAAGCATTACTTTCGGCTTCATTGCCAGGGCTCTGGCAATAGCAACACGCTGTTGCTGACCACCGGACAACTGTTCTGGATAGGCATTTGCCTTTTCTGCAAGTCCTACGCGATCCAAAAGTTCCATAGCCTCCTTTTTAGCCTCAGCAACACTTTTTTTACGAACTTTTATCGGAGCCAGAGTAATGTTATCAATCACTGACATGTGCGGAAACAGATTAAAATGCTGGAATACCATGCCCACTTCGGCACGAATGGTATTGATATTCACTTTAGGTGTAATCACTACATCATCAATGACAATAGTACCTGAAGTTGGAACTTCAAGATAATTAACACATCTTAAGAGGGTACTCTTTCCTGAGCCTGACGGACCTATTACCACCACAACCTCGCTCTTATCAACGGAAAGGTCAATGCCCTTGAGGATCTCGTGACCACCAAAACTCTTATGCAGATTCTTTATTTCGATCATTACTTCACCTTTTTACCGTTGAATTTTTTCTCAAGGAAAGCAACCAGCTGACTGATTGAGAGAGTCATCACGAGATAAATCACGGCAACCGCAGTCCAGATTTCCAGCGAACCGTAGGTAGAGGCAATAATTAACTGACCTTTACGAGTTAACTCTTCAAAACCGATTACCGAAACCAAAGATGAATCCTTCAGCATAGCGATGAACTCGTTGCCAAGCTGAGGAATAATACGTCTAAACGCCTGCGGAATAATAATGTCCCGCATAGTTTGAGACCAGGTCAATCCAAGAGATCTGCCGGCCTCAGTCTGCCCTTTGTCAATGGACTGAATCCCCGATCTGAAGATCTCAGCAACATAGGCACCAGAATTGATAGAACAGGCTGTAACAGCAGCAATAAAAGGCTCAATTCGCATTCCCAACACCGTCGGTAATGCAAAATAGATAATAAAAATCTGAACCAGCAGAGGAGTACCGCGAATAAAGTCAACGTAAACTTTAGCAGGCAGTCTTAACGCTTTGTAGCGAGACAACTCGGCAATGCCGACAAAAAGGCCAATCAGAACACCGCATGTAACAGCTACTGCGGTAATCTCGATGGTTACCAAGGCACCGATTCCCAGCAGAGGGAGAGAATTTAGGATGAGATCAAAGTCCATTTTCTTCTTATATTAACAACACAAAAACCGCGACAAGTCGCGGTTTATCAGATTACAAACTTATTTCTTAGCAGCGAACCATTTATTGTAGATTTCGTCAAATTTGCCGTTCTTACGGATCTTCTCAAGACCTGAATTTAAAATCTGACTAACCTGCTGATTGCCCTTCTTTACAGCGATACCATACTGTTCGGCATTAAGTATTTCCGGGATCTCGTAATACTCGCCAACCTTTGATTTTGAAAGGAAATAGCCGTTGACAGGTTTATCCAGCAGCACAGCATCACATCCTTTGGCGCGTAATTCCATAAAGGCCTCAGGATTGGTATTGAACGAGGCAACATTTCCTGAAATCTTCTGGGCATGAGCTGCACCGGTAGTACCAATCTGACTGCAGATACGTGATTTTGACAGGTCACTAATCTTCTGGAATTTATCTTTGTTTTCAGAAAGAACAACCGCACTCAGTCCTGAATCATAGTAAGGTTCGGTAAAATCAACCTTCTTAGCGCGCTCCTCGGTAATAGTTATTCCGGAAATTGAAGCATCAAGCTGAGCGGTAATGAGTGCCGGGATCAGTCCGTCAAAAGGCATCGTGACAATCTCAATCTTGACCCCTTCCTCCTCACCGATAGCCTTTATGATATCAATGTCATAACCGATTGGCTGAGCATTATCATCAAGGAACTCAAAAGGAGGGAAGGTAGGTTCACAACCAACCTTTAAAACCTTATCTTCAGCATGAGCCTGTGCCACAAACATTGAACATGCGACCATAGTTACAGCGCCAATGAATTGTTTAAAACCACAAGTCATATAAATCTCCCAAAAAGCATTATGACAAAACAGACAAGCATCAATCTTCTTTTTAAAACGGCAAGAACAGTTTTAAGAGTCGATCTCTATCTTGAACCTGTACAAACGCCCTATAAAACTGAACACTCAAAAATGCAGGGTCAATCAATTCAGCCTGTCATCAGTAAACGACCTAAGATCCGTTCCTCAAAGAACAAAAGACTCAGAAAATTCAGAATAACTTAGGATAACAATATTGATTTTTGTTGTTGCGCTAAGCTTATAGGTCAATTCTCTGCTGAGATCAAATCATCAACGTCTGAATTATATGTGTTATTTTATTTCTATTCAAGAATAGGTTTTTTCTTTCGTATTTGCCGGCAGGATTGCTGAAAAAACTTTTTTATCTATTTAAAATTTGACTGATTCATTAAAGTTAAAAAAAATCGGCAACTTTCGTTCTAATGAGTAGCATAATTACAGAATATTCAGGTTAACTTCTTCATATAAACCAACATTCAGGAGTTTAAAGTGGCAATAAAAAACGTTGTCTTTGATTTCGGTGGTGTTCTGCTCGACTGGAATCCTCGCTATTTATATAAAGATGTATTCAATGATGACGAGAAGATGGAATATTTCCTGAACAACGTAACCACCAGCGCGTGGAATTCACAAATGGATAAAGGTCGTCCATTTAGTGAAGCTATAAAGGAGTTATGCAAACAGTTTCCCGAATTTGATGATCAGATAAAAATGTACAAGACACACTGGCCACAAATGATCAAAGGAACTATTCCTCAGGGTGTAGAACTTCTGAATGCGGTAAAACAAAGCGGTAAGTATCTCATTTATGGACTTACCAACTGGTCTGCGGAAACATTCCCTGTCGCCTATCAGAGATTTTCATTTTTAAGAGAGGATTTTGAGGGTATCGTGGTATCAGGTGAAGAAAAAATGATTAAACCTGAAAAGGGTTTATTCCTCACCCTATTTGAAAGATATCATCTGAATCCTGAGGAATGTCTGTTTATCGATGATAATCAAAGAAACATTGACACTGCCAAGAGTCGTGGTATGCACACGGTTTTATTTGACAATCCGGAAGAGGCAAAATTGAAGGTCGCCAAAATTTTACATCTGACCCTGTAAAATTTTTTTAAATTTTAGCGATCCTCATGCCGATAACTAATAAAGCGTGAGGATTTTTTTATGTCATCAGAAGTTGGTTCTGCAGTTAATGCAGAGAGTTTGGAAATTTTGTCGGCAAGTCTGAGCAAACGGCAGACGAATGCAGAAGGTATGACTGCTTTGTCACTTATTCAGGGTGCGGTACAATCCGCTGCACAGGTTCAGGCAGAGGGGGCAGCAATCGCACAGAGTTCCTCCGGGTCTTTAGGTGCTTTCGTAAATACCTATGCCTGAAACTGAAGATGAATGTCTAAAAAAAATCGATCTTCAGGATCGATTTTTTTTTCAGATAAGCTCCTTTTCTTTTAGGTACGCCTGAATACCGTTCATTGTCTGATCAGATATAACATGTTCAATACGGCAGGCATCCCTCTCTGCAACATCTGAGGGAACATTCGCTATATCCTGCAGAAGTACAGTTAGAAGCTGATGGCGTTTGAAGATATGCTCTGCTCTTGCCTGACCTTCTGCAGTAAGTTCCAAATCTCCGTTACTACTAATTTTTATCAGTTCTTTTTCCTTTAGAAGTCCCAGTCCTCGACTGACACTGGGTTTACTGAAATTGAGTTCATTTGCGATGTCTACCGCCCTGACGAAACCACCATTAGTACGTTCTTTCATCACCAAAATTGTTTCAAGATAGGTTTCGCCGGATTCGGCGAGTTCTCCGGTCCTCTGCGGAACAGTCGCCGGAACCGCGTCCATAGCGGATGGAACCTGTGCTTTCGCCATAATACTACTTTACTACCGTTATATTTATCTTATCCCCGACCAGTGACAACTGTATTACGTTGTTATGACCGATGGCTCCCTTTGAAATAAGTCCTAATCTGACCAGTTCCGTTAAATCAAGGTTCATTCCTGGTCTGGCGAGGTTTTTCCCTCTTCCGTCAGTTAGCAGTCCAATCTGCGGAGTCTGAGGCTGCATGCCTAAATTTCGAGCTTTCGATAATACACCAATTTGCTCTAGTCTGTTTATCAGTCTGTATACAGTAGCAATACCCAGATCAGGAACATATTGTTTAGCCTCATACCACAGCTCCTTAGGAGAAGTGCACTCACTATTGGTGAGGATTTCTATAATATGCCTTCTCTGAACAGTCATCCTCAATCCGCTTGCTTCAAGTTTTCGGAGAGTATCTTCTGTCAGGCTGCCTACGTTATATGTTTCGTTATCTTGCATCTGGGCCTTCCTGAATTATGGCTAAGCTGCTTTTAACATGGTAGCTTAATTGTCATTTTTCAAGTGAGTCACAACTCTTATTTTTTAATTTTTCATTAAAAAACGAAAAGCCCACCCTCCAATACTAATGACGGCATTTACCGTTTGAGCATTTTTGCAGCATCTTTCCTGAACTACAGTTACAACTTTTTTTGCCGATGAGAATCGAAAACAGACGTCTGATACCAAGATAGGTAAAAAAAGCGACAAAAAAAAGGATCCCGGCAAGTATTAATTTAGCAACCATCTTTAACACCTCTGAACAGAGTATAGCAAATATAGTTACCTAATGCTAACTGTTTTTTCAGATAAGAGATAAAATAAATCCGGTCAGGAAGATAATAAACAAGACTGCCATCACCCATCTGAGGATGTTTTTTCCTTTCTCAACACTGCCCTTTATTTTCGCCTCACGCGCAATAAGATCGGTTCTCAGTCTGTTCTTCATCTCGGCAAAACTGTAAATGCCTTTGGGACTTATAACTCCGGCAACTGCCGGAGTTGCCCTGACGGTTTTCATTTCATAGGAAAAAGCGATCGAATTCTTAATAAAACTCGTTTCCTGATAATTGACAAGGATATTTCCACCGAATTTTTTAGTCTGATTCATAAGACGCCATCTGGCGACATTGACAGATCTGGCCTCACACTCTAAAGGCGTGTCGGCTTTAACTACGAGAATCTGTCCTTCAGGTACTGTTTCGTCTGTATAAATAGAGAACTCAGACGGATCACTTAACGGCAGATCTTCCTTATCAATTTCTTTGCTCTGATTATTATCAACATCAAGGGAAGTGACCTTAAAACCGAAATGAGCAAAATCAACTTTGACACCGACCTGAAGAAAATCCAGCAAACTTTCAAGAAGTTCGCCTGCTAACTCATACTGATTTTCATCCTCACCGGTAATAAAACATTTCTTTTTATCTTTATCAAAGAAAGAAATCAGTCCGCGCATATCTTATTTCCATCTGAATACAAAATATCCGGATCCAGTTGTCCGCACTGCAGAAAGTATAGAGAGATTTCTGCTGGATGAAAAGAAAAAAGGTCGAATTTACAAAATATCATCGACCTTTTTGCGTATTGATGTGAAAAATCTATCTGACTGTCAGTTCCACGGTTTTTGCAGCAGTGCCCTTGAACTTATGGTACATAATGCTTATACCAAGCATAATCATCATTATTGCCATAATGATAAGTACAATTCCGGTAGCTGCAAGAACGTGGTTAGATCCCCAGTGCTGGACAACAACCTGAACAACTCCCCACAGACTCATCACAGTCATGAAAATCATAGGAATAAATGACAGATACCATTTTGAATCTTTCATCAGCAGCCACAAAGTGATGATGAGGAAGGTAATTGCTGCCATTAACTGATTTGAGGCACCGAAAATCGGCCACAGAACAGCAGCAGATCCGCTAAAGCCCATCAGCATCGAAATGGAAACAATAATAAAAGAGGCGAAATATTTATCGGTCAGAATTCTTCTGAACCCAACTGGTTCATTACCTTCTGCAACCGAGTCCTCAGATGACTCTGAATTATCTCTGACTGAACGAGGCATGAATATCTCCTGACAGAGAAAACGACCAAGCCGCGTTGCGGTATCAAGAGAAGTCATCATAAATGCAGCAATGGCAAGAGAGATAAAAATCTTTGCATAGGCAACGCTGATGCCCAATGCTGAAGAGAAGTTTGAGATCCCGGTTGCAAAAGCTACAGTAGGATTTTTTCCAAACTCGGCGAAGTCACTGTTGGACATAGACATTACCGCAATCAGCGCTACCACGCCTAAAACGCCTTCTAGCAGCATTGCCCCGTAGCCAACCGGCAGCATATCCTTTTCAGAATCAATCTGCTTGACAGTTGTTCCTGAAGCAACCAGCGCATGGAACCCCGAGCAGGCACCGCAGGCAATAAAAATAAAGAGTGCAGGAAACATGGAGGTCAGATTGCCATCAGCTGTTACTGCAGACCAGCCGTTAAATGAATTCATGTTTATCGACGGGGCATAGGCAAAAATCGCGGCGAAGGCCAGCAGAAGCATACCGTACAGCAGCCAGGAGTTCAGATAATCGCGAGGCTGAAGGAGCCACTGAACCGGAATAACGGAAGCAAGAAAGATATACAGAGCCAGAATGAGCATCCAGACTATCCTGGCAGTTCCATCAGAAAGACCAAAGAGTGTTATTAAATCAAACGGATAATTTGCTCCGATAAATACGGTCAGGTATACGAGTGGAACGAATACTACCGAGGCATAGGTTAGCCGGACCTTGAATCTGTAGGTGACGATGAAAAACAGAGGAGCCAGACAAATGAAAATCAGAGAAGCTGTTGCCACTTCCGGAATTTTGACAAACATTCCGGCAATCATATTGGTAAATATCGCCACTACCAGTAACAGACAGCAGAAGCAGAAGAGCAGAAATAACTGTCTTCCTGAAAAGCCCATCAGTTTTTCCATCACAAAGGAGATTGAACGACCTCTGTTGCGGGCGGAGATCACCAGAGCAGCAAAATCATGAAAGGCACCGACAAAAACGCAACCGATCAGGATCCAGATCAAAGCCGGAAGCCAACCGAAATAAGCGGCCATAATAGGTCCTACTATCGGACCTGGTCCGGCAATAGATGCAAAATGATGCCCGAAAAGCACCATCTTAGGAGTTGGAACGTAGTCGACACCGTCATAGTTTGTATGCGCCGGAGTCGGTCTTTTGGGATCTATGGAAAAAACTCTTTTAAGAAAACCACCATAAAAGAAATAAGCAGCAACAAAGTATGCCAGACAAATGCAGAGAATTAGACTACCAGTCACTTTAGAATGCCTCTACCTTCAAATACATTACGGATAAAGAAAACAACGTTGCCCCGACATCTATCGAAACATTCAAGAAAAAAAGTGGGGAACGTCACTCAATAAGACGCTGAATCAGCTGTTCGGCTTTCAGCTATTGCGACGAACGACATTCGTAACTGGTAATACGAACTCGCGGGGGATCGGGATCGACAACAAATGATTCACGATTCCTAAAAAGGAATTTTTCATTCCCTTCTGCAAAAAAACAAACCCGATAGGTTTTAGCGGACTTGTTTTGAGCAACATTATCTAAACATATCAGTTAAGAGTCAATAGCAATTATTGTAATGAAAATTTCAGAGGCTCTGCTCCTGCTGCGACCATGGATTTGCTGACATCACTCCGCTTTGATCCATATGCGCGCAGACGGTTTGTAACTTCTTTAAGATCAAGCCCTGGATTATCCTCACTGTCATAATAATCAGCTATCGCCCCGGCACTAAGCTCCCCTTTTGGCAGCAGTCCTACCCCGACCAGACATGAAGGCATCAGACAATAGAGATGGTCTTCGACCTTCATCACCTCAATTGAATGATCAAGTTTCTCTGGCAAAGACACCTCAAATGATAAAAAATCCCCCTGTTTGAGTCCCAGAGAATCAAATGCCTTCAGCTCAGCAGGAACTGTTGGCTCTCCGCCGTTTCCAGCAGTTATCCTGTGGTCCTGAACGATAAAGCATCTTTTCCCCGGTCGATAATCAAATGATTTGGCAATAAGTTCAGCCACAAAGCACAGATCAGCAGAGCCATCGACTGCAATCAGGCGCCAAACCGGAGTGTTCTTTATTGTTATTTTGAGTAAATACTGCATATCAATCTCTACTGTGTAAGATCTGAAACTAATACGTTACCGTAGGACCTGAAATCAGACTTCTGCAGTTGCGAGTCCTGCTTGAATACATCAAAAATCTGTTCAGTCATAACCTGACCGAAAGGTTCCCCGCAATTTTTACCACGAATCGATAGTTTTTTAAACTGCACAAAATCAGGAGCCACTGTCATTCCGCGGATACAGGTTAGCGCCAGGGAGGTAATCGCTATAGGTCGTTTATCATCTTTTCTGAGTTGGGAAAACTCAATGTTATCTGCTCTGCGTTCAATGCCATCATCTAAAGTCCGGTCGGAGTCATCCCCCCACTGCGAACTTAGCAGTTCGTTGTACATTTTCAGAGCGCAGAAATATGATTCATCTCTGTATGATGACATAGTCTTTTCTAGGCTGATATCAATGCCGTTTCTGGTCCAGAACCCGTGCTCAACACTGTTTACAAAGAGTTCACGCTCAAATCTGGTTGTTCCGTTTGCCAGCTGTTCATAACATTTTCTGATGAGTTCCTTAACCTTTGAAGCATTGCTGTCAACAGCCCCGGCAGTTGACATAAAATACTTATGCATATCCAAGAGTGCATTCTGCATACTCCGAATGTGATACCCCTCCCGCTTGGCCGCAAAACATTCGTTATAAAAATGGTTAAGTTCGTGAAAGGACACATCATCACCAAGTTCCACTCCACGCCTTACCCATTTCATGCTCATAAACTGATCTTCAGGTAAAAGTCCTGACGAATCATAAAGATACGACATAAATACACAGGCACTGAGACTATATTTGGTCAGCGACTCGATCTTCTCTATGGTCTGCATGAACGGAAGCGGTTCATAAATCTCCTCCTGACGAGTCAGTTCCAGTTCAGCCACCGCAGCAGGAAACAGATATTCTGCTGCGTATCTCAAATAGGTATAGGCCAGTCTTGGATTGCGTTTTCTTTCTGCCCGGTAAAGAATATAAAAAGAAAAAACCACCCCGTCTTCCGCAGCCTTCTGTGCCAGCGAGGAAGCCTTGGCATTATTGCCTGAGAGCAGTTGAGATAAAGCATAATTAAAAAGAGCAAAGCCATACCCCATCTCAGCAGACTTCTGCCACCACGAGGCTGCCACTTCCTTATTCCTTTCAATGTCTTCACCATTCCAGTATCTGGCACCTATACCAAAGGCTGCGCGACCATCACCCTGTGCCGCCAGCGCTTCCATAATCGGCATTAGGGAACTATCCGAGAAACTAAAGGCCTTGCTATGAATATATGTATTCTGGCAGGCGTAATTTCCTGCTTTGATACCGTCATCAAGCAACGCTTTTATAACCTTTTCATCAGAGTGAATGTTCTTCTTCAGATATCTGCCCTCAATCATCGAGGTTCTCAGCAGATTCTTGATATAGTCATCAGCCAGTTCGTAATAAACTGCTATAGCGGCGCACATTTCCGGTTCGAGATCTGCTTTCTTGTTATGCTCACAAAGACGACAAAGCTCCGAGAGCAGCCAGTTACCCGGAGACAGGTAATATTCAACTAGAGAGTTTTTACCGTTCTGCATAAAATAATCAAGCAGATTAATGAGATTGCACAGCAGATCTCTGTCAAAATGTCTAATCACACCATTGCAGACGTAATCAAGACTGGTACTTGGCTGAATTGCCCCATACTCTCTTGCGCTACTGGCGCAGGCAGCCAGATTCGAGACTACTTTGAAATAATCTTCAAAAGCGTTGCTTTCATATAAATCAAAGCTACCAAAAAAGAGAGAAAAAGCCAGTTTAGCTCTGAAATCACCGGTTATTGCTGCATAACCAATCCAGTAATAAGCTTTTTCGTGATCCAGTTTGAGACAATCTCCCCGATAGTAGGCCATTCCGACACGATAGGCGACTCCTGATGGTATACCTATAATAAGTTCATTTCTGCACAGATTATTTTCATTTAACAGCAGTTCGTAGCACAGATTCCTGGAAATTTCTATCAGATACGATTCTGCAGTATCAGCAGTAATACCAAACTCAATCTCAGGATCGGTAAAGGAAAATTCATAGATGCCATCCTCACTGAATTTCCTGTTCACCAGATCCACATAAAAGAGGAAGAAATCCGGCAACGTTATGTTCAGAGTGTCCTTATAATTCTCGTTGTAAAAATGGTGCAGTTCATCCTCAACCTTGTTCAGCATATCAACTGCACTTTTTCTGCTTTTAAAGATTCTATTGAGCGCCTCAGGATTGACCCTCTGCATTGCCCCCATCGCAAGTTCGGCATGCCCCCTGACCATGGCTTTCAACGTTTCTTTAGCATCTTTTTTATTGCTGCCGCACAAGGTTTCAAGAGTGGTCCAATACATGGCGTCAAAAAGATAATCTATACTTTGCTGCGGATCCGCATCATTCCTGTTCAGATCTACGCCATTGCTGTTCAACAGTTCTATAGACTTTAAAAGGTAATCCTGCGGCTGTTCCTTCTTTTTGTTTTCAGTGACTCCCAAAATACCATGCTCAAGTTTGGAAAGTTTGAACAACAGTCCTTTAGACCCTTTGCTGTTTGACATAAAAACTACTCCGAAATCACGCAGATGCTATTCATCAAATTTACGCTGTTCTTGCGGCTCTTCAAACAATCTCTCCTGCGAATACCGCATCGTCGGTAGTTCCTCATTCCGCGTTTTCAACCGGGAATGAAAAAAGATTCTTCCCAGTTTATTCTTTATTAACAGGAGGATAACAAACACATAATAACCCCAGTACAGCAGACACAGAGCAAAGAAAACAGTCAGAGCCACACTGTGAATTCCCATATTGATAAAAAAATCATCAATAGGCAGTTGCGCGTTTCCATCCAAGGACATTGTTCTTTTTACCAGTACCTCAAAGAGATCTGCGACATAGAAATCAAGTCCGCACAATGAAGCTGCAGTACCGGAAAGCACCACGGTAAAGATCATGCTGTTTACGGCGACTTTGCATTTACGAAGAAAATTCAACTCAAAACCGTCTCACGATATTCAAACTCTTTGTGACCATAATATCTTCTTGAGAGATTTAACCGCAATACCAAGGGCTTTATCAAGATCTTCCCGCTCAATATTAAGAGGGGGATTAAAATAAAAGATATCTCCGATATTACGGAGCAGCAGACCGTTATGAAGAGCCTCCTTGTAAAGTTTATAACCAATGCGTAACCCACTCTCAAACGGTTTTTTCGTGTTTTTATCGGCAACAAGTTCAACGGCGTTGATCAGTCCCAGATGACGTATTTCACCGACTTCAGCAAAGTTCCCGAATTCATCTACAAAACGATCATTAAGCCAGGTCGCATTTTCACTCGCTTTCTCTAAAATATGATCACGTCTTAAAACTTTAAGAACGGCAAGAGCACACGAACAGGCCAAAGGATTTCCCGCATAGGTATGCGAATGGACAAAGGCCTTGCCTTCTTTGTAGTCAGCATAAAATGCCCTGTAAACATTTTCTGTAGCACAGACTACCGACATCGGCATATAACCTCCGGTTATAGCCTTTGACAAAGTCATCAGATCTGGAGTTATACCGGCCTGCTGACAGGCAAACATGGTTCCTGTACGCCCAAAACCTGTTGCTATCTCGTCGGCAATAAGCAAAACCCCGTATTCATCACACAGCTGACGCAAGGCTTTAAGATAGGAAGCAGGATACATTCTCATCCCGGCAGCCCCCTGCAGGAGCGGCTCGACAATCAGAGCACACAGTTCCTCACCGTGTTCCGCAAAAGCCTTTCTTGCTTTTTCAATACACGGAACAGAGCAAGTACATCTGTCACAGCCGTACGGACATCTGAAACAGTCAGGAGCCTCAATATGTAGATTGTTCATCATCATAGGCCTGAACATTCTGGCATAGAGATCCATGCTGCCAACTGACAGCGCGCCTATAGTTTCACCGTGATAGCCTTCAGAAAGACAGGCAAATTTTATTTTTCTGCGGTTTCCAGTCTGGTACTGATACTGAAAAGCCATTTTCAGAGCCATTTCCACTGAGGACGAGCCATTATCGCCAAAATTAAAATGGGTCAGTCCACGGGGCAGAATCTTCAAAAGTTCTCTTGCAAGTTCAACAGCCCAGGGATGAGTCATATTTGCAAAAATTACATGTTCTAGGGTATGAGCCTGGGCACACAGGGCCTCAGTTATATCGGCATTGCAGTGACCTAAAAGGTTACACCACCAGGAACTGACAATATCGATTATTTCTCTGCCATCCGCCGTCTGAAGATAACAGCCGTGACCCGAGACAACCGGGACAGGCGGAAAATCCTCGTTGTATTCCTTCATCTGCGCCGCAGGATGCCATATCATCCTCAGGTCATCTTCAACGAGATTGTTTAGGTTCTTCAAAATATTCCTCCAGAGGCTTTTTCAGTTCTTTTATGGATGCAGAACCAAACGGCAGCACGCCTATCACGTTCACCTCACTTAACTGCTCTATCATGGTGAGGTTGTCACAATGCATCATGTTCTCTTCATCATAACGGTTTAAGATCACTCCATTGACCGTAATGCCTAATTTTTTCAGATATGAAATGGTTAGCACCGTATGATTGATTGTGCCAAGTCCCGCATCAGCAACTACCAGTGTAGGAATACCAAACGACTTTAAGATGTCCGAATACATCAGTTTTAAATCAGGTTCATAGACCACCGGACAAACAATCCCGCCGGCCCCTTCAGAAAGCACGTAATCATAGGATCTGCTCAGGGACAGGAAACTTTTTTTGATAGAATCAAGATCTGCAAAACGCTGCTCATATCTGGCGGCCAAATGGGGAGACAAAGGCCTCTTATACAGATAGGACAATAACGTATTGTTATCCTGTCCCAATGAGGCATATGTATTTACAAATCCCGCATCGGACTGCTCAATAGAATCGGCACCGCTGACAGCGGCCTTATAGTATCCGATTTTCAAATGTCTTTCATGAAGAGTCCTGGCAATAACCGCACTTACGTATGTCTTACCTATATCGGTGCCGGTACCGGTAACAAAAACAGCACGCATGATATCCTCCGTTACAGACCTCCGCTTTCGTAGAGTTTTCTGTCAGATTAGGCAAATGACCTTATGAAAAATTCGTGATAAAAATTAAATGCATTGTGCCACACTTGTACGGTGGCATAAAGCAATTATTTGACTTACTCCCCATGGCTGACGCCAGGGGATTCAATACCGACCGCTGACAAATTTTTTTCAAGTGTCAACCAGGTCTCTGGGGTTTTTCGCTGTAGACTGCTGTTGCAGTTCACCAGGCGAGTAAGCCGGGCAAGTCCTGCCCTTTTATATTTTTACTTGCGTTCACATCATTCAGTATGACCGCGCTTTGCACATTTAAACAAGGACTGAGTCTGTCGGTTTTCTTTATCTACATAGCCGCATACATGGCAGGCTATGCTGAAAAAACGCCGCTGCTCACCATTAGGTTTCAGTTTAGATTTGAAAGCAAGTCTTGCTAAATCTGTACCAATCATATGTATATACTTATTATTGTTTACTTTTTATCCGCCTTACATCCCCATAGTTTATACTGGGGGGTATTTCGGCGGAACTGATAAAATTTGTAAAACAAAATAAAAAACAAGCTGAAGGATTTGTTATGAGAGCAGTTTTAAAATCATATCTTTGCTGCTGTTGATTCTTTGCATCATGGCAACAGCAACCTGCTGCAGAATAGACAGAGAAGCCAGATTGGAAGCTTCTTCTGCATAATCAGTTTCCATGATCCGAGAGCGGGCATCTGACATATTTATGTGCATGGTTTCGTTAAGTCTGATGGCAGATTCAAGTCTGTTCTGCACAGCTCCAAGACTGCCGCGTTTGCTGTCTACCACGCTGATAAATCTGTCTATTATTCCTAAGGTACTCTGCGCCCCCTCAGCAGAGGTCATGGAAAAACGAGCATACCCATCATCAGTATTGTAACCGGTTGCCGAAGCAATCCCCGCCATATTTGCTATAGCTGACAGAGAAAATCCCTGATCAAGCCCTGTTATGGAAATTGTATTATTGGCGTTAGGACCAACCTGAAGACTTATAGCACCACGGGAATCTAACAGAGTACTGTGTCCTGCGGAATTGGCAAGTCCGCATAAAATCTTTGCACCACCGTAAGTCGTACTGCATGAGATCCTCGTAATTTCTTCGCAGTACTGCCTTACCTCCTCATTTATTGACAGTCTGTCGGCCGTTGTATTTACCCCGTTCGCCGCCTGTATCGACAAAGTTCGAATCTTTTGCAGCATATTGGTTATTTCATCGAGGGCACCTTCAATGGTCTGAGCAAGCGCTACACCGTCACTTGCATTACGGTTGGCCTGCTTTAACCCATTGATTTGAGAAGTCATACGGTTGGCGATTTGTAATCCTGCCGCATCGTCTTTGGCAGAATTAATCCTAAGACCGGTTGACAGTCTCTGATAAGTGGTATCAAGAGCCCTGGTGGTCTTATTGAAGGAGTTCTGCGCACGCAACGACGCTATGTTTGATATATACAACGCCATTTCTCTCTGCCTGAGTAATTGTATTAATATTACTATCTCTTATCTTTGATTATCGGCAGAGAATCTCATTTATTAAATAGTAAAACCCGTGACAAATCAATCTAATCACGGGTTTTTAAACAAGACGTTATTTATCAGTCCAGAGGGCAGCCGATACGACGAGCAACTTCCTCATATGCCTCAATAACACCACCTAAGCCCTGACGGAAACGGTCTTTGTCCAATTTCTTACGGGTTTCCTTGTCCCACAGGCGGCAGCCGTCAGGAGAAAACTCGTCGCCAAGCATAATCTGACCGTGATACAGACCAAACTCGAGTTTATAGTCAACCAAGATCAGACCGGCCTTATCGAAAAGTTCCTTTAAGATGGTATTGATCTTAAAAGAGAGCTTTCTCATTTCATCAATCTGTTCCTGAGTACCCCAGCCAAAGGCAATTATATGAGAGTCATTTACCATCGGGTCGTGAAGTTCATCGTTTTTGAGGAAAAACTCAAAGGTCGGAGGATTTAAATCCTTTCCTTCTTCAACACCGAGACGACGGCAGACAGAACCGGCACTGACATTGCGAACAACACACTCGACCGGAACCATATCCAGTTTTTTGACCAGACACTCCGTATCACTTAAAAGTTCTTCGACATGTACAGGGATGCCTGCTTCTTCAAGCTTTTTCATAATGAAATAGTTGAAGTGGTTATTAGTCTTTCCTTTACGATCCAACTGTTTGATGACCTTGCCATCAAATGCTGATGTATCATCACGATACAACATGATGTAATGATCTGGATCGTCAGTGGCGAAAACTGACTTGGCTTTGCCACGATAAAGTTCCTGCTTCTTTTCCATTTTGAATAAAGTCCTGAAAAATAATTAACAGCGCATAAAAAATGTCGGTCGTAGAATACTTCCGAATTCTACGGCCGACATTTTATCATTTTACAAACACTATCGAGAATTTTTTAGTAATGATTCCCTATATAGTGCAAGCTCTTTAATCAGAGCCTGAGAGAAGCCACTGTAAATGCGGTTAACCAGATGAGAAGCCAGAGGTTTGTCATTCTTGTCATAGAAAGTAATCAAACTCTTGCCTTGCTCAGTTCCAACTCTGATAATGTACTTGCCATCCTCAATAGCAAATGAATCCACGCCTAACTTGTGGTAGAACGCAGCATCCTCTTCTTCAACATCAAGCTGAATCTGACCTTTGGTAACTGAGTATTCCTTGATAGTCCAGTGATATTTCGGCAACATGCTGCGTAGCGAGTTCCACGTTGCTTCGTAAGGAGCATCAACCACATAGCATTCTTCATTGTTGCTGTCACGACCTATGGTAATAGAAACCTGATCAGGCAGCTGACTCTTTGCCCTGCTTTCGTTCTCAAGTTCATGAATAAAGTGGTTTGAGAAGCCCATGGCAAAACGCTGCAACTCGATCGGGTCCAGAACATTGGCCATCATATGACCGCTGGACAACATAGTCATCGAACCAATCAATTGCGTGGCAATGCCCAGAGAGCCATCGGCGCCTCTGCCGATACGAATTCTGTAGATCTGACTGTACCTTAAGGCTTTTGCACCAAGATCCGCAGCACTGTACGGAGCGCCAAACTCGTCAAAATCAGCGGCAAGAGTCGTCAGTTCATAAGCACCGTCCGTGATCTTGCCCGGCTCGATTTTCATGCGCTTGAGAGTTCTCCCTAACAGTTCCCAGGCCCCGCTTTCATCATAAACACCGTGAGCACCGCCTGATTCAAACCATACTATGGCCTCACCGTTACTCCACTGAGAGCGGATCCCCAGCTCAGAACGCAGAGGAGCAATAGGCGATCTGACATCCATCTTCTCACCAACAGGACCATCAACAGCGTTAGCTGGTAATTCAGGAATCTCAAGGGTCCTATCCTTTATCGGATCCTGCAAACCTGCCGGGATCTTGAGGTCATTTCTGACGTCCTTGGTCTCTGTATGCTCATAGTAACCGGTCGGTTCGCGCTGAGTTGTTATAAGATCTTTTGTATAAATCTGCCAGTATTCTTTAACGGTAGAACATCCACCGAGAGCCATCAGCGCTGCGGAAAAACAGGTCAGAATAGCAGCGGAAGACTTTTTTAATTTAGGCACAGTATTACTCCGTACATAAGGAGAACTAAAAAATATCTAATCTAGTTTACACGAATGCGGCGCCAAAGACTCATGCTTAGCACTGCATTTATAACAGGTCACAGTCACCTGAAGATAAACTTTTCATCTCACAGGCAGTCCCAAATCGGGAAACCATAAACAAAAGTCTCCCGAAAGGTGACAAGGATAATATCCTACGTTACCACATTTCCTTAAGCATCAGCATGCATAAGAGGCTTCTGCAGATAAGTAAACAAATTGTTACTTACCATGTTCAAAACCTCTTTAATACTGTTTAATTCAGGGTCATACGCATTGATATAAGTCGGTTCAGTACCGCTCTCATAATAGCAGACGCTTGAGAAAACAGCATCAACATCAGTATCAGATAATGTCAGCGAACAACGGAAATCAACCATACGCTCAACACCTGCTTCAATCAGAAGAGGATCTTTCATTACCTTACGGAAATTGATAACACCCATCGAACGATCTTCCAAAAAGATCTTGTTCGGACGCACGCCAGCTTTAACCCAATGATCAGCCTTATCATAAGCTCTTTCGAGTTGTGTATCTGAGTGATATGTAAAAGCAACTTCATAATCGCTTCCCGGAGGAGGGGCAAGATTATCTTCATTCTTTGCGATATCGTCGTTTTCAATATCTGACATATTCGGCTCCTGATGGCTAAATTTTGTTCGTTGTTTTAAGAGCGACTTTTCGTTTTTCTGACTGCGCCCCGGGCAATTCCGAGGGGTTCTGATTACCAAGCGTAACCTGTAATCGTACATCATTTTCAGACTTTAGAGTTACAGGCGTAAATCTATTAAATCAGGACTTTTATTACCAGGCAGTCCAGCGACCACATTAGCGGTAAATTTCTGCCCTGCGGCACGGACGTACAGTCAATCGCCCTAATACTAATTGTTAATGTTATCTCACTTGTTAAACTGTTTTTATCCCTCTGTTCAATTAAAAATAATATAACAAAAGTTTAATTTTCCTAAGACTTTATTTAATTAGTTGCGACTTCGGTACTCTTTTTGCTCTCTCGCAGAGCAACTGTCAAATTAAAGACCGGAGCGCCGTCTTTGGAGTTTTTGGAGTCAACACAGAAATAGCCTTCGCGTTCAAACTGGAAACTATCTCCGCATTTTGCATTTTTAAGTCCTGCTTCCATAACCGCATCGTTGATTTCTATCTTAGAATTCCTGTCTACAATAGAAAGAATATCGTCAGCAGAACCTGGGTTCGGATCAGTAAACAAGGTACTGTACAAAATTACCTTGCCCCGATAGCAGTTGCTGACATCAACCCACTGTATGACACCCTTTGGTTTATGACCTTCCACATTAGCGCCAGCAGAGTTTGGAACAGCCTCGCAGTGCACGGCAACAACCTTGCCGCTGGAATCTTTTTCACAAGAAACAGCCTTCACAATGTAGGCATTGCGCAAACGAACCTCATGATTGAGTTTCAGGCGCTTATACTGCTTGTTTGCCTCTTCACGAAAATCAGATTCATCTATATACAGTTCCTTACCGAAAGAAACCAGCCTTTCCCCCATTTCCGGACGATCAGGATGATTTGGAATACTGAACGAAGTGGCATCAACCCCGGCTTCACCATAATTGTCAATAATAAGTTTAATAGGATGAAGCACAGCCATGGCACGAGGGGCATTAGCATTAAGATCTTCGCGAATACATGACTCAAGTGCACTGAGTTCAACCGTATTTTCCTGTTTGGTTACACCGATCCTGCGACAGAATTCTCTGATGGAAGCAGGAGTATAACCGCGACGGCGGAGTCCTGAGATTGTAGCAAGACGAGGGTCATCCCAGCCGTCAACTACACCGCTTGTTACCAGAAGATTAAGTTTACGCTTTGAGGTTAAAGCATATTCAAGATTCAGGCGACTCATCTCGTATTGATGAGGATGATGATCAATAGAAATATGGTCAATCACCCAGTCATACAGACGGCGGTTATCCTGGAATTCAAGAGTACAGATAGAATGAGTTATTCCCTCTATCGCATCACTGATGCAGTGGGTGAAGTCATACATCGGATAGATACACCACTTATCACCAGTCAGTTCATGGGTAGCATATCTTATGCGGTAAATAACAGGATCTCGCATGCAGATAAAAGGGGATGCCATATCAATCTTAGCTCTGAGGCAAGCTTTTCCTTCTTCAAATTCCCCTTGCTTCATCTTCTCAAACAGAGCGCGATTTTCCTCTACTGAACGATCCCGATAAGGACTATTTTTTCCAGGTTTAGTCAACGTACCCCGATATTCCCTGATTTCATCAGGACTCAACTCATCAACATAGGCCAAACCTTTATCTATAAGTTCCAGAGCATACCCGTAAAGTCTTTCAAAATAATCCGACGAATGACGTATTTCATTCCACTTGAAACCTAACCATTCAACATCGTTTTCAATTGATCTGACATATTCCATATCCTCTTTTACAGGATTGGTATCGTCAAATCTTAAATTGCAGGTACCCTGATAGTCCCGGGCAAGTCCAAAATTTAAACAGATTGATTTGGCGTGACCGATGTGCAGATACCCGTTTGGTTCCGGAGGAAATCTGGTTGCGACATGATCTTCCTTACCGCTTTTCAGATCCTCATCAATAATATCGGTAATAAAATTACGAGGTATTCTTTCTTCCTTTTTTAAGGAGTCACTCATTTGTTAGAAGCTCCATCTCAATGGCAAAAACTTACAATTATCAGAATTGTAGCAAACAAGATAAAAACCCTCAAATTTTAGATATCTTTTTCGATCTAACAAACTGAAATACGTAAATATTCTTAAATATTTTTTTTACTGCTGTTCGGAATCCTTCATTTTCGGAGTGTCGCAAAAAACTTTTAATGAAATTTCAAACTGTCCATAAAAGCAGTGACTAGTTGCTAGGATTTGACATAGGAATTTTGGACAAGCTGTTATATAATATGCCGAACTGTGGGCTAGACCAACTTAATCCATATTCTATAAATACGTTTTAATTGGTTAAAACGTTGGATTTTTGGTTTATCCACTCACTTTAAATAAGTGGTTATAGTATTTTTTGACTATCCAGCCACGATTGCTTCTATCTGCTATTGGAGGCGGCGATTCTAACAAGCTTACGCCGTGTTTTTGATGAGTTTCGAATCTGAAAAGCCATTTAATGATTTCCAGCACTTCGCACGTGGTATTCGTCGTAGCGGAGAATTTACCATTAAAGAATCTGAGATGCTGGAAAAATGTGGTACTGCCATGATGGAAATCTACAAAGGCACCCGCAAACCAAAAGACAAGGAAGAAAAGACCTTCTTGAAGCAGTTAACCGGTACAGAAGTTATTACTGACCACAATGCAAAGGTATTTAAAAAGTATCTGCAGGTTATTCAGCCTCGTCACTTACATCGTTTATGTTCTGTTGGAAATGACGACGAAATTGGTAACAACTTTATGGGGTCATCATCTTCATCTGACGGTTCAGATTTAGGTTAGTTTTTGTTTGTTAAACTTAAGGGCTGTTTAAAACAGCCCTTTTTCTTGTCCTTTAAAAGAAAATCAAACTTATTTCTTGCCTAATTTCTGCTTCATTTCTTCTTTAGCAAATCTCAACTGCACATTAAATGCGTCATGAGCATGTAAACGGGCAACAACCGCTGCAGCTACAACACGTGCCGCATCAACGTCACTCTGCCAATGATAACCGCAGATTACACGACTTTGTCCGAGTTCAAACCCACGTTTTAGAATCTCGTTCTGTCTGTCAGGATTGATCTCTGCCAGAATCAGTGCAGTTGCCCAACCGATTGCGGTGTGACCTGACGGATAGGATCCATTAGTCGAGAGTTTTTTCTGGTCAGTTGTATTGCAGGTGTCAGTATGGAAGAAAGCAAACGGACGAACTCTCATATAATGTTCTTTAGCGCTGCGTGTTGCCAAATCACCAGCATCTTCAACCATCTTACTCACAAGCTTATAAACCTGAGGAGTATTCTCCTTTGAAATTGTGGTGCCAAAAGCTTCAGAGAAGGCTTCGGCTACGCCATGCGCATCAATTCTTGCGTCTCTTGAAGCCTGCTTGCCTCTTTCTGTATTTCTTAACATCACCCCCTTGTTATACTGAGCCTGATCATTTAAGAAGGTGATGCTGTCAAGAGCAGGAGGAGGAGGTAACAAGGCAAAACTGTCTGCGACATCTGAGGCACTCAAATAATAGCGGTCAGGATCTGTATTCACATCGTTATGCGCGGAAAAGACTGAAGTTGAGAGAAAAACAGCAGTCAAAACGGCAAATTTTAACTTTTTCATAAATGACGGTCCCTATTCAAACTTAAGTAATCACACTGTCAGAGCTCTTTCCTATCAGCTCCATGACCTTGGAGGTATTGCAGATACAGCCCCTTCAGATCCTTTAGATGTATAAAAGTTTAACCGCTTTATGACCATAAAATCTCACCTATATTTTTTTATTGTCAAAAATTTTAAACAGTTCTGAAAAAATCCAGGGCGTACGCGCGAGTGCATAAGCAATAAAAATGTGCGCAAAGGATCAAAACGTACCGAAAGTACTGCAGCAGAGAGCACCGGCATATCGAGAACTTACTGCGCTGGTGTCCTGATATGGATTCTGGTCATAACTTGATGCAGGTGAAGGGCAGAGAATATGCTAAAAACAGAATCTTCCTGGATAAAAGAGCGCAAAATGTTCAGCGCACGGTACAACCTCAGTTATCAAAGATAATGTGAAACCATTTCAGTTTCAAGATTACCAAAAAAACTAAGGGATAAACCCTGAGTTGGCAATCCGCGGTCTTATTGAATACTTCAAAAAACGGGATGGAGTCACAAGATATGAACACTGATAAGCAAACCGGGACAAGGAATCATCCGGCAGTTCATGCGTATGCCTGAAAAAAAATCTTGGTAAGGCAAAGTGCAAAAAAGCAAAAATAAGCGACCCCGTCCTGTTACGGAAAGTGCTTTTCATTATAAAACGAGCAGAACAAAGACTGTCACTACAGCAATAACCACAGTCAAAGAAAGTGGAGCTCTTAAAAATGAACTTATAACTGCTGCAACCGTACCTGCATAAGCAATGTAGGTATGATCGCCGATACAGTAGAAGATGCCCGGAAAAACAAGGGCCGTTAAGGAGGTATACGGAATCAGATCCAGCAGTCTTTCAAAAAAAGTGGAAAGTTTCAGCTTTGAAATGAATACCGCAGGAACCAGTCGTAAAGGATAAGTAACCAATGCTACCGTAATAATAATCAGTAAAAAGGAAACACTATTCATCTGTCAGTTCTCCTTTTCTTTTGTTTTCTGAGTTCTTTTTGATGAAGAAAGCACCAATAAAGGCACAGACAAGTGACGAGATGACTATTGACCAGCTCATATCCAGAAAATTACTGAGAATACAGTTCATTACCGCAGTACACAACACCAGAATAAAGATCTTAATATCGCGCTTGCAGCCTGGCATGATAATGGCGATAAACAGAGCATATAAGGCAATCCCCATGGCAAGAGTCAGACTTTCCGGCAAAAAGGAATTAGCCAGTATTCCCAAAACTGCACCGAGAATCCAGGAAAGATACGAGGTAACAAACAAGCCGATAAAATAGGCTTCACTTACCAGACGCTCCTCCGCTGTAGTAAAGATGGCAAAAGTCTCATCGGTTACCAGATGACTCATGAAGATCTTTTTAAAAGTGTTTAATCTCTTAAACCTGTTAAACACACAGGTGCTCATTATGAAGTAACGAAAATTGAGAAGAAAGATACCTATACCTATGGCCAGCAGTCCGGCATTCTGAGATGTCATACTGACAGTCAGAAACTGTCCTGAACCAGAATACCCTGTTATGGATAAAAGAATAGTTTCAAAAGCGGAGAAACCAGTCTGCTGTGCATAAACAGCGTACGCAATTCCCACCGGAATATAGCCAAAAACGATAGGCACAGCGTGTCTGACCCCGAGGAAAAGTAATTCTTTAGTGTTCATGATTCGAAGGACGTCTTATTTATTTTCTGACTATAAAAGTGTGAATTATGCACCACTTTGGTCACTTTGTACACTTTAACTTGCGCCGTTTTACCGCTCTGCTAATATCATTTACTCAAACAGACTTACTTTAAGTGGCTAACTTTAAAATATGGAAAATCTAGACATAGCAAAATTTGGTGGCACATCAGTTGGCAATTTTGAGGCAATGACCTCAAGTTACAGAGTTGTAATAGCCAATAAAAACACCAAACTTGTTGCAATAAGCGCCTGTTCAGGCGTTACCAATATTCTGGTTGAACTTGCCTCCGGTTCCTGCAGCGGAGCGCACATTGATGAGTTGCTGGAAAAACTGAGAACAATTCACAATGAAATCATTTCAAAGCTCGACAACAAAGAAGAGTTATCTGCACACATCGAAGATCATCTAAAAGAAATTAAAAAGTTGGCTATTCAGGCTAACATGGAAAAATCAGATGAACTGACTGACCGCATTGTTTCCCACGGCGAACTGATGTCCTCATACCTGTTTGTGCATCTGTTCAACCAGAACGGCACCAAAGCAGAGTGGTTTGATGTGCGCAGCGTAATGAGAACCGACTCGACCTTCGGTTGCGCCACCCCACTCGTTGAAGTTGTCGCTTCACTATGTAAAGAGAAACTGCTTCCGCTGCTTGACGGAGAAAGCATTATCATAACGCAGGGATTTATAGCCTCCAATGCAGAAGGACAAACAACTACTTTGGGTAGAGGCGGTTCTGATTATTCTGCAGCTTTACTAGGTGAGGCCTGTAATGCCAAGACTATTTCCATCTGGACCGATGTTCCTGGCGTATACACTACAGATCCACGTCTGGTTCCTCATGCCAAGCCAATTGCTGAGCTTACCTACCTGGAAGCGGCAGAAATGGCAACATTCGGCGCAAAGATTCTTCATCCGTCAACTTTGGTTCCTGCTGTCAGACAGGGAATTCCTGTCTATGTTGGATCAAGCAGAGAACCGGAAAAAGGCGGAACCTGGGTAAGACCTTATACCGAATCACATCCGGCTTTCAGAGCTGTTGCTCTGAGAAAAAATCAGACTCTGATTGTTCTTTACTCTCCTAAGATGGTTGGTGCCTCAGGATTCCTGGCCAAGGTATTCTCGGTGTTTGCCAAATTTGGTCGTTCTGTAGATTTGGTCTCAACATCGGAAGTGTCTATAGCTATTACTCTTGATACAGGAACTGCCACCTCAGGCAAGTCACATCTCTCTGAGGGTATGCTTGATGAACTGCGTCAGTTCTGCCATGTCAAGGTTGAAACCGGATTGTCACTTGTTGCCATTATCGGCAATGATATGTCGAATATACCTGGTCTAACCACAAGAGCATTTGATTCAATTGAAAAATACCCTGTGAAGATGATCTGCTATGGAGCATCAAATCACAATCTATGCTTCCTGATGAATGAAGACAAAGCCGTGCAGGCATTAGTTGAAATTCACAAGCATCTTCTTGAAAAATAGAGTAAATATTAGCAGTTGTTTTTTAAACAACTGCTAAAAAAATTATTCATCCCTCCTAAAGATCTGCTTCATTTTTACCGTTATTAAAGACAGAAATGAATGGGTATGTTTTTTGCTTTTATTTACCCAGATTTATATACGGATTTCTATCTGAGGAGAAATAGAAATGGCCTCAACAACAATCACTTCTGCAGGCATAGGCTCGGGCGTAGACTTCGAAAGCGTCATTAGTGCCCTTGTTTCAGATAGGAAAATAAAGACTGTCAACAAAGTTGCCACGCAGATTACTGAAAAAAATACCGAAATTTCGGCAGTATCTTCGCTGAAGAGTTTTTTGTCCACATTTAAGGATTCTGTTGGTGAATTGCTTAAAGACAATGCCTTTAATGCGCGAAAAGTCACCACAGATCAGGGGGAGGACAACGTTTTCACTGTAACGGCAGAAGATGATGCTGCAAATATGGATTTCTCGCTTAGCGTAAAGCAGTTGGCGTCATCTGAAAAATTATCAAAAACATTTAATAAAGAGTCCTTCAATAACAGTTTCTCTGCCGGAACCATGACCATCTCTCTTGGCAAAGATGATGAAGGTAATGATTTGGGCAGTTTCGATGTAAAAATCGAGGATGGAGATACTCTTGAAAAGATCAGAAAAAAAATAAACAAAAACGATCTTGGTATTACTGCCAATATCGTCAGTACAGATGAGGGCTATAAGTTCAGTTTCACCAGCGCCACAACAGGTAAAGACGCTACTCAGCTTTCTATCAGTACTACAACTACAGGAACAGATGCGGAGAAAACCGCTCTATCGGTTTTTGACTACGAAACCCACACTTATGCAAGCGATGATGAGTCTTCTTATACATCTGACTCAGGATGGACCCACAGTCGAGGCAAAGACGCCGTTATTGAGGTAGACGGTGAAAAAATCACTTCTCATTCTAATACCTTTGATCAGGGTCAGATATCCGGTTTAAGTATTACGGTTAATAAAGTCTCTCCATCAGAGACGACCTATACCACCCTTGAAGACGGTACTACTAAAGCAAATACCGAAAGCAAGGTTTACAGTGTTTCTGTCGGCACTGACTCAGAAGCCGTTACCGAGAAAATGCAGGCCTTTGTCACCAAATATAATCTGCTTGTAAGTCAGATTGACACACTGACTGCCCGTAACACCTACACTGACGGAGTGTCAAACGATGATGGAGGGGATTTGGCAGGTGATGCTCAGGCAATCGGTATCAAACAGACACTGCAGAGAATGATTTCATCTGATTCAAATGTCTCAGAAGGTCTGACCATCTTCAGTGCTGGACTTAATTTCAAGAAGGACGGCACAATTTCCTTAGATTCAACGAAGTTCAACAAGGCCTTGTCGGAAAACTATAACAGTGTAGTTGAACTGTTTTCCGGAGAAAATAGTCTTCTCACCAAGATTGATTCGTATCTTAACGATTTTACAAAATCAGCAGGAGTTCTCGACAAACGCAAGGATAGTATTAACTCCAGCGTAAGTTATCTTGAAGAGAAGCAGTCCAAGTATACTGAAAACCTGACTAATTATGAATCCATGCTCAGAAACAAGTATGCTGCCGTTGATAGCTTAATGACAAACTATAATACCAAGTTAAGTTATCTTAACTCTGTGCTTGGTACTACAAAAACCACCAAGAGTTCATAGACCTTTACCATCAATAAAAAACCCGTTTTCCCCAATCGGATAACGGGTTTTTTGTTAGGTCAGAAACAACAGAACGACTGGTCTCTACGAAAAAGACCTGTGTTCCATCCATGATTGAACACAGGTCTATATTGATAGCAGAGGGTTTAATCGCTGTTTACTGCGCACCCCCCAAAATATTACTTATCAAGAGAACCAAATGATCCTAATTCCTTGAAGGCTTCAATAACACGATCAGTCATGGCTACTTCACCCTTACGGAGCCATACGCGTGGATCATAGTACTTCTTGTTTGGAGCATCAGCACCGGTTGGGTTGCCAAGCTGTCCTTGCAGGTAGGCTTCATTTTCCTTGTAGTAGTCCATGATGCCCTTCCAGGTAGCCCATTGGGTATCAGTATCGATGTTCATCTTAACTACACCATATGATACCGACTCTGAGATCTCTTCCTTTGATGAACCTGAACCGCCATGGAAAACGAGATTTACAGGTTTCTCAGCTGTACCGAATTTCTCCTGAACATACTTCTGTGAATCACGAAGAATCTTCGGAGTAAGTTTTACGTTACCCGGCTTGTAAACACCGTGAACATTGCCGAATGAAGCGGCAATAGTGAAGTTTGGAGAAATCTTCATCAGACGCTCATAGGCATAGGCAACATCTTCAGGCTGAGTATACAGAGCAGACTCGTCCTTTCCTGAATTATCTACGCCGTCTTCTTCTCCACCAGTGCATCCGAGTTCAAGCTCTAAGAACATTCCGATCTTTGACATACGCTCAAGATACTTGCAGCATAAGTCAATATTGTCCTTTAAGGATTCCTCAGAGAGATCAATCATGTGAGATGAAAACAGAGGCTCACCGTGTTCCTTGAAATACTTTTCACCAATCTCAAGCAAGCCGTCGACCCAAGGAAGAAGTTTCTTCGCACAGTGATCGGTATGAAGAATAACTGGTACACCATAGTACTCAGCAACATTACGAACATGCAGAGCACCAGAAACAGCACCAAGAATTGAGGTCTTCTGGGCTTCCTCAAATTTCAGACCTTTACCGCCAAGGAAAGCGGCACCGCCGTTAGAGAACTGAACAAAAACAGGGGAACGAGCCTTTGCAGCAGCCTCCAGAACCGCATTAATAGAATTGGTACCAACACAGTTAACAGCAGGGAAAGCATAGCCCCCTTTCTTTGCGAAATCAAAGAGCTTCTGAACTGACTCACCAGTAACAACACCTGGCTTAACAACATCTAAAATTTTAGTCATGTTATTTGTCCCAATCAAAAATAATAATTCTGCTGAAAATTTAACAATGCCCGCAAATCTATGCAGGCATTGGTATTAGTTCTTAAGATTAGTCCTCAGCTCTCTTTTCGAGAATCTCAACAGCCGGGAGTTTCTTTCCTTCCACAAACTCAAGGAAAGCACCACCACCGGTTGAAATATAGGAAATCTTATTGGTTACACCAAATTTCTCAATTGATGAAATTGTATCTCCACCACCTGCGACAGAGAAAGCTTCAGAATTGGCAATAGCCTCCGACAGAGCCTTGGTTCCACCAGCGAACTGATCAAACTCAAATACACCTACAGGACCATTCCACAGGATGGTCTTGGCCTCCTTGATTACCTTCTGGATATTGGCCATAGACTTAGGACCGAGGTCGAAAATCATATCATCATCAGCAACATCCTTAAGATCCTTGGTCACGGCCGGAGTCTTCTCATCAAATTCCTTACCGACAACAACGTCAACGAATTCAGGAATTTCAGTCTTCTGAGCCAGTTCTTTGGCAGTCTCAATCAGGTCTTCTTCGCACAGAGACTTACCCACCTTATGACCTGCGGCAGCCATAAAGGTATTTGCAATGCCACCACCAACGATCAGCTGGTCAGCAACCTTAAGCAGACTGTTTAAAACTGGGAGTTTGGTAGAAACCTTTGAACCGCCAACAATTGCAACCATTGGACGGGCAGGTTTATCCATAGCCTTACCCAGAGCCTCAAGTTCAGCGGCAAGCAGAGGACCGGCACAGGCAACCGGAGCGAACTGAGCTACACCGTAGGTAGTAGCCTGAGCACGGTGAGCAGTACCAAATGCATCCATTACGAAAACATCGCACAGTGCGGCATATTTCTTGGAAAGATCCTCGTTATTCTTTTTCTCGCCCTTGTTAAAGCGGCAGTTTTCAAGAACAACTAATTCTCCCTCGCTAACCTCAACACCATCGAGGTAATCTTTTTCGAGACGAACTTTGACATCAGGAAGCTGGGTCTGAAGATAGTCTGCAACAGGCTTTAAAGAAAACTCCTCAGCGTAAACACCCTCTTCTGGACGTCCGAGGTGTGAAATAACCATTACGCGGGCCCCCTTTTCAAGAGCTAACTTAATGGTTGGAAGAGTAGCCATAATACGTTTTACAGAGGCAACTTTGCCATCCTTGATTGGTACGTTCAAATCAGCACGGATTAAAACACGTTTGCCTTTAAGATCTATCTCGGCCATCTTCTTGATTTTTGCCATAGTTCTTCAATTCCTCTAAAAATTGTGTCTTTTAAAGACTATACATACCATTAAGGCGTTAACATTACTGATTTTATCACACGTGATTCACATTTCAATTTTCAAAAAGCACTTTAAAAAATATTTTTAAATGAGTTCGATAAAATGGTGCAGAGCATCTCTCTGCTGCCTATTTTTCAAATTGAATATCGACGTATTGAAAAGAACGTCCCAAGAATATGGGTAGGCCTTTTTCTCTGGCTGAAAAATAAAGAAGACCCTATCGCACACAGTGGCAGGGTCTTCATTTTCTATTTTTATAATCAGCACTACACGCTGATTACAAAGAACTTACTACTTCAACAACGACTTTGCAGTCTTGACAACATTATCCACAGTAAATCCGTATTTCTCGAAGAGTTTGCCGGCAGGACCTGAGGCACCATAATGATCGAGACATACAGTTGCACCGTCAAGACCAATGTACTTGTACCAAGTGGTACTCATACCGGCTTCAACAGCAACACGGGCACGGCATGCAGATGGCAGTACAGATTCCCTGTAAGCATCGCTCTGACGATCAAACACATCAGTTGAAGGCATGGACACAACACGGACCTTACGGCCTTCCTTCTCAAGAACTTCTGCTGCATGAACACTGATTGCCACCTCAGAACCAGTTGCAATCAAAATGAGTTCCGGAGCACCATCACAGTCATGCAGTACATAACCACCCTTACGAATATTGTCCACCTGAGCATCGGTACGGTTCATCTGCTCAAGGCCCTGACGAGTCAGGATAATAGCACTTGGACCATCCTTGCGCTCAAGCATATAGGTCCAGGCAGCGGCGGTTTCCACCATGTCGCAAGGACGCCACTCATCAAAGTTTGGCAGAATACGTAAGGATGCAGTCTGCTCGATTGGCTCGTGAGTCGGACCATCTTCACCGACACCGATTGAATCATGTGTAAACACATACAGAGTAGGAATCTTCATCAGAGCAGACATACGTAATGCATTACGGGCATAGTCTGAGAAAATGAGGAAGGTACCACCATATGGACGGAAACCGCCGTGAAGCAGAATTCCGTTCATGGCTGCTGCCATACCGAATTCACGTACACCCCAGTGGATATAGTTACCGTTAAGTTTGCCAGGCAGAACATCCTTGGATGACTTGTTCATTGTGAGGTTTGAAGGAGCCAGATCAGCAGAACCGCCAACCAGTTCCGGCAGCAGAGCACCAAAGAAATCAAGAGCCTTCTGACCTGCTTTGCGGGTTGCAAGTTTTGGATCATCCTGCTTCTGCAGGTCGTGGATCCAGGCATTGGTCTTCTGTTCAAAGTCTGCTGGCAGTTCACCCTTTATGACGCGACGTTCAAATTCTGCGGCAAGGTCAGGATATGCCTTCTTATAAGCATCAAACATGTCCTGCCATTCCTTTTCAAGTTTGGCACCGCAGTCTGTGGCATCCCACTTGCTGTATACATCCTGAGGAATTTCAAATGCGCCATACTTCCAGCCGAGTTTCTCCTTGGTAAGTTTGATTTCATCATCGCCCAGAGGAGCTCCGTGTGAAGATGATGTTCCCTGTTTATTAGGAGAACCGAAACCAATGGTGGTATGACATACAATCAAAGAAGGATGATTCTTGTCGGCCTGTGCCTTCTTGATTGCTTCTCTTACCTGCTCACCATCGTTGCCGTCTTTAACCTCAATTACCTGCCAGCCATATGCTTCAAATCTCTTACCGGTATCATCAGCAAACCAGTCGGTAACCTTACCGTCGATAGAAATACCGTTTGAATCATAAAGAGCGATCAGTTTGCCAAGGCCCAAAGTACCGGCAAGTGAACACACCTCGTGGGAAATGCCTTCCATAAGACAGCCATCACCCATAAAGGCATAAGTGTAGTGATCAACAATGTTATAGCCGCCACGATTGAACTGATCAGCAAGCATACGTTCTGCAATAGCCATACCTACAGCATTTGCAATGCCCTGACCTAGAGGACCGGTTGTAGTCTCAACTCCCGGGACTTCACCATACTCAGGATGTCCAGGAGTCTTTGAATCCAACTGTCTGAAATTCTTGAGGTCATCAAGTGAAAGATCATATCCGGTTAAATGCAGCAGAGAGTAAATCAGCATTGAGGCGTGACCGTTTGACAAAACAAAACGGTCGCGGTTAGGCCATTTCGGATTCTTTGGATTGTGATGCAGGAAACCACGCCATAAGGCTTCTGCCATATCGGCCATACCCATAGGTGCACCAGGGTGACCTGAGTTAGCTTTCTGGACGGCATCCATACTTAACGCACGCAGGGCGTTAGCAAGCTCTCTGTATTCGGACATTTTTTTCTCCTTAGATGTAAAAATTCTTAATACTCTTTACCGTTGTACAGTAATTTACCATTTTCTATAGTGATCTTTGATACATATCCGCCAGCATCCTTCTCAAAAAGATGTCTGCCGATGCTATCAATGGTCTTTTCAGCAGCCTGATTAACCTTATCGAACCTGACTTCGACATTGCCGTTTATCTTCTGGGCGCTGATGACGACATTATCCGCCTGAGGAATAACAACTTTTCCCTTTGCGGTGGCAACATACTGAACTCTGCCCTCAGGCGCCGTGTAATCGGCGTAAAATACAAGCTGTTTTAAGGTAAAACTACCACCCTTTTCATCAAAATAACGGTTAAAACTTAAAGGTTGACCTAATAGATCTAAAAACAGACCATGATGTTTTTTAACCTGTTCACCATTAAATTTACCGAGCACCCCCTCGGCACTCAACTTTCCTCTTGAGGTATCAAGCTCAAGTTTCATCTCAACTGATGTACTGCCGACAGAGTCGTCATCCAACAACAGCGACACACCAACATCATCAACCTCATCGTAGAATGTATTGTGAGCATACATTCCCTTAATACCAAACTGCATATTTCCTTTTGTGGTTTCTGCATTAAAGATATTAACTCCGTTGAAGAAAATTCTGTCAGCCGTAAAATCAGTAGTAACTACGTTACAGGCCTCAAATGAGGCATCAAGTCTTCCTGTCATACCGCCGTGCAGTCTTAACAGGGAATGAAGTTTTTTGCTGTATCCTGACAGACGCTTCGGATCTTGTTTTAAATAATTAGCCGCATAAGGACCATCAACCTTTATAGCAAGCGAATAGTCATAAGGAAAAAGTCTGAAACTCACATCAGCATACGCTTCACTGTGTAAATCAAGTACTCCTTTCTTAAGGAAAAGATTATTGAGGAAATGATAAAAATCTACTCTGCCTTTCAGCGAGAGAAAACCGTGACAGAATTCGGATGGTAAAGATACAACCTGCCCGGAATCTGCGTTGGTAATTAAAAAATTACCCTTCTGTGAAAAGAAGCCTTTTTCTTCAGCAACATATTTAGTGCTTAACTTTGGCAGCACATGTTCAGAATATTTTTCTTCCAATACTTTGTTCAGAGAAACCAGACCGTCATTTATCAAAGTATCAGAATAATATGCTCCAACTCCTACTCCTGCACAGTAAAGTACTGTCAGGAAGACAGTTCCACCAACAAGATACTTAATTGTTCTATTCATCGAGTAAACAACTCAGTTTATAAAAATAATTTCTTATTGAATCTTAAATAAAAATTATCAAATACAGTCATCACTTCATCAAATAAAAATGCCGATCAGCGATCGGCATTTTCTTGGAAAACATGACAAAGTCCCAATTAGCCGAATACTTTCTTATAGTCAGCCTGGAACTTCTCGATGCCCTGATCAGTCAGTGGATGCTTGGTCATCTGTTCAATAACCTTGTAAGGAACAGTGGCAATATCAGCACCAGCAAGAGCACACTGAGTAACGTGAACCGGATTGCGTACGGATGCGCAAATAATCTGGGCATCAATACCGCCGATTGAGAACATGTCGGAAATCTGACGAATCAGATCAAGACCATCCTGATTGATGTCATCAAGACGACCAATGAATGGAGAAACATAGGTTGCACCGGCACGAGCGGCAAGTAATGCCTGATTGGCAGAGAAGATCAGAGTAAGATTGGTCTTGATACCTTCCTGAGCGCACTGATGGCAGGCCTTTAAACCTTCAACAGTCATTGGGATCTTGACAACCATATTCGGATGAATGGCGGCAATTTCACGAGCTTCCTTAATCATACCTTCAGCATCGAGAGTAGTAGCCTTAACCTCACCACTGATAGGACCGTCAACAATAGTAGTAATTTCCTTGATTACTTCCTTAAAATCACGACCTTCCTTTGCAATCAGAGATGGATTAGTGGTTACACCGCAGATTACACCCATATCATTAGCTTTGCGAATATCTTCAACATTTGCTGTATCAATGAAAAAACGCATTATTACTCCCTAGAAAACTTGATTAACAAAACTTTGCAAATTTATTGCGTACATCTTCTGTATCCCGTACCCCATTGTACTTCTAATTAAAAATACAAACGATTACGCTATTCGGTAAACGTGACACATCCTACATTTTAATTAGAGAACCTGTCCCGATGAAACATACCACACAAATATTTTGATTTTAAATTTTTACTGTTCAAATAACAACTGGTTCACAAAAGTTAAACAAAAACTGTGGTCGCCAAGTGTCCTTGTTTTATTTTGTTCTCCTTCTTATATTTCTGCACAGAATAAGGGTATATAATCAAAGCGATTTTCACTATTTATAGAGAGTTTTTCCATGTCTAGATTATTTACTTCAGAATCAGTTTCAGAAGGACACCCAGACAAGGTTGCAGATCAAGTATCGGACTCAGTGCTCGATGCAATCATGGCAGAAGACCCTGATGCACACGTAGCCTGTGAAACCCTGGTGAAAACCGGAATGGTTATCATTGCCGGCGAGATTACCACTACAGCATCTGTTGATCTTGAAAATGTGGTAAGAAAAACAATTTGTGATATCGGCTACGATACAACAGAAGTTGGTTTCGACGGCCGTTACTGTGCTTTTCTGAATGCCATCGGCAAACAGTCACCTGATATCAATCAGGGAGTCTCGCGCTCAAAACCTGAAGAGCAAGGCGCAGGAGATCAGGGACTGATGTTCGGCTACGCCTGTGATGAAACCGCAGTCCTAATGCCTGCACCAGTTACCTATGCGCATCTTCTGGTAAGACGTCAGGCGCAGGTTCGTCGTGAGAACATTCTGCCTTGGCTGCGTCCTGATGCAAAAAGTCAGGTCACCTTTGTCTATGACGATAATGGCAATATTACAGGTATCGACACTATCGTACTTTCCACACAGCATGACGAAAGTGTGTCACAGCAGACCGTCCATGAAGGAGTAATGGAAGAAATCATTAAAAAGGTTATTCCTGCGAAATTACTGAATAAGAATACCAAGTATTTCATCAATCCAACCGGTCGTTTTGTCATCGGTGGTCCGGTAGGAGACTGCGGTCTTACCGGACGCAAGATTATTGTGGATACCTATGGTGGTGCAGCACGTCACGGTGGTGGCGCCTTCTCAGGCAAAGACCCGTCAAAAGTTGATCGTTCCGCCGCCTATGCCGCCAGATATGTTGCCAAAAATGTAGTTGCCGCAGGTCTTGCCAAGCGCTGTGAACTGCAGGTTTCTTATGCCATCGGTGTAGCAGAACCGGTTTCAATCAGTATAAATACCTTTGGTACCGGTACTGTCTCAGACGAAAAGATCTCACAGGCAGTTCACAAGGTTTTTGACCTGCGTCCATACGGACTTATTAAGATGCTTGATTTACTGCGTCCAATCTATAAGCCAACCGCCGCCTACGGACACTTTGGTCGTGAGGAATTCCCTTGGGAGAATACCGACAAGGCTGAAGCCCTGAAGGCCGAACTGCTCTCATAACATTCTGAGCTATATTGCAAAATCACCACGCCTTCCCGTTGTCTGCGGGGAGCGTGGTGATTTTAATGGTCAGTAAAATCAGACCCCAAAGGTCTGCAAAAAAATTCCCTCTATCAGGTTGCATTCGCAATCAAACACAACCTGCCATCAAATTTTTTATCCTGCGCTACAGTTTCATTACAAAATCTGACAGCAGAACGGAAAATTAACCTAAAACAACTTCTTGTGACAGTACGGAGATGTCCTCTTCCTCAAGATTATCCTTTTTTACTCTTTCAATAATTTCTTCTTCAGAATATACATCTTCAGGATAGACAACAACCACTGAGCGATCACCTTCCTGCAGGAAATTCTTGGTACCAAAATCGGTATAACGTGTTGCCCCTACTGAAACCATCACCTGCTTTGGCTTATTTGCAGAAAGCAGATAATCATGAATTCGTTCGGCAGGTCCCTCATCCTGCTGATTATTGAATTTATCAATAAGCCAGACATTGAGTTTTTCATAGATATAACTGTAATCACGAACGGCACTGTCTTCACCATATGAATAGACAATGCCGTCACGAATCATAAAACTGGCAATGCGGTAACGATCAAGGATCCCGCCTTTCTCAAATTTATCAACCTTAATCAGATTAGAAGCAAACCCCTTGCTTGATGCGCCCCAGTTTTTCTTTTCACTGATCTTGCGAGCCCCCTCTTTGCGGATCGAACAGTCGTTAGAGGCCCCGAACACAACCGGTGACAGAGCTTTAATCTGATCTCCATCCCATATCACATCAAATACTATTGCGCACTCAGGTTCAATCTGCAGTTTCTGTTCCCCCTTAGGGAAAATAATCCGGTATTCATCAAAGGGAAAAATCTTCAAAAAGTCAGGAGTCGGATGAGTTCCATTAGGAATATAGGTAGGAAACAGGGCCTTCGGAGCCTTGGCTTCTGCGGTTTTAACGTTGGTAAAATCGCGCGCTTCGCCAGCCTGCTCAAGATGTCCTGTGAAATTTCCCGCGACACCGAAAGTGGCCATGTTACGTAAATTGATTAACATGCTTTATCTCCTTTATTTTTTCTGATTTCCTCATTATAGTAAATGGGTCTTTGTTTACCTATTGCAGAATACATGATTATCAATATAAAACCAACAGTATTTATCTTTTTGACAATCTTAACTTTTTCTCTGAAAACATCTGCGGTACAGAATGAAAACAGTAATCCTCAGTCTGAAACAGGTTATGAGACAGTAAGAAACTTCAAAGACGCTAAACGTGCCCTGCCAGTTATTTTCGACATGCTTGACAAACCTATGACCCTCTACTGTAGTTGCCCCATCATCTTTACCCAAAGTAGCAGCAATAAAAAAGGGTACATGGTCAGGCCCGATGACTGCGGCTATAAAATCAGACAGGATAAAAAAAGAGCAAACCGTATTGAGGCCGAACATATTATGCCCGCTTACGATTTTGGACATCAGATGAAATGCTGGCAGAGTAAAGGACGAAGACAAAACTGCAGCGAGAATGATGCGCAGTTTCAGCGTATGGAAGGGGATCTCCACAACCTCTACCCGTCAATCGGTGAAGTTAATGCCGATAGAAAAAACTACCATTATGGTGACTGGAATGCAAAACCGGGAATGTACGGGAAATGCCCGATGGTGGTGGACAATCAGCTAAAACTTGCTCAGCCGCCGCACAGTTCAAGAGGTATTGTGGCAAGAGCAACCCTGTATATGGCTGAGCGTTACCATATAAAAATCTCGGCAGAACAGCAGAAACTTTTTCTAAGCTGGAATAAAATGTATCCTCCTACCCCAAATGAATGTCTGCGCAATAAACTAATTGCGTCCGTTCAGGGAAATGAAAATCATTTTGTGTCACGTGAGTGCGAGTTTAAAGGTATAAACACACAACTCACAAAGACTCAGTATGATACTTTAAAAGCATTTTTGAAATCGCTTCACAGATAACAGAGGACCTCATAATGTCTAAGTCTGCTTCAGTGCTCGGCAAAAACACCTCTTATTTTGACGAATACAACCCAAAAATTCTCAATCCCATTGACAGGACCATGGGCAGAGCGCCACTGAGAATGCAGTCTTTTGAGGGTTATGACCTGTGGAGATTCTACGAACTTACCTGGCTTGATACAAAAGGGATCCCTCATACGGCTATGGGCAGCATCAAGGTCCCGGCAACAAGTCCCTGCATTGTGGAATCAAAATCCTTAAAACTGTACCTGGGCTCCTTTGCCATGACTAAAATCACGGGCATCTCTCAGCTGCAGCAGATTATCGAACACGATCTGGTGAAAAAACTGGACTGTGCCATTGAGGTGAAAATTTACGAGTGCAGTCAGCCTGTTTTTGAGCCCGAAACTCCAAACTATTTGCTGATTGATAATGAGATTACCGCAGAAAATGAGATCAGCAGATATGAGTATGCGCCAGAACTGCTAAAACATAACGGAACTGATTTTGTTGAAGAGGCAATCTGTTCTAATGTCCTCAGAACCCTCTGTCCAGTCACCGGGCAGCCTGATCATGCCTCTGTCTTTATCCGCTATTCAGGAACAAGAATAGACCATCAGGGTCTGTTTGCCTATCTGGTTTCATTAAGAAATCACCGAGGATTTCACGAGCAGTGCTGTGAACTGATCTTCAGTGATATAAAAACTCTGCTAACCCCGAAAAATCTCTGCGTCTGCGCCTGTTTTACCAGACGCGGAGGCATTGATATCAACCCGGTCAGATCTGATTACGCGCTGACCATGATGCCTCCGCGTACTCTAAGACAGTAAAAGCACCGTAAAGAAATTACCGGTCCAAAGACATAATTGCAAATCTGTCCATATTTCTCTCAGATTTGCTTTATGTTCTTAATTCAGATGGGATACAATGAAAATTACCATATAAAAATCAATTAACTGAGGTTTTATGAGTGTAGAATTTGTTTGGCCGGCAGGTTCAATGTCCCTGCTGACTCAGCTTGAAGCGGATCTTATTTCTCATACGTCGCAGGGTGAACTTTATAATCTTTATCGTAACTGTTCTCTTGCCGTCTTGAACAGCGGCAACAAAACAGATAATTCCAAAGAACTGCTCGAGAATTATGAGAACTTTGAAATCAATGTTATCAGAACCGAAAGAGGACTGAAGATAGAACTTATCAATCCTCCTAAATCGGCGTTTGTTGACGGAAAAATTGTCTTCAGTCTGCGTAATCACCTCTACTCTGTTCTGCGTGATATTGTGCAAATCAATCCTTACGCGGATCAGTTCAGAAAAATAATCCAGAAAGATAAAGCAAGTCGCAGTGAACTGATTACCAACGGTATATTCACTATTCTGCGCAATGCCGGAACTTTGCAGGTTGGTGTAGCACCAAACATTGCCGTCTGCTGGGGTGGTCACTCCATCTCAGAGGAGGAATATGAATACGCCTATCAGGTTGGTTTTGCCATGGGACTGCGCAAAATTGATATCTGCACCGGCTGTGGACCAGGCATTATGGAAGCGCCAATGAAGGGTTCCATTATGGGTCATACCATGCAGTCAGCAACCGAACAGTGCAGACTGATTGGTCTTACCGAACCTTCGATTATTGCCGCTGAGCCTCCAAATTCCATGGTATCTGAGCTCGTTATCATGCCGGATATCGAAAAACGTCTTGAAGCTTTCGTAAGGCTGGGACATGTGCTGGTCGTCTTCCCCGGAGGTCCTGGTACGGCTGAGGAATTGCTTTACATCCTTACTATCAAAATGTGTAAAGAAAACCGTCATATACCAACACCTCTCATTCTTACAGGCAATAAGGATAGTGCACCTTACTTCAATACACTCGAGGCATTCTTGAAGAAATGTTTCGGTCCTGAGGTAACCCGCTACTACAAACTTATCATCGACGATCCTGATGCGGTGGCAAGAGAAGTTAAGACTGAACTGCAAAATACCTATGAGCACAGATCACTCACCCATGATTCGTTCTGTTATAACTGGGCTCTCCATATTCCTGAAAGTCTGCAGATCCCGTTTGAGGTAACTCATGAGAATATGTCAAAACTGAATCTCCATAAAGATCAGGAGCCTTACGAACTTTCGGCAGCCTTAAGAGCAGCTTTCTCAGGTATTGTATCAGGCAATGTAAAGGAGAAAGGAGTCAGGCTTGTTGCGGAAAAAGGTCCATTTAAACTGCACGGGGATAAGGAGATTATCCAGAGTATGGATCAGCTGCTTAAGGACTTTATTGATCAGGGTCGTATTCTACTGTCGAAAAGAGAGTACAAACCTTGCTATGTTCTTGAGGATGATTAACAGAACATAACCTGCATTTCTTTGCAAATGACTGCACCTGCATTCTTCTCTGTAGCAGAGGTTGAGGTGCAGTCCGTAAGACTGAAGTACGATTAACAACTATTCGTCCGTCTACCATCAGTACTTGCGTTAATTTTAATCGAAAATCCCCTCACAACTTGTGCCTATAAGTGTACATCCCGTCGAGATGACCTCATTGATTGCATGAGTATAGTTGTTCATATAGGCATTAAGCGAAGCTGCAAGCACAAACATGCCTGTCACCATGGTCACGGCAAAACCTAAAGAGAAGATGTTCAGCTGCGGCGCAGCTCTGGTCATGACACCCAGAGTAAAATTGACAACGAGCATGGTACATATGGAACTTATTGCCATCACCAGACCGCATAAGAACATGGTACTGCCAAAATATGTCAGGTCATGTATACCGTCAGGAGGCAAAAAACTGACGCCGATCGGCAGTGTGCTAAAGGACATTTCCAGCATTCTGAAAAACAGCAGATGACCGTTCATGGCCAAAAAAACCAGCGTGGTCAAGACCGAGAAAAACTGACCGACTACCGGAGTGTTGGTGCCTGAAACCGGATCTACCAGTGAGGCAAAGCCCAAACCGGTCTGCATGGCAACAGCCTGACCGGCAATGATGAACACCTGTGCCAGAAACTGTGTCAGATAACCCAAGGCCATACCAATCAGAATTTCTTTTACCGTTACCAGTGCTCCGTAAAGGGAGAACAGTGCCATCGGATTTTCAACAGGAGGGATATCAGGCAGAATGCAGATGGCAAACATCAGGGAGAACCATACTCTGACCACTGGAGGCACGGCAGCGCCGCTGAAGACAAACATATTCATGCAGAAGCCGCCGATTCGGCAGAACGGCCAGATTATTGAAGCTAAAGAGGCCATAGTAAGGCCTTCTAACCCTTCCATTACCCAATTACCTGCGGAATCATCTCGACCATATTGAAAAAGAAGGTCATCAGTTTTTCAAGTCCCCAATGGGCACCTACCATCAGGGCCAGCACTGTCACTATAAGACGCGGCAGAAAAGACAGAGTCTGTTCGTTAATCGAAGTCGCCGCCTGAAAAATCGAAACACATAAACCTACGCATAGGGAAGGCAGAATCGATGCGGAGACCAAAATGGCCACCAGACCAAGAGCCTGTCTGACAATATCAACAAAAACTTCCGGCTCCATAAACTCTCCCCTTATGAAGGCACGCCTATGCCATAACTCTGCACCAGAGTACCCAGAATTAAAGACCAGCCATCAACCATGACAAAGAGCATCAGTTTAAACGGCAAGGACACCACCATCGGCGAGAGCATCATCATACCCATGGCCATGAGAATTGAGGCCACAACCAGGTCAATGATCAGAAACGGCAGAAAAATCATAAAACCAATCTGAAAGGCGGTCTTAAGTTCACTTAACATGAAGGCCGGAATAATTACTCTGATAGGCAAATCCACCGGTCTGTCCGCCGTCACATTGGCGTACTGCGCAAAGGAATTGAGATCCGTTACTCTGGTCTGTTCAACCATAAATTTCTTGAGAGGGACCTGACCTTTATCCAAAGCCTCTCTGGCCAAGATCTCATCGTTCATATAAGGCACTATGGCCTGATTGTAGATATCATCGAAAACCGGAGTCATGATGAAAATGGTCAGAAACAGCGAGATGCCGACTATGATCTGATTTGATGGCGAACTCTGTAAACCTACTGCCTGCCTCAAAATTACCATCACGATGGAAATACGCACGAAAGAGGTCGTCATGATCAGTATTGACGGCAGGAAAGACATCAGAGTTATCAGGAACAGCACCTGAATAGACATGCTGTAATCCTGCGTACCGTCAGGCAGTGTCTTAACACTGAAGGCGCTAAGGTCGAGATCTGCACCGTAGGCAGTCGGCATGATAATAAGCATCAGTCCGCTTATAAGCGCGATTAAGGAACTGATGGCAAAAGTCTTCTTCAGTCCCCTTAACTTATCACTCTGACTGCTTCTTCTCATCGAGTGACTTATCCCTTTCTTCTTTCTTAAGTTCAACACTCAACTCCTTGGCAAAATCCTTCTCATTCAGATCATCAGGGATATGAGTAAGGAAACTGATGTTGTTGGCAGTTACACCCAGAAGCATTCTTCGCCCGTGCACCTCAAGTTCAACCACCCTCTCCTTCGGGCCTAACGGAAGCTGTGCGACAACAGACAAGGCCCCATTCCGCCGCATGGCAAACTTACTTCGTTTTAAAAGATAGGCTAACAGAAAAATGAAGGCCAGTATGGCAACGGTTGAAACCAACCAGGTTAACAGACCTGATAACATGCCGACGGATGAACTGTTCAAAGTAGCATTTGCTTCTTCTGCGTCAACCGTCAGCCACGGACAGAACAGCGCAGCAAAGACTGAAACGGCGGTTTTGAGATACATACTATTTGAGCTTCTTGATACGTTCTATCTGACTGATGACATCGGTAAGTCTGATACCAAACTTATCGTTAACCACAACTACCTCACCGTGAGCAATCAGTGTACCGTTAACCAGAACATCCAAAGGTTCTCCGGCAAGTCTCTCAAGTTCGATTACCGATCCCTGATTCAACTGGAGCAGATTACGAATACTGATCTTGGCATGCCCCACCTCCATGGTAATGGTTACAGGAATATCCAAAATAGCATCAAGTTTCTTGCGCTCTTCACGTGACAGCGGAGCCTTGGAATCAGAGGTTTCCTCAAACTGCTGTAATTCAGCCCCAGCAGGATCGCCCGCACCTTCTCCGTCTGTAGCGTTTTCCTGTGCAGATAAGGCAGCAGCCCACTCATCGGCTAATTTCTGATCTTCATCAGACATAATCACTCCAAATTAATCGTCATCGAAATCTTCAATATCATCTTCATCGTTAATGGCAACACCGTTACCCTTGAGGAAGGTCATATCACTCTTCATTGACTGAGGACGTTCCAGAACCTTGCTTATCTTGATGGCAAGTTTATCCTGTGTCCTGCCAAGTTTTGCATGGTAACTCGGCAACTCTTCTATATAAACCAGAAGATCATCCGGAATATCTACCTGCAGAATGTCGCCAGGCTTGAAGTTCATAACATCCTGAAGAGAGACTTCGGTATCGAGAAGCTTAACCCTCATGTCAACATTGACGTCCATAACCTCTTCACGCAGGGCCTTATTCCAGCGCACATCAGTGTCACCCTTATCACTCTGCACACCGGCATCGAGCAGTTCCCGAATCGGTTCAATCATGGAATAAGGGAAACAGATATGCATGTCTCCGCCGCCACCGTCCAGATCAATATGGAACTTGTTTACGACCAACACCTCGCTTGGACTGACGATATTGGCCATAGCCGGGTTAACTTCAGAATCAAGATACTCAAATTCAACATCCATCACCGGAGACCATGCTTCCTTATAGTCTCCAAACACCATTTTCAGGAGTTTCTGGATGATTCGGCGTTCGGTCGGTGTAAACTCACGGCCTTCAATTTTTGTTCTGAATCTGCCTTCACCGCCAAAGAAGTTTTCCACCAGAATGAAAACCAGCTTCGCCTCAAGAGTGATAAGTGCAGTACCCTTTAACGGTCTGAAACGAACCATATTCAGTGAGGTCGGAACATACAGTTCCTGCGTATATTCACCGAACTTTTTCATTTCCACACCGTTCCAGGTGACTTCAGCAGTATGCCTCATCATGTTGAACAGACTGATACGCATGTGTCTGGCAAAACGTTCGTCGACCAGTTCCAGAGTCGGCATACGACCGCGGACAATACGCTCCTGGGAGCCAAAATCAAACGATTTGACACCACTGTCGTCCTTCGGCTCGTCAGGTTCAACCTCATCTGCTCCGCCGTGCAGCAGAGCATCAATCTCTTCCTGACTTAAAATCTCTGTCACGGAATACCCCTGCTACTGCACAACAAAACTGGTAATCAGAACATGCTCGACGACAGGAGCTTTCACCATCTCTGACATTTTTGCACGTGCCAGATCAAGCAGAACACTCTTAAGTCTCTCTCGTCCGCTAGGCTTTAACAGTTCCTCATAGTTCTGCCCTGCCAGAGCATCAAAAAACGTACTGTTTAACAGGGTAAGGTGCTGTTTTGCCAGCGCTTCATTATCAGGACCGGAAACAACCAGAACAACTTCAACCTGTCCGGTATGCGGACGTTTACTGGTTCCTTTAAGATTGAAGACAAAAGGCTTTTCGAATTTGACGTATATATCCTTGGTCTTTGCAGCCTGCTCCGCTTCCTCTTTTGCAAGCTGGGCGGCAATCTCCTCAGGGGTCGGTCCCTGCGGCTCAAAAGGAGGCAACTCAAGAAAATACGCCACTCCTGTATAACCACCACCTAAAAGCAGGAGAACAAGAACTATCAAAAGCAGAAGAAACTTTTTTCCCTTTTTCGGAGTCTCAAGTTCTTCAGCATCACTCTCTTTTTTGGCCATAACTCTCTCCTTCGTATAATGTTCATATTATGGCTGTAATACTTTGATTTGTTAAGCAAAGTAGCTTACACGTTCACCATTTTGTGAGTTTATCTGTGTTTCATCAACCTTATCATCTTCACTCACCTTTTCAGCATTGTCCGCAAAGACCGTTTCCGCATGATCCTCATTCGGTGCAGATCGTTCATCGTTCTGCGCAAAACCGTTCTCTCCGGACTGCTCCTGATAATCAGCAAGAGCGGTCTCAACCTCACTGCCGACTAATTCAAGCTGTTCACGCAGTCTGCCAAGAGTCTGAGCAATCAGATCCCTAGTTCCTGCTTCAGAGGCTGCTACGGTGATCCTGGTAATCTCGTTAGTACCGCTCAAATCAATACAGATCTTCATTTTACCAAGACTTTCAGGATTCAGGTTCAGTTCCATCTGCCTGAGGTTTCTTGCCGCCATCTCCATAACCTTTCTGGTCAGTTCCTCAGCATTTTTACGCAGATCAGATGACAGCGACAATAAATCATTTAAGGCTGTCTCTTTTCCACCCGTCACCGCAGAATTCAGTTCATTAGTAACGTTCTGCCCAAAACTTAAGCTGTTCACATCAACCTGTCTGGAGGCATTTACATTACCATGTTCAGCGGTCGGTATCTGTTCAGTCACAGCGGTATTCAGAATACTTTCGGCAGATTCATCAACACCTAAGTTCTCAATTTCCTGTCCTGTAGCCTCACGTAGAGTCTTCAAAGCCTGACCGTAGTTCAACGTTTCAGCACCATGCTGACCGTGGTCGGAATCATCTCCAGGGAGCTGATCGTTTTGCGTTCTGATAACCCTGGCAAGCTTAAGACTGTCATCAATATTCTGTAATTCTTCCATGGAGGCAAGCTGGGCATCAAGGTCCACCTCAGATTCTGAACTCTGCAAGGATATGGAGGTTACTCCTGATGATTCCACCAGTTTTGCCATATCCTCGGCAGCATCAGAAGATTCCTCAACAGCAGTCGTCTGCGCACTGTGCTGAAGATCTGCAATGATTCTGTTCAAATCAACTTCCAGAGAATCATCTGACATCATCGCCATCTGACGTGAGGCCTGTTCCGTTTTCTGTCCATCTGTGGAAATAACATTTTTATACAGCAACGATAAAAGACCTGCACTTTCCTCAGGAAGATTTTCACCGTTCGGACAGGAAAATTTAAGCATATCTGCAGAGTCTGACACCCCTGCTGTTTCATCAGGTCCCACAGACTCTTCGGCAAAAAATGCAGTTGTAAGAAGCAGTTTTTCATTTTCATCAAGCGTTGCCGTGACATCGTTCTGCGCCGACTCACTGCTCTGAGATGAGAACTGCTCATTGACGTTTAAAAAATCAGCAATCGTCTCAGTACCTTTGTTCTGCACTGCACCTTTGTCCGTACTGCAAGACAGCTCGTCATCTGACGAAACCTTTTCGTCAGTCATAGGAAGGGACGGTCGGTCATGAGTTTTTGTCTCCTCTGGATTTTTCTGCACTTTCACCGCTGCTTTTTTCGCGTCGCCCTCAGTTGACTGTACTGTTGCGCTACGACTGCGGTCAGACTCTGAGACTCTGAGTCCGAACTCATCCTTGTGCTGACGTTTTTCATCCCTATCAAAGACTCTTAAGACCGAACTGTACCTTGAGGCATCAACACCTCCGGCATAGCCGTCATTTCTGTCACGAATGTGCTGAATACTGTTGTATACGGCACGCAGGGAACTGTTATCTCCGTTCTGATTGACAGAATACAAAGCAGAAAGAGTCGACAGAAAATCAGCTCCATCCTGTTTTAAGGAACTGTTTCTGCCATCAGCGGCAATACTTTCCTTTTTTATATTTAGTTGATTGTTTATACTCTGCATCATCAATTGCTCCTAAAATTCGGGAGGCTTATAACTTCTTTATATTCCAAAGTAATTTTTTGGTATTCATTACTAAGATTTTTTATAAAGAATTTAATGCAAGTATTCTGCCAGTTTTCAGCGGTCATTTTTTTTCCATAAGCAGTCGAGCCTGTTTGGAACTGACTATATCGTCCGTAAGTTTCTGTTCTGCTTTAAGTTCTGCCGCTATAGCATCCTGACGATGCTTTTCAAGAAGTGCTTCAATAATTTTGCGACGCTGCTGCATCTTAAGGTACTGCTGTCTTAAAACTTCCGCGCGCTCGCGAAGTTTCTGCAGAGTCTTTTCCTGACGCTGTTCAACCAGCTCAAGTTTTCCAAGAAAATTTTCATAGGACAGAAAAACGGTCATGCTCATACCGTTCTGTGTCCTGTCGGCCAGTTCCTGATTGTAGATATTACGGAACTCACGCAACTGCTTTAACTGATTCTCAAAGGAAAGGATTGCCTGATTAGACTGGATATACTCTTCAAGAGCAGCCTTCTCCTCTTTCTTGCGCATGTCAAGCACCAGACGCAGAGCACGATCATCAGCCATTTAGCGATCCTAATTTGTCCGGTTAAACTGCATAGAGGCAACAGGTTTATGCCCGGTCTGAGCATTAGGAGGCTGCAACTGTCCCTGACTCTGCTGCAGAGCATTCACCTTTTCCTGGGCATCCTGTACGAGAATCATCGATAACTGTTTTAATTCCTCAAGAGACTGCGCATAGGGAATTACCGCACGAAAATCCTGCTGCGAGAATTCATCGATATAAGGTTTAATCATTATAGCCTGGTCAATTCTCGGATCCGATCCTTTCTGATAGGCACCAATCTGGATAAGTTCACTGCTCTGATTATATTGGGCAAGACACTGTCTTATGGTTCTGGCCATAATAAGATGATCCTGCGTGACCACCGCTGGCATAACACGGCTTATTGATTTTTCAATATCAATAGCAGGATAATGCCCGGCATCGGCAAGCTTACGCGATAAAACGATATGACCGTCCAGAATCGCTCGTGCTGAATCGGCGATCGGATCCTGAAGATCATCACCTTCGACCAGAACAGTAAAAAAGGCGGTAATGGACCCCTGCCCTTCTGCTCCGTTACCGGCGCGTTCCACCAGAGCTGGCAGTCTGGCAAAAACAGAAGGAGGATAACCTTTTGTTGCCGGCGGTTCTCCGACCGCGAGAGCTATTTCTCGCTGGGCCATGGCATAACGGGTCAGAGAATCTATCAGCAGTAGCACATTACGCCCCTGATCTCTGAAATATTCAGCTATAGCGAGGGTCGTTTCACAGCCCTTAAGTCTCATAAGTGGAGAAGCATCGGCAGGTGCGGCAATGACCACACTTCTGGCTCTACCTTCGGGACCTAAAATATCCTCAATAAACTCCTTAACCTCTCTACCACGCTCGCCCACCAGACCGACAACGACAACATCAGCAGCAGATCCTCTGGTCATCATGCCCAGGAGCACAGATTTACCTACACCGGAACCGGCAAACAGTCCCATACGCTGTCCCTGACCGATGGTCAGCAGAGCGTTAATCGCTCTTACCCCGACATCAAGAGGCTGCTTAATAGGCTTTTTGGCCATCGGATTGATCTTGGACGGACGCCATCTGGTGGCAGTACTTGCCACCAGCGGACCCTTGCCGTCAATAGGGTTTCCGATGCCGTCAAGTACTCTGCCCAAAAGATGATCACCGTAGGGATAGGTATCCAAACCTTTCACAGGGGTAACGGTATCACCACTCTGTACGCCGCTGATCTCTGTTGTTGGCATCAGGTAGGTGGTATCGCCGGAAAAGCCCACTACTTCAGCACTCATAGGTCCCTCAACGGTGTCAATTCTGCATCTTTGACCTAATGGTACCTTGATACCTCTGGCCTCAAGTGTGAGTCCCACCACTCTTGTCAGGTAACCGGTCAGGACCGGAGATACTTCCTGTTCTGGAATTTCAATGGAACGCAAACGCTCAGCGAGAAGATTCATTTAACCTCCTCTTGGGAAAGCACGTTCTTTTCTGCTCCTTCCAAAAGGGCGCGTTCAGCCTCCTTGAGAGTTCCGTCATTCTCCTGCTGAACAGCTTCCCTACTGACATTTTCAGCCTTGACATCCTCTACGACAGGGGCAACTGTAGTCTGCATATGTTTCTGCATCACCGCGGTCAGATCCGGAGGTGGCGCTAAAGGTTTCGGCGGGATCTCATCATAGCCAGGAGCACCCTCAATATCTTCACGAAGGGCCTTATCCACTGCTACCGAGGCATTGCCGAGGAAATCCTCAAGCAAAGAATCGATACGGTCATTCAAACGCCAGTTTACTGTTGAGGCCTCATTGATTACCTTCACATCACCGATGTCCAGATCAGGATCTTCATTTAAATCCCATTTCTGTTCTTGCAGATATTCTTTGCCTAAGGATGTTTCAATAAGAACCTTATCATCAGGATTCAAATACAGTTTTGCACCTTTGTCAGCATTAGGCAGAACGGCAATGGCCTTATCCAAGGAGTTTTTCAAATAACCAAGATCACCTTTGATCTCATGTCCGATGACCACCTTGGCAAGACGGGAAATAAGATAAACAATTTCATCGGTAACATCCCGATCCACCTCGCGAAGAGGATTGGCAAGTTTGTCAGCAAGATGCCTGAACCGCTCAACCTGTTCTAGCACAATGCTCTCTCCACCCTGCAGCCCCTCCTCGTGACCTTTCCTGAACCCTTCTTCACGTCCCTTGATATAGCCATCGTCGTAGCCTTTCTGCAATCCTTCATTGACACCTTTATCAAAGCCTTCCTGATGCCCCTTTTCAAGTCCCTGGGCAAAGCCTTCTGCATTTCCCTGCTGCAGACCTTCCTGGTGACCTTCCTCGTAGGCTTCACGCTGAATCTTCTCAAGGTTTTCAACCGTAAGCTGCTCTTCCTGTTTTTTTCTCTCTTCTTCAGCCTGAGCTGCTGCAGCAAGTTCGGCTTCCCTGGCCGCTTTTTCCTCTTCTTCTTTCTGACGTCTTAACTCTTCTTTCTTTTTCTTGAACCACGCGCCCGTAGGATAACCTATAGCATTGGTTGGAGATAAATCCTGCTCTTCCAGCATCGGCCATTTCTTAACTTCATAACTGCCGACATCTTCGGCACGAAGTACCTCTGCCAGAGGCTTATCAAAGCGGATATCAACTCTTTCAGGATTATTGTTGACAATATCTTCTCCTGATACCACCTGAAGGCTTAAGTCTCCGCTCTTAGCAGGCTTTTTCTCAGACATTCTCTATTTCCACCATCTTTACTGTCATTTATCCTTTTCGCCACTTTCAGCAATCAGAACAATTGCCTCTTTATCAGCAAGAGAACAGGCAACGTCCAGTATTTCCTGCCTGGCCTTGGCAACCACACTTTTTTCCACCGGCTTCATCGCCGCAAGGTCCTTTTTAAGTTCATCTGATATTTTGCGCGACATATTCTTATAAAGAAACTCTCTTTGCGATGCCCCAAGTACACTCATAGCATACTGTAGCGTACTGTAATTCACGTTACGCAGAAGTTCCTGCAGCGACAGAGGATCAAGTTTAAACAGTTCCTCAAACTCCACCAATCTGTATCTGATGCTTAAGGCCAGTTTAGGCTCCTGAGCACTTATATTTTTGAGCACAAGGTCTCTGATTTTTTGAGGAAACAGTTTCAGAAGCGAGGCGGCAGATCTGATACCGTTTATTAAAGTGGTCTTTTCCTCTTTCACCTTAATAAGATTTGCCTTGATGATGGAGTTAAAATCGCAGCCTGCCAGGGAAGGTATTTCCTTGAGTGTTGAAATACGTGAGATCAGTGACGATAAAACTGCAAAAGGAACATGGGTAAGGGCTTTTATAGCTATTTCCGGGTTCAGTGAGGACAGGATCACCGCCTTAACCTGTGGATGTTCATTGTTGATAAGAGAAGCTAAAGCAACCGGTTTTAATCTGGCAAGAATAGCAACTCTGGATTTTTTCGTGCCGTCCTGCTCTTCACTCTCCTCCTCCTTCTCCTCATCAGCAGGAGCGTTAAGTTTGTTGAAAAATCCTGAAGGTATCTCACCTGCCAGATCTTTTTTTATGGGAAGTACTGTTCTGTTCTGAAAACAGATCTCAAAAAAGGAACAGCCGCTGCCGGTATCAACCTTAAATCTGCTGACTATCAGAGACTCAGCCGGGTTTACCGTCTTATCCTCAGGAGGATTACCCTGAAAGCCGGCAAAACCAAACATAATATTCTTAAGAGGAGAGAAAACAATTTCGTAGGACAAATAGATTGAGGACAGCAATCTTTCCGCCATCCTGTATTCAACAAAAGAAACCCCCATCCCCAGATCATCACGTGTATATGCACCATGACCACCGAAATAATTGTCAACCAGACTGTCAAGCAATCCCTTGTCAATGGTAATCAGTACCATTCCATCGAGAGGTTTTAGGCTATTTGAAGTGATCAGAGCTTTTTTCCTTGCCTCCGCAAGATAATCTTCAGCTTTTAGGACCGACAAGGATACCTGTTCAACACCAACATCGTGAAGCAAAAAGGCCTTAAGGCGCTGTGACAGGAAGCCCTGAAATTTATGGTTGATTTCTTCAAGCAGCGGCAGTTTGACAGATGCCGACGCTGTGGCGCCTTTACCTTTAGCCGCGTCCGCTCCCGAAGACTTCATTTGAGATGTTTTCAACGCTGCCTTATCAGTCATCAGGTGGCCTTTATAGTCCGAGAATAATCGTCTGAACCACAGTTCAGACGTAAAAAACAGTATGCTGAATTATACGAAGTCGCTCTTACCACCACCACTGCTGAGCATAATCGTGCCGGCGTCGGCAAGTTTATGCGCAATAGTAAGAATCTCCTTCTGTGCGCCTTCGACTTCAGAGATCTTGGTAGGACCCATGGAAGCAAGGTCTTCTTTCATGGACTGAGCGGCACGGCTTGACATGTTCTTGAAGAACTTCTCCCGCAGAGCATCGTCTGCCCCCTTAAGGGCCTTCTGCAACATATCACTTGGAACATCACGCAGCAGGGTCTGAATTGAGCGGTCGTCAACTCCGGCAAGGTTTTCGAATACAAACATGAGATCCTGGATCTGATTACCGATTTCCTTATCCTGAGATTGAATAGCATTCATCAGAGTGGTCTCGGTATTGGTATCAAGGAAGTTCATGATATCAGCGGCACTCTTCAGACCGCCAATCTTGGCAGTCTGAGCACCTGCTGAGCCGGCGAACTGTTTTTCCATAATTTCATTCAATTCCTGTAATGCTGCAGGCTGAACTTCTTCCAGTGTGGCAATGCGCATAATCAGATCAAGACGCACCGTTTCTGAGAACTGTGCCAAAATCTCGGCGCTTTGTTCAGGCTCAAGGTAGGACAGCACAATAGTCTGGATCTGAGGGTGCTCGTTCTGAATAATAGTGGCAACCTGTCTTGCATCCATCCACTTTAAGGAATCAAGACCGCGCGATCCGGTACCAAGAGAAATCTGCTCAACAAGGTTGTTGGCCTTATCTTCACCTAAGGCGGCAACAAGAGCATGGCGTACGAAGTCGGAACTGCCAAGTCCGAGATTAGAGTGTTTGGTTACATCAAGCAGAAAATTTTTATGCACACCATTGACCTGATCCTGAGAAAAATTAGCCATCTCACTCATGCGCATACCAAGTTTCTGCACCTGCTTTGGCTGCAGATTACGGAAAATCTGTGCGGCATCTTCTTCTGACAGAGACAGCATCAGAAGAGCAGCCTTATCAAGACCGGACATGCTCTGCAATGCGGATTTTTCATCATCAGACAGTTCCATAACACTGGAACCAACACCGCCGCCGGGAGCAGTTACCGCCCCTCCGGCCGGAGATGGCAGATTCTTATCTGACATGTTTATCTCTCCTATCCCTCTTAAGAGGATTTATCCTTGTTCATGTCTGCTTCAAGCCATTCCTTGATGACTTCAGCTGTCAGCTGAGGTTCATCAGAAGCCAGTGTTCTGACAGCCTTGAGCAGATCTGCCTCTTTATGCAGATTAGGCAACTCTATTCCGCCTTCATGATTGATAGTGTATACCTGATCGGCAAGTTCGTTATCCTGAGCAATGAGATTAAGATCATCATTTCCTTCAAGAGCGGACTTACCATCCAGATCCTCATCAAGTTCAGCATCTTCGTCACCGACATCTTTGCGCAGCAGTTTGTTAAGCATCGGTCTTATTACAAAGATAACCAGAATCAGAATAACAAGTACCGCACCGCCGATACGTGCCAGACGATAGAAGTAATCCTGCATATACCAAGGCTGTGGAGGCAGGTCGTCATTATGTGGGAACGACACGGTTTCAACGTGAACCACGTCACCACGATTCTCATTAAGTCCAAGACCGCCACGAACAAGATCAGCAATCTTATCAAGATCCTCCTGAGGACGAGGCTCGTATGACACCAGCCCGTCAGCGTCAACAAGACGCATATAGTCAACGGCTACAGAAACCGTCAGACGCTGTACGACATTAGACGGTCTTACCGTATGCCTTACCGTGGTATCAACCTCGTAGTTGCGTACAGCCTCTCTGCTTTCCTGACGATTATTTGCCGATTCACGGGTCGCCGTTGCCGTTCCGTCTTTAAGTTCCTGTGGAATAGCCGCATTTGCCGGCGGCTGATTGGACAGAGAACCAGGAACTCCGTAAGGATTGCCCTTATCATCATTGCCGGTCTTTTCACTCAATGTTTCAGAACGAATAGCCTGATTGTCAGGATTGTAAAGCTGAGAGGTCTCCTCCTGAACGGTTGTATCCAGGGTGACATCAACCTCTGCAGAATAATTGCCCAGTCCGAGCATCGGACCTAAGATAGAATCAAGCTTATCCCTGTACTGGGCCTCACGCATGGTTCTCATCTCAAAATCTCTCTGCAGTTTGTTTTCAGTGCTGTCTCCTCTAGGTTCAGCACTGAGCAAACGACCGGACTGATCGGTTACCGTGACATCCTTTGCCATCAGATTATGGACCGAGGAAGCCACCATATAACGCACAGAATTTACATTTTCAGGGCTGATATAGGCATTGCCCTTAAGGGTAAGAACAACAGAGGCACTCGGATGATTCTTTTCACGGGCAAAAACATTATCTCTTGGAATTGCCAGGAGTACGGTCGCATGCTCAATGCCGTCAATACGCTCAATGGCGCGGGCCAGCTGAATCTCTCTACCGTGTTTGATACGCTCATTTTCAAGACGCTGCGAGACACCAAAGCCTGAGTCAGTCATCAAAATAGCATCACCTTCATCAGTCTGCTCAGCAGGTAGAGCGATGCCATTACGCAGCATACCTTCGGTGATCTTGCTGTAATCTTTGACGTTAACGACAATGGTGTCAGATCCCGTAAGACGATATTCAAATTTGTTGGCATCAAGGTAATCAAGCACCTGACCGATTTCGGCAGGAGAATAATGTCCCAGCATGCGCTCAGTCCTTTCTTCTGAGGATGGAGACTGCAGACTGACAATAGTAAAAATAATGGCGCCGATAAAGATTACAAGAAAACCTAAAATAACGATGCGACGCATGGTCTCACCGTTCTTTACAAAATCCTTTATGGTAGCAAAAACACCGTGCCTGTGAGTGTACAGCTCCTCACCACCATTATCAGCCTTGTTGTCAGTTTCGCCTTCGTCGGGTATTTCTGCAACGCTGGTACCGGTCGCATCTTCCGCAACAACAGGCGCATTAGGCAGGGACTCCTCCGGAGTTCCTTCCTGATTTGCTGATACCGGTAAATTGGTGTCTGCCATATATAAATATCCTCTTTAAGACAGAACAAGCTGCTACAGCTGCATCTGAGAAATAGTTCTGTATGCTTCTACCATTTTATTACGGACCTGCACTGTAGCTTCAAAGGCAATACGAGATTTCTGCGACGCAAGCATCACATCTGCAAGGGTAACAGATCTATCACCAATATCGAAACGTGTCTGCATACTATCTGCATTATTCTGAAGAGTGTTCACAGATTCTAAGGCATTATGCAGTAAATCAGCAAACTCTCCTACACTGTCAGCGGCGCTTGGAGCTCTGACCGACTCTGTCTGGGAGTTTGCCTTTACCCCCTCAGACTGCATATGCTCAGGGGAGAGAACATAGCTCTGCGGTCTTTCCTGTGCTGCAGCACTGAGCGTCTTCATATGATCCTGCATTCTCTGCATCTGCTGCAACATTCCGCCAACGCCAATAGATGAATCGATTGTAAAAGCCATGTCAAACCTCCGACGTCAAAAAAACGACGTTTCCTTTTGTCAGAGGGATCTATTTCAAAAACTATGCCAATCGTTTTATCTATTTGAAATTTAGGGCATCAGAAAATTATTGTCGGGACTGATTCCTGACGAAATTTTTTTCTGACTTACCAATCCCGCCCTTATTCAAGACAGGATCCGTATTAGGCCCGTTCCCTTTTGTGAACGCCCTCCTCATCAGCGTAAAGGACTACATCTGCACCACGATGAGCGAACAGACCAACGGTCACAACCCCGGGGATCTGATTGATTGCAGACTCGTATTGCTTTGCATCAACAATACTAAGACCATGAACATCAAGTATTTCGCAACCGTTGTCAGTAATGCAGTCTTTACGAAGGACCGGATCACCCCATAAAGAGCGGATAGTTCTTTTTACCTGTTCGCGAGCCATCGGGATCACTTCGACAGGCAGAGGGAATTTGCCAAGAACAGGGACGAGTTTTGATTTATCCACGATGCAGATAAACTTCTTAGCCATGGACGCGAGAATCTTTTCTCTGGTCAGAGCAGCACCGCCGCCCTTGATCATGTCAAATTCATCATTTACCTCATCAGCACCATCGATATAAACCTCATAAGGTTCAACTTCATTGGGATCCAGTACTTTGATACCGATATCCTCAAGCATTTTCGTGGTTTTGATAGAACTGCTTACTGCCGCTTCAATCTTAATTTTATTCTCGGCAATCTGCTCAATGAACTTCACCACAGTAGAACCACTGCCAACCCCGAGCACACCATGCTGCGGAATATATTTCAGTGCCTCTTTGGCAACCATGATCTTCAATTCATCCTGTGTCATCATAGCAACTCCCCTGTTTTGAAATGAACTAGCTGACAGTTACACGTGCAAAACGGCGCTTTCCAACCTGCCAGACAGCAGTGCCCTTTTCTACAGAGGCATCCTTGTCAGTTACAGGTTTTCCATCGCATTTGACCGCGTTTTGTTTAATCATTCTCATTGCTTCAGTGGTGGAGGCAACTAACCCTGCATCCTTGAGCAGATTCGGGATACGTTCAGAAGTAACAGTAACTTCAGGCATATCCTCAGGCATTGCTCCATTGGCAAACTGGTTCTTAAAACCATCTACTGCTGCCTGAGCCTCAGCCTCACCATGATAGCGTGCAACGATCTCGCGTCCCAGTTCAACCTTGGCATCGCGAGGATTCATCTCTCCGTTATCGCACTTTTTCTTCAGTTCTTCAATCGTCTTAAGACTCTTTTCTGACAGCAGAGTGTAATAGTTCCACATCAGCTCATCAGAAACAGACATAATCTTGCCGAACATTTCCTTTGCCGGCTCTGTAACACCGATGTAGTTATGCTTGGACTTGGACATTTTGACCACACCGTCAAGACCTACCAGCAACGGCATCATCAGAACACATTGTGGTTCCATGCCGGCATCTTTTTGCAGTTCACGTCCCATCAGGAGATTAAACTTCTGATCTGTGCCACCAAGTTCAACATCAGACTTGATAGCCACGCTGTCATATCCCTGAAATAGAGGATAAAGGAATTCATGAATGGCGATCGGTTGCTTTGCGGCATAACGTTTGGAGAAATCGTCACGCTCAAGCATCCTGGCTACAGTCAGCTTGGAGGCTAACTTGATGGTACCGGCAGGACCTAATTTGTCACACCACTCGGAGTTATAGCGGATCTCGGTCAGTTTAGGATCCAGGATCTTGAAAGCCTGTTCTGAATAGGTTTTGGCATTGATCAGGATCTGCTCACGCGGCAATTCAGGACGGGTAGCATTTTTTCCTGAAGGATCACCGATTGCAGCTGTAAAATCACCAATTATCAATACTACCTTGTGACCAAGTTTCTGGAACGTACGCAGTTTATTTAGAATAACGGTATGACCTAAATGAATATCAGGGGCAGTCGGATCCATGCCCAGTTTGATCGTCAGCTGACGACCACTCTCCAACTTCTTTTTTAATTCATCAATAGGAATAATTTCTTCTGCGCCGCGGGCGATTTCCTTTAATGCCATTTCTATATCAGACATGGTTTTTCCTCTTGAACACCGCTCCTGCCGGACGGACGCGGCAAAAATACATAATTACGAACTGCTTTTGCAGTATGGATCTTTTTAACGGCGCATAGTATAACATTTTAGAATATAAGACCGCCAAGGTCCGTGAAGTTGATGACCATTTTTCTTCTATCAAAAGCCACTCTAACTCCTGTCCTGTGGGCAGGAAATACAGGGCAAAAAACAGGCGGCGGAGGTCTTTTGCGGTCAAGGATGGAAAAGTTATGCAGCCTAATATTTGTATCGGTCTTATGTCAGGCACCAGTATCGATGCACTTGACGGAGTCGCAGTTGAGTTCAGCAAGGGGAAGATGAATATTCTCGGTCAGGTCTCAATTGCCTGGCCAGATGAGGTAAAAAAGACGCTGCACTCTCTGTGTAACGATAATCTTCATGAAATTGAGACTGCCGGCTGTATGGCCAACGAAGTGGCCAGAACATCAGCAAAACTGGTGCAGATACTGCTCGACAGACTTAATCTTAAAAAGGAAAATATTCTGGCCATCGGTTCTCACGGACAGACCATAAGACATAGACCGGCAAAAGGTTTTTCTGTGCAGCTTGATAACGGACCATTGCTTGCGGCGCTTACTGGCATAGACACCATTGTCAATTTCCGTATGGCCGACATTGCCCACGGAGGAGAAGGAGCACCACTGACTCCTGCTTTTCATAAAGAGGTTTTTGGCTGTCCTGAGCGCTGCCGCATGATTTTAAATCTCGGCGGCATTTCCAACATCACTGTGATCTCAAAGGATAGAGATGTTCTGGCCGGTTTTGACTGTGGTCCGGCCAATACACTTATGGATCTTGTGTGCAGAAAGTTTCTGCACCAGCCTTACGATAAAGATGCGCAGACCGCCTCACAGGGCAAAGTTAATGAAGTCTGGCTCAATAAACTGCTCAGTCATGAGTATCTTAAAAAGAGACCGCCTAAATCAACCGGCAGAGAGGACTTTAATGAAGAACTGATACACAGTATGCTCGAAGAATGTACCTTTTTCCGGGAAAAAACGGCAGATCTTTTAAGAACACTGTGTGAATTCACCGTAAGAGCGGTAACTGACAGCATAAGGGACTTTAATCTGACCGCAGGTCAGAATGCCGACCTCATTCTCTGCGGAGGTGGAGCCTTTAATCCTCTTGTCAGGATGAGATTTGAGCAAATACTGACACCATTGGGCATTAAAGTTTTAAAGTCATCCGATTTCGGTGTCAGTGAAACCCTGCTTGAGGCTCAGGCCTTTGCCTTTTTTGCCTATAGATTCGTAGAAGGGATCTGTTCAGATCTTTGCACCTCTACAGGACAGAAATCGCCGGCAATTTTGGGCTGTCTGTGCCCTGCAACAGATGGTTACTTTGCCAAAACGGCAAGACACTCCTGCTTAAACTAGCTGTACTGCTGAGGGATTAAGCCTTCTGTCACAGAAACCAAAGCTTTGAGAGACTCAAGAACAGTCTGGTTCCGAACCTCCTGCCGAGAGCCGGCAAACAGAAAACAGCGGGCGTAAGAAGGATTCCCTCTTTGCTGTACGCCAATCCAGACTGTACCAACCGGCTTTTCCCTGCTGCCACCGTCAGGGCCTGCTATGCCGGTTACTGCCACGGCAATATCAGCTATTGAGGAGTCAAGCGCTCCGCTAACCATCTGCCGGACAGTCTGCATACTCACCGCACCGTAGTCTTTCAAGATTTCGGCACTAACCCCAAGCAACTGCTGTTTAGCCTCATTTGAATAGGTGATAAAACCTCTGTCAAACCATGCAGAACTGCCGGGGATCTCAACTATGGTGGCACCGATAAGACCTGCAGTAAGCGATTCAGCAGTGGCATATACCTTATGATAACGGGAATAAAGGTCTGACAGTCTTACTGCCAGAAGATGACATTCTTCTAATACTGAAGACACTGCCTTACCTCGTTCTGCGCAGTGAATGATGGCCTGCAGGTATACCGTAGGCATTTCGCGCCTTTAAACCGGCAACATGCCCGGACTGAATACCGGCAGGTCTTGGCAGATCGGATCTAGCATTCACCTGAACTTCAGGGGATACCTGATCAGGTTTTACTATATGAACTGATTCAGAAGGATTTTCAGAATTCTCAGGTTTATTGAAGCCATGAACCGAACTTAACATTTCAATCTCATTGCGCGGTAATCCTGTCTTGGCAATAACCTCTTCCATTGACGCACCACGACGCAACATTCTTGCCGCTTCATTAATCGGCTGAGTCTGAGTGTTATTTTCAGCAATAACCTTATTCTGCTGTTCAAGTTTACTGCTCAGATTATCAAGGACCTTCTCAACTTCAGCTATCTTGTCATCAAGGGACTGTCTGGTGTCGGTAAGGTAAGAAACGGTCCTGTCCTGAGCCTGCCCTTTGCGTTCAATGGCAATCACCGCCTCTTCAATCCTGCTCTGCTGGGCCTTAAGGTCAGCAAAGGCTTTTTTCAGTTCCAGCAGAGTGTTTTCCATTGTCCCGCATCTTCTGGAAGTTAGAATAAAAGACACGAGTATCAGGATCAGCAACACCACAGCGCCGCCGATTACGGAGAGTAATGACAGGTCAAGATATGACTGCAAAACAGGCTCGCTTAGTTGAACGCCATTTATCAAAACTGTCCCCCTTTGTTCAAGGGGAACTTGTATTTCTACTGATTATTGATCTCTGAGACTTCTTCCCACTCTGCCTCACTGAGCAACTTATTGAGATCGATGAGAATAAGCAAATCGTCCTTACGGTTGCAGACGCCACAGATAAACTTGGCACTATCCTCTGTACCAACATTAGGAGTATCGTCTATATCAGCAGTGTTAAGGTCGGCAACCTCTGCTACAGAGTCTACCAAAATGCCAATAACATGCTTCTCACTTTCGATAATCATAATACGGGTATTATCAGTAACTTCTGCAGCCGGCAAACCAAAGCGCATACGGGTGTCAATAACAGTTACCACGTTACCACGCAAATTGATGATACCCAATACATAGGATGGAGCGCCAGGGACAGGTGCAATATCAGTGTAACGCAAAACTTCACGAACCTGCATTACATTGACACTGTAGATTTCCTGACCAAGTTTGAATGTCACCCAACGGAGCAGTTCGCCCTGATTCTTGTCAATTCCCAAAATGCCAGTCTTTTTGCTGTCTTGAGCTTCATCTGCCATCTGTTTTTCCTCTGTAGTAGACCATACCATTTGTGGCATGATCTAATTGTACAAAAAAGTTTCTTAAATCAAACAATACGTAGCTGAAAATATAGCCTGTATCTCGTTTGTTACTTTAAATCAGTAAGATCGAAACCCTTATTGAACATCGAAATAAGTGCATTGACGTGCAGCAACGCACACATTTCCTTTTTTACAATGCCAGCAAGCCATGGACGATTTCCCGCATGCTGACGCCATTTTACATTCTCCTTTTTAAGATAGCGGTTACCCTCAAGTTTGTCACAACTGATGGCCCACAGACTTTCTCCTAGGACAATAATGTAATTAAAATCTGAATCTTCAGTAACTTCCGGTTTAACCCAGCGTAACGTATCCACTACATTAAGTTTCTTACCGCGTATATCAGCAACGCCCTTGTACCAGGCGGGCCGACCGAATAGCGGTGTTAGATGATTAACCTCAAAAATGCCACCCAAATCAACTAGAGGTACGGCAAAACGTACACCTCGAGCCAGGAAGAACAGCGCCTGAAACTCATCAGGCATGTTGATATTCTCCCACTCAAGATGTTCATCACCGGGAACCGTAGTTTCGGCATCGACTACAACCGGTGCCTGTGTATTGATCTGGACTACAGGGTGCGTGGTTGGTTCAACAACCTCTGCAACAACTTCTGTAACCTCTTCTCTTTCCGTCTCTACGGCAGTCTCAATGCCGGTCTGTTCAGAAGGAACGGACTCAAGTAAAGAAGCAATACTCTGCTGCTCAGCAAAAGGCAGACTCTCTGTTCTGTGTTCTGATTCCTCCTGCTTTTGTAGCACAGGCTCCATTACAGAGATACCAGACTGATAAACATCATCTTTTGCTGCAAGTTCACCTGATTCTGAGAAAGAATCCGGAACGGACTCATCAGCCTGAGCAAGACCGTCCTCGGCAAAGTTCCCGTTACCTACTGACTCTGCCACCTGGTCAGACTTATCGCCCGTTTCTGCAGGGAACTGGGTCTCCATATCAGCTGATGGCGAAGAATCTGTCTCATCAGCATTGTTCCCGGTATGCTGTTCTTCTGCGGAAGAAGCATCCAGCGTGTGCAGGGAGGATTCATTATCCCCTGCATTACTCTGCTCAGACTCGGCAGCTACCGGCACATTCTGAGCTTCAGACTCAGTAACAGGAGGAGCACTGCTCTCCATGGGCTCAGAGGCATCTACCCCTTCAGCGACGTACTCTGATTCAGATGCCTTCCCCGCAGCATCCGCCCTTGTAGCGTCTTCTTCCTTTGCTAAGAATTCACGTGGAGCAATATCGTCATCGAGATCATACGACTCATTAAGCATCTGCTTAAAATAATTAACCAGAGTCTCCTCTTCTCGCTCAAAGTGACTTAAGCCCATCAGACATTCTCCTTAGGTCCCGCGCCACCAAGCATAGCGCCCATAGACTCAGCCACAGGATCGACTGACTGCTCACCAGTCTGATTATCCGCTGATTCATCATCAACAGTCAGGATTGCAGCTGTTGCCGGAGAAACGCGATCAGGACAGATTTCCAGCTCGCGGTTGAGCAGACTTAAAAGTAGTTCCCTATATGCCACAGCACCACGGCACTTCTCATCCATCAGAGGTATAGGCAATCCCCTCTGACTGGCTTCTCTGAAGAGAGTATCGATAGGTACCACGCCATCCCACAGATTACTGTGATAATGAGACTTCAGATATTCAAGGGAACTGATTGATGCCTTGGTTCGTTTATCAAACATGGTTGGGACAATATAAAAGTTTATTTCTGTTTCAGGGTCAGCATTATGCATTATTCTGAAAGTTTTAACCATGCCCTCCAGACCTTTTAAAGCTAAAAATTCCGTCTGCGTCGGAACAAGGATCTCCGTGCTGGCCACCAGAGCATTGACCATCAGAGCTCCAAGTACAGGAGGACAGTCAATCAGCACCACATCATAGTGATCACTGATAAGATCAAGCGCCCTTGACAGTATTCTGCCCACTCCGACCCTTCCTGACAACTGTCTGTCAATCGTGGCGAGAGTCATTGAGGAAGCAATCAGATCAATTCCCGGGAAACGGGTGTGGGTAATACAATTTAAAACAGTTTCCCGATTCAGTTCTCTAGTTGAGTACAAATCGTACAGATTATGATCAAGACCTTCATCTTCATAACCAAGATAACTCGTCAATGATGAATGAGGATCGGTGTCGATTACCAGCACACGCAGACGCTCTTTCTGCAACCAGCCAGCAAGCGAAGCAACTGTGGTGGTTTTCCCTACACCACCTTTCTGACTCGCAATTGCCCAAACTAACACCTTTGACTCCTTAGTTAGAAAAATCAAGCAGAACCGTATTATCATCTCCGTGGACTACTTCCACGTTACCCTGTCCTGCCGTCTGACCGCGACCGCCTGATGTACCACCAAAGCCAGCGCTACCTTCTCCTCTGTCGAACGAGGAGTTATCAACTCTGTCTACCACCTTTAAATCCTTTGAGGCTATAGCATAACGAGAAATGGCAATAACTACACGGCGATTCTGAGCTCGGCCGGCAGAAGTACCGTTGGAGAAGAACGGAGAGTATTCGCCATAGGCCTCCACAGCAAGACGTCTAGGATCAATGTTGTTGTTACTCAGCTCCAGCAGAACATTGACCGCGCGCTGAGCAGAAAGATCCCAACTGTTACGATAGATGCCGTCTGGAACAAAGGTATTGTCCGTGTAACCTCTGACACGGATGTAATTGTTAATGCCCGAGAGAACCACCGCAATCCTGGCGATGATAGGCCTTGAAGCGGTCAGAATAGAAGCGCTGCCTTCCGCAAACAGCATGCCGGAATTAATATTGATGGTCAGCCAGTGCTCATCCTGTTCAATATCAACCTGATCTTCAATTCCCATTTCCTGTATACCGTTCGATACGGACTCTCTTACCGCCTCAAAAGGAGCTCCGTTCTTTCCTTCACCAACCGTTTCCGTATCCACGCTGGTACGGCCACCATCAGCAATCTCGTCAGCATCACCGCCCGGAGTCATACCACCATCACCAGTCATATTGCCGCCTTCAGGATTTCGCGAAGTAGGTGCCTGACTGTTGGATTTGACGTTGTCTGAAACTACCAACTCTCCTGAAGATGACGTTGAGTCAGAAACATTGCTGCCATCAATATCCTGATCGTTTCCTCCCGTGGCCTCAGATTCACTATCAGGATCTGCTGCGGAAGCGGCAGACGTGAAATTCATTATCATACCGCCGTTGAGCACTGATTCCTTCTGCGCCTCACCAGAGCCGCTTTCAGCACTCTTTTCAGCTTCTTCTGCAAGTTGCTGAGCCACACTGTCAGGAACAACCAGAACACCACCTGACTGACTTATAAGTCCGGATTCGAAGGATTCGGCAATGCTCTGCGCCATGGACTGTGCCTCTGAGGCCTTGGCCATGGCAAAGGAATACAATACCACGAACAGAGCAAACAACAGTGTCATAAAGTCAGCATACGACACCATCCAGCGTTCTAGATTAACGTGCTCCTCTGGTTCCTTCTTCATAACTCGCCCTTATGCTCGTTAGCCTTCAGCCTTCTCACCGGTATAAACAGCCATACGACGTTTGATCATCATGGTGTTTTCGCCTGCAGCAATGGATAACAGACCTTCCAAAGTCATGTATTTGTAGATAGCCATTCCCGAAGCTATATTCTTGATTCGGGCCGAAGCCGGAAGGGCGATAATATTAGCCAAAACCAGTCCGTAAATAGTAGCAACGAATGCTACGGCGATGGAAGGTCCAAGCAGGTCAGGGCGATCCAGCAGGGACATGGCGTGAATAAGACCAAGTACGGCGCCGATAATACCCATGGTAGGAGCATAACCGCCCAAACCTTCCCAGAACTTGCAGCACGGGGTGTATTTGGCCTGTTCAATATCGATGGCATTTTCAAGTAGTGCTTTTAAGGTATCCTTGTCAACACCATCAACCAGCATCTGAATGCCATCACGTGTGAAATCATCGCTTGCAGAACCGATCTGATTTTCAAGAGCGAGCAACCCCTGCTGTCTGGCAGTGGTAGAAAGACCAACCAGTAACTCAACCTGAGCGGCAAGATTCTGTCTTGGCGGAGCCAGCAGCCACAAGAAACATTTGACTCCGGCCAAGATCTCGCCGATAGTAAACTGCACAAAACAGGCAAAGAATGCAGCTCCCCACACTACGAGGAAGGCAGGCAGGTTGATCAAAATACCAGGATGTGTTCCCTCCAGGATCATGGAGGTGAGAATACAGCCAATGGCAAGAAAGATACCCAAAAAGTTCATAAAACCACCTTCGGCAGAAACGACCCTAGGACTTTTATGAACTTACCCCGGGTCGTGAAAAGCACCTATCAGCATGCAGGAACCGTTACTGAAATTCCTTGACAATACTTGGAGCAATCTCTTCAAGCGGCAGAACAAGATCTGCGATGCCGGCATTAACAATTGCCTGAGGCATGCCATAAACAACGCAGGTTTCTTCGTTCTGTGCCCATACAACAGCACCGCGCTGCTTCATAAGTTTGCACCCCTCACAGCCGTCAGATCCCATTCCAGTCAAAATCATAGCCAGAGTCTTACCGCCATAAATCTGGTTTAACGAAGCGAACGACACATCGACGCAAGGATTATAGGCAACTCGTCCTTCGTCCTTCAAGATACGAACCTTGGTTTTAACACCAACGCGCTCGAAAATCATCTGTTTTCCGCCTGGTGCAATATAACAGGTGCCAGGCTCGAGAATATCGCCTTCCTTTGCCTCAACCACATGCAACTGAGAAATAGCATCCAGACGCTGAGCAAATGTTTCCGTGAAGGACGCCGGCATATGCTGAACAATAACCACAGGAACAGACAGTTTAGGCAACTTTGGAATAAGATTCTGCAGAGCAATAGGACCACCGGTAGAACTTCCGATGGCAACAATACTGTGCTGTTTCCCTGATTTTTTGTACTGAGTAGTCTCTGACTTGTGGTCACCAAAAGTAAATTTTTTAGCAGCCGCAGGAACCCCCTGTTCATGTCCGAGCATCTCATTGATCTTGCGGTACTGCCCCATAGCAGAACTCTGCGAAGCGGCGCTTGACGCGGCGGCAGCAGAAGCTGCAGGAGTAATTCTTGGTGTTGTAACAGCAGGAGCGGCAGGACGCGCTGCAACAGTAGTCGCAGGTCTTGGAGTAGAACGGATCAGTCCGACACGACTTCTTGCAACAGCCTTGATTGAAGACCTGAGGGCATTCAGACCATCTTCACGACGATGAGCAATATCGTCGAAGTTTTTTGGCATGAAATCAATGGCGCCAGCTTCAAGAGCCTTAAACGTTGCCTGAGCACCTTCATGGGTAAGTGAGGAGAACATTAAAATCGGCGTAGGAGATTTTGCCATAATCTCCTTAACTGCGGTAATACCGTCCATTACAGGCATCTCAACGTCCATAGTAATGACGTTCGGTCTTAACTGTGCAGCCATGGCAACACCTTCTTTACCGTCTTTAGCCTCACCTACCACCTCAAGTGCCGGATCAGCATCAATAATTTCTCTTAGGCGTTTACGGAAAAATGAAGAATCATCTACTACTAATACTTTAATCGCCATATAAAGTTTTCCCAAACCAAATTAGAATCTGTCCATGGTCTTGTGAGCATACGCTCTCATCAAACCAGGAATATCAAGGATAATCGCTATACCGCCGTCTGATGTTACTGTCGCACCTGCCATGCCAGGAGTATGACGAAGTGCAGCATCCAAAGGCTTGATAACCACTTCCTCCTGACCTAACAGTTCATCTACGACAAATCCAACCAACTGCGCTGCTGACACCTGAACAAGCACAATATGAGCCTTTCTCTCAAGATATTCATCAATAGGTTTATTCTCAAACCATTGCTTAAGGAAAAACAGTGGAATAGCTTTATCACGAATGACAATGGTATTAAGACCATCAACATTACGCATTGAATCCAAACTCAGGTAGAAAATTTCTGAAACTGAGGTCAGAGGCAAAGCAAAAGTCCTCTTTGAAACTGAAATCATCAGTGTCGGCAGAATAGCCAGTGTCAGAGGGACCTTGATCTCAATGGTGGTACCTTCACCTAATGTCGAAAGAACGCGAACGGAACCATTGAGTTTTGAAATATTGGTCTTAACCACGTCCATACCGACACCACGACCTGAAATATCAGTAATCTCGGTATTAGTAGAGAAACCAGGAGCAAAAATAAGATTCAGAGCATCAGCATCTGACAGACGATCAGCAGAAGCCTTATCCATAACTCCCTTTCTTACTGCTACAGCACGTAAGACTTCAGGGTCCATACCCGCACCATCATCGCTGATGGTAAGCAGAATATGATCACCGTGCTGAGAGGCGGCCAGAAGAACGATACCGGTCTCCTGCTTGCCCATGGAAAGACGGGTTTCAGGATCCTCAATACCGTGGTCACAGCAGTTACGAACCATGTGTACCATAGGATCAGCAAGAGCATCAACCAGATTCTTATCGAGTTCAGTATCCTCACCTTCCATTCGAAGCTCGATCTTCTTGCCAAGTTTTCTTGCCAGATCACGTACAACACGAGGGAATCTGCCGAACACCTTTCTTACAGGCTGCATTCGGGTCTTCATTACAGAATTCTGCAGATCACCGGTAACAACATCAAGGTTCGAAATGGCCTTGGTCATTTCCTGATCGGAACGTCTTGAGGCCATATTAACCAGACGATTACGGACAAGTACCAGCTCACCGACAAGATTCATGATGTCATCAAGAACCTGAGTATCAACACGAACCGTTGTCTCCGCCTCAGGAGCTGCCGGTTTGCTGCCTCCAGCGCTCTTTGCCGCAGGTTTAGCAGCAGGTTTTGACTCTGCCGGTTTAGCTGCTGCCGGAGCCGCGGGAGCAGGAGCTGGAGCAGCCTTGGCCTCACTCTGAGCCTTGTTATACTCTTCACCAGAGGCTACCTTGAGCTCACCACTGCCTGAACTCTCCTCCTTCTTGGACCCGCCAGGCTGGGCATTCTTGAGCATTTCTTCAAAGTCCGCATCTGTTGCATCAGCAGCCAAATCGCCATCAGCACCAGGCGCATGCCCCTTACCGTGCAACTGGTCAAGAAGAGCCTCAAATTCGTCTTCTGTAATATCATCAATAGATTTGTCATCACCGCCTGATGATTCAGCAGCAGGAGCGGCTGCAGGTGCAGGAGCAGGCTCCGGAGCTGGTGTAGGAGCCGGTGCCGGCGCAGCAGGAGCGGCCGCAGGTGCTGGCGCTACTGCAGGTGCGCCACCGCCCTGAGCCAGAGCATGTAATTTATCGATCAAATCCTTAGGGGCATCTTCCGGAACTTCACCGTTTTTAACGGAGTCAAACATGGTGGTTATTTCGTCATAAGCCTGAAGTACCGCATCCATCAGATCCGGACTCATACTGATACGAGCATTACGCAGTTCATCAAACAGACTTTCGGCTGCATGACATACTTCCACCAAACTGGTAAGCTGCAAGAATCCGGCACCACCCTTTACAGTATGGAAGCCTCTGAAAATAGCATTCAGTAAGTCTTTATCATCCGGAGCTTTTTCAATCTGGACTAACTGTTCGTTCAAGCGTTCAATAATTTCACCAGCTTCAACGATAAAGTCCTGTAGAATTTCCTCATCCATCTCTCTTTCTCCGTATCTCAGAAGCCCAAACTTGCCAACAGATCATCGACATCATCCTGTGACTGGGCAACCTGCTTGCTTTCTATATGTTTACTTAGAGCCGGTCCCTCTGCCTCAATGCCAGAACCATTCTTGACATTCTTCGACACATCCACGGCATTAGCCCCGCATGACTTCAGGAACTTGACCAATTTGTCTTCAACCTCTGCAACCAGCTTGATAACCTTCTGAATCATCTGTCCGGTCAGATCCTGATAATCCTGAGCCATCATAATCTTGTTCAGCTGATCTGATACTTTCTCAGCAATATCACGAGTCTTTCGAATCAGGTTATCAATTTTGTGACAGAGATTAACAAACTCGAATCTATCAATCTGACCATGCATGAGCTGATCCCAGGCCGGCATAAGATTGTCAATTGTTGCCAGCAGTGAATTCACAATAGGCTCACAGGATTCAACCGCATCCAAAGTGCTGTTGGCGGCCTTATCCGTCATATCGATGATATAACGCAGACGCTCAGAGGCATCAGGGATTTCAACGTTGGTTATGACTCTAAGCCTCTCATCATCAGCGAACCTTGTAATGGCATCATGCAAATCTCTGGTCAAAACACCAACCTGAGAATATACAGAATCCTTTTCAAGTTTCTGTGCCAAGGCGATAATCCTCTGTTCGGCTTCATCCTGCATGCCGCACTCGAGCATTTCCTCTACTTCCTGAATATCGCCAAGCGTAAGTGGGGCTTTTTCCATAATCAGTATCTTTAATTCTCGGAATAGTTACTCGAATCTTTCAAAAATCTTATCTAACTTCGCCTTCAGTGTTGCCGCGGTGAACGGTTTGACAATATAGCCATTCACACCTGCCATTGCGGCTTCTACGATCTGCTCACGTTTCGCCTCGGCAGTAATCATCAGAACAGGTAAAGCTTTGAGTTTAGGACTCTTGCGAATAGCCTTGAGCAGATCAATGCCCTGCATAATTGGCATATTCCAATCAGTAACAACAAACTGAAAATCACCGTTTTCGAGCATTGGTAGTGCTGTTGCACCGTCATCTGCCTCATGTGTATTGTTATATCCGAGATCACGAAGCAAGTTTTTGACGATTCGACGCATGGTAGAAAAGTCGTCGACGATCAATATCTTGATATTCTTATCCAAGATAGACTCCTAGTCGTGGGGTCACAATGCCCACAATTTCACATATGGTAGAACAGGTCTTTAACCTCATTCTACTTTACATCTAGTAACGCTTAGTCACTAGAATACCGTTCAATTTTTATGAGATGAGACTCAGAATTGACTAGCCAACTCGCCACGCTTTTAATGCAGCTCTGAGTCTCGCCATTGCCTGAGACATAATCTGACAAATACGAGATTCACTGAGTTCCAAGACTTCGCCTATCTCTCTGAGGTTTAGTTCTTCATCATAGTAAAGAGCCAGAACCTGCTGTTCTCTTTCTGGCAGTTTCGAAATTGCCAGAGCCAGGGATTTTTTAAATTCCGCAGTCGCCAGCATCTCAAACAGTTTGTCCTGTTTATGATCTCGACTGTCGCTGATAACATCATCCGTGACGCCCAAATCCTCAATGCCCACAATCTGCGATGTCGATGACTCGAGCAGCATCTGCTGATACTTTGCCAAATCAACATTTAATTCGGCGGCAATTTCCGTATCTTTAGGCTCACGCCCCAGTTTATGAGATAGTTTTGCGATGGCTTCAGAAATCTGTCTGGAGCTCTGATGAACAGATCGGGGAGCCCAGTCAGACTGTCTCATCTCGTCGATCATCGCCCCTCTGATTCTGATTGTGGCATAGGTCTCAAACGATGCCCCATGACCATCCTCGTAATGGGCGACAGCATCCATCAGACCAATCATTCCGGACTGAATCAGATCATCAAGCTCAACATTGGCAGGAAGTCTGGCCTTAAGATGAAGGGCAACACGCTTCACTAAAGGAGCGTATTCTTCCACCTTTGTCACCATATCTGTTCTCTGCTGGACTCTGTAAGCCCGAGCTCCGTTTATGTAACCTGCCATAAATTTTGTAGCTTTAATTGACTGTTATTTTCTAATTAATGAAAAAGATATACCATTTTCGTCGCTATTTTAACATATCAGCATGATCAGCATTTTGCCGAACGCCTCTTTTTTTATTTTCAATCAATCAGGCGCCGATCAAATTCTCTACAAAGAACTGCAAATGCCCGCCGGCCACATCCGGAACCGGCCAGGTTGTAACCCTTGAAGCCAGAGTTTTAAAGGCTCTTGATGCAGGCGAGCTAGGATAAAGATCAACCACGCAGGAACGCTGTCTGATGGACTTTCTCATGTTCACATCAACAGGAATACAGGCCACCAGTTCCAAAGTTGTATCCAAAAATCTCTCTGCAACCATCACCAGTTTCTGGAACATTATCTTGCCTTCATCCATCGAATGCATCTGGTTACCGATGATTTTAAACTTCTTGACCCCGTAATCCCTTGAGAGCACCTTCATCTGCGCATATGCATCCGCAATTGAGGTCGGTTCATTGCACACCACCATCAGTACATCCTGAGCGGCGCGACAAAATGACAGAACCATGTCAGAAATACCTGCAGCCGTATCAACAATCAGATAATCAACATCAACCTTCAGACTTGAAAAAGCACGAATAAGTCCGGCGTGCTGTTCTACGGAAAGTTCTGCCATCTCCTTAAGGCCTGACGAGGCAGGAATAATCATCAGACCATGCGGACCAGTCTGAATAATATCCTGAAGATCACATTCTCCACGCAGAACATGTCCCAGATTCCTCTCAACTTTCAGTCCAAGCATCACATCGATGTTGGCAAGGCCCAAGTCGGCATCGAAGAGCATTACCTTCTTGCCTAAAAGACTCAGGGCAACGGCAAGATTCAGAGAAATACTGGTTTTGCCTACACCACCCTTTCCACCGGTGACAGTAATTACCTTAACTTTGTGTGCTGACTGTGAACTATCTACCATAGGAAACACCTTTTACTCCATTCCAAAAGCTGTCTGAGCAGCTTCGTTTTCCACGCTGACCAGGGCCTTCATGGCTATATCTCGAGGTTCGGGAACTCTTAAATCCTCAGGAACTCGCTGTCCGTCAGTGATATAACTCAGTTTCAAATCATGCTTTAAACATAGTGACAGGGAATCACCTAAAGACTGACTTTCATCGACTTTAGTCAGTATCACACCTTCAAGACCGATATCCGCAAAATGGCCGTAGGCCTGATCCAGAACCCTGCGCTGGGCTGTTGCAGGTAAAACAAGATAATGTCTTAACCTCAATTTGGACTGCATTTTAAGCTGAGAGAGCTGTGTACCGAATCTTTCGTCATTCATGCCAACACCGGCGGTATCAACCAGAACCAGACTCTTATCTCGCAATGTATATAGCAGATCCGGCAGTTCTGAGAGAGAATTCACCGCAAAAGCGGTGCAGCCCATGATACGCCCGTAGGTTTTTACCTGCTCAACAGCACCGATTCTGTAATGATCTGCGGTAACAATAGCAACCCCTTCAGGTCCGTAATTCATAACAAATCTTGCCGCCAGCTTGGCAAGCGTAGTAGTCTTGCCGACACCGGCAGGACCAATCAGCGCAACAACACCGCCGTCTGCTATAATTTCATCCTTGCCCACACATAGAGATCTGGTCAGGATGTCAGAAAGTTCTCTCCAGGCAAAGTTAAATGATGCATCTTCACTGATCTGTGCGGTCAGCTTCTCAGCCACATCTCTGCCAAATCCTGCTGACATGAGCAACTGCGTAGTCATCGCCCTTACCGGCTGCTCTCTTATTTGTGAATCTTTTATCAAACCGGCAAGTTCAAACTGCAATAGCTTGCGGATCTCGCCGACTTCATCACGAACCTGCCTGATATCCGACTCACCGTCGGATTTTGCATCCTTGTAGGAGGAAATGCCGTGATTATTCTCAATGCTCTGCTTCTCTTCCTCTTTTTTTTGTTCGCGCTCAAACAGATCCTTTAGACCTGAACGCTCAAACAAAGGCTGAGGGGGACTCCTGCGCGGAGAAGAATCGACCGTTTTCTCCTGTTTAGCGGTCCCAGATTTGGTATCCGGATCAGGAGAGCGTGACTCCTCTGCCTGCTGTCTTTGGAGTATCTCAAGCAGACTTTTGGCAAAACTCTCCGCTTTTCTGTCACCGACTGCACTCTTGGCCTTATTGTCCTGCTCGACCCTGACAGTCTTGCCTTTTGTCCCCGCCGAAATGGTAACCTCATCATCTTTAAGATAGCCGCTCAACGGACCGTCTCCCTGCAGGGCGGCATTGGTCAGAACAGCAGCCGACTTTTTACTTCTCAGAGGCTCAACAGGTGTGGCAGGTGTGGCATTATCCTCCACTCCGGCAATTATTTCTACACCTTCATCGATGCGCTTATTTGACATTATTACAGCTTCAGAACCAAGCTCTTCCTTTATCTTGGAAAGTGCCGCCCGCATGTCAGCTGCAACAAAGCGTTTTAATTTCATTTTTCTTTACAACTTAAAACAAGTACTATTCCAGTATTCAGTTTCCACTATAAAATACACTTTTAAATCAAGTCAATAATTCATAACAACAAGCTTCAAAAAGTGCTATCTGATCTGCATATTTGACCTGTTTGTGTTATTTCCGACAACACTGACAATCTTAATCTGCTTGTCATCCGGTATTTCCTGATAGGAAAGAACCCGCAAACCCGGTATCGAATTCTTGACAAACCTCGACAGAGTTGATCTGAGCATACCTGACGTCAGCAGAATCGACGGTTCTCCGGCCATTTCCTGATTGGAACTGGCCTCAGCAAGAGACTTCTGAATACGATCCGCAAGACCAGGCTCTATACCGATACCCTCGGCACCGCCTGTTTCCAGCGATTTGTGCAGTACTTTTTCCAGATCAGGGGCAAGCGTTATGACAGGAATAACCGCTTCGCCACCGACAATATCCTGAATGATCAGACGGCGCAGACCTATTCGGCAGGCTGCTGTAAGGACCTCAGGGTCCTGACTCTTGCGGGCATAATCCTCCAGGGTTTCAAGAATAGTCCGCATATCTCTGATAGGAACGCCCTCATTAAGTAAGTTCTGCAGAATATGGGTTAAAAGTCCCAGACTAACTACTGACGGAATAAGGCCGTTAACCAGCTTAGGCTGAGTTCTGGCAACAATATCCAGAATATTCTGAACCTCTTCTTGCCCCAGCAGCGATGAGCAGTTGTTAACCAAGATCTGAGACATATGCGTGGCGATAACAGTGGAACAATCGACCACCGTATAACCAAGACCAAGAGCCATATCATTGTCGGATTTCGCAATCCAGACAGCATCAAGACCAAAGGCCGGATCCTTGGTCTGAATTCCGTTGATTTCGCCAAATACCTGCCCAGGATTTATCGCCATATCTCTGTCTGGCTGAACCTCGGCCTCGCCAAAGGTTACCCCCATAACCGTAATGCGATAAGAATTCGGACCAAGATCGAGATTGTCTCTGATATGAACCGGAGGGATCAGGAAGCCCAGATCCTGAGAGAGTTTCTTTCTCACGCCCTTAACACGTGTTAATAATTCTCCGCCCTGTGATTTATCCACCATAGGAATCAGACGATAACCGACCTCAAGACCAATAACATCGACCTCAGATACATCATCCCAGGACAGTTCCTTCACCTCAGCGGCAGGGCGTTCGGCCTTGACAGGATTTTCTCTGGCTTCTTTCTCTTTGTTCTCGATGCGTTTTTGCAGGAAAAGACCTATACCTCCTGACAAGGCAGCCAGTACCAGAAAGGCAAAATGAGGCATGCCCGGAACAATTCCCATCACAAAGAGAATACCCGCACAGATATACAGCACCTTTGGCTTACCCAGAAGCTCCCCCATTACCTGCTGTCCCATCTCCTGCTTGGAACCGCTCTGCCTGGTCACAATGATAGCCGAGGCTACAGACAGCAGCAAAGAAGGGATCTGTGCAACCAGACCGTCACCTATTGAAAGAATAGTATATATATGCGCCGAGGAGGCAACGGTGAGATCATACTGGAAAACACCGATAATAATGCCGCCTATGAGGTTTATAAACAGAATGAGAATACCGGCAATCGCGTCGCCTTTGACAAATTTTGATGCACCGTCCATGGAGCCGTAGAAATCCGCTTCCCTGGTAACATCCAGACGTCTTTGCACTGCCTCTTCCTGATTTATAAGACCTGCATTAAGGTCAGCGTCAATTGCCATCTGTTTACCAGGCATTGAATCGAGAGTAAAACGGGCGGAAACCTCAGCGATTCGTCCTGCACCCTTGGTTACAACCACGAAATTGATAATAACCAGTATGGAGAAAATGATGATACCCACGGTATAACTTCCGCCCATCACCACGTTGCCGAAGGATTCGATGACTTTACCAGCCGCCGCAGTTCCCTCCTGACCGTTGATGAGAATCACACGGGTAGAGGCAACATTCAAAGACAGACGCAATATCGTGGTAAGCAGCAGTACGCTCGGAAACGATCCAAAATCAAGAGGTCTTTTAGAATAGATAGCAACTAAGAGCACAACCATCGACAAAGAGATGTTGAAGGAAAACAGGATATCAAGCAGTGTCGGAGGAAGCGGCAGAGTAATCATCGACAACGCAGCCAGCACCAGAATCGGGGTGCCGACCTTAACCATCGCCATTTTTTTGTAGGCAGTACCACCTATCGCCAGTCCTCTGGCAACCTTAGGATTTGCCTTAACTTTACCTAAGGTCTGCCCGACAACAGCCGGAACCTTTATTTTGGATGTAATACTCTGTAAAAATGCCACGTTATAAATCCGTCATTATTTTAACTGTCTGTCAGGTCATGCAATATTTATACCTGCTACTGAATGTTAAACAGTCCATCCAGTTTCCTTAAAGAGAAGATCAGTTTTTTAAATCTGTTCCATTTTCCTCTGTAAACCTCTTCTGCCACAGTGTGGATCAGCACATTATCCGGCAGAGAGCCGCCATTATTCAGGAGCTCGGTCATTTTAGGGATAAAAATAAACTGCAGCCACTCATGAAAACCCATGGTATCAAGACAGAAAGGTATTGTACTTAAGAATGCCTTCTCATCAGGTCTTGCAGACTCATCAGCCCATAATCCCAAAGCCCTCAGCTCTCCTTCGACCTCTTTTAAGGACATTAAAACCGATTCTCTGTCAGGCGTCTTCTTCATGCAGGATTCTCCACAAAATACTGTTCGAGTATTTTAACAGCAGAAATACTGTCAATATGCCCTTTATCACGAACTAAGGCTCTGAATCCACCCTCCCTGAAAATTTCAGACTTCGCCTCTGCGGAAGTCAGCCGTTCATCAATAAAAACCACTGGCAGTCTGAATTTGGCCGCCGTACGATTTCCGAATTTGCGGGCACGCCTTGTCATCTCCTGCTCAGTGCCATCCATATTAAGGGGAAGACCAACGACTATTCTCTGCGGCGCCCATTCAGAAAAAACGGCTTTAAGGGCAATTTCCTCGGGGATCCCGTCTCTGGCACGCAGGGCCTTTAACTCCTGACATGTGCCGAACTCTGAATTGCCCACAGCCACACCTATATGCCCAAGACCAAAGTCAAAAGCTAAAATTCTCATCCGACTGATATTCCGTTGATAAATATAGGGGGTCTTCTGCTTGGACCTAAAAGCTGCTGCGCCATTACCGAGTACTCCTTCATGGACTCATAACAGCGTTCGCCTATCGCACTTTTGATGGTATTGACCGGCAAAGCGGTGGTTATCACCAGACTTAAACCAAGCGTTTTCCGTTCACGCAGAATGTCTGAAAAAATCTGCTGCTCGAAGACACCTAAGCCCTTCATGTCCTGACACAGATCCTCAAGAATCAGAATACTTGAGTGCACCAGACGGTTCCAGTGCTCTCTCCTGTCTGCGGTATATTCCCACTTCTCGTCCTTGGTAAAATGACGCAGGGTGAACATGCGGCTAAAGGAAATGAGTTCTACAGTGGTATCCTGTGAATTCTCAAGGCAGGCATTTGCAACACAGTGTGCCAAAACAGTTTTTCCCGATCCGGATCCTCCCTGCAAAAGGAGCATGACAGGAAGAGTATCACTTTTAGGAAGAGCACAGAAACCCTGGGCAAGTTCTACAGCACCACGGTTTGCCGAATCTACAGTTATCCTGTCAAACTTCCAGGAGGGATTTATACGATCCTCTGTTTGCACCCTGTTTACATAATCATTGCGTCTTTGACGCCTTTCCCGCTCTATCTCAAGAGCAGCCTCTCTGGCATCCTTGCGACGTTCTGCTGCCATATCCAAAGGAGGTTCTTTATCTGCATCGTCAACCTTAACGTGCCCCAATGCTTCGATGTTTTTAATCAGCAGATCAAGCGCACCAACCATTGTCTTCTTTTTTTCCACCAAATCCCCCTATTTACCAATTTACGAGGCAAATCTATCACAGATTTCTGATTTTGTCCCCCAAGAAGGACCGATAGTTGAAACTGTCAGGCTATTTCTTATGACTCAACCGGTCTTTAAATATTTCCGGACTAAAAGAACTTTTTTCGGAAATCATACGCATTAAACAGACTTTCTCGCATATAATAGGCGTTGAAAAAATGCGGTGATCGAGTGTTCATGATCCCTTTTTTTCTTTTTGTTAATTCATTTCTTGCAGGGGGAGCCCTGCGTTCGACCATTGGCAGCTCAATAACCGCCTATGAGTGCGAATAAAGAAAGAATTACGGCTGCCAATGGACAGACCCCGCCTTTATGAAGAAGGTCTGGCGAGTCACCATTTGGTGTTTTATATACCGTTCCGGCGGACAGTTTAATTTTTGTAAGGGCTGCAACATTAAGTGTTGCCCTGATTTTTCATTGCCCTTAACTGTTACAGTCAAGACATAAGATAAGGTGTCTGCGGGGACTATTACATAGGAGCTTTTCTCGTGAAGAGAATGCTTATTAACGCCACCCAGTTAGAAGAGGTACGCGTTGCTTTGGTCGATGGTCAGAAGCTGTATGATCTCGACATTGAATCTCCACAGCATGCCAACAAGAAAGCCAATATCTACAAGGGAACCATTACTCGTATCGAGCCAAGCCTTGAAGCCGCGTTCGTCGATTATGGTGTAGAACGTCACGGTTTTCTTCCGTTAAAGGAAATCGCCCGCGAGTACTACCCGTCCGGCACCAACTTTAACGATCACGCCTCGGTACGTTCCGCTCTGCATGAGGGACAGGAAGTTATCGTGCAGATTGAAAAAGAGGAACGTGGTCTTAAAGGAGCTGCTCTGACTACCTTTGTATCTCTTGCCGGCAGTTACCTTGTTCTGATGCCTAACAATCCTAGAGCCGGCGGAATCTCCCGTCGCATCGAAGGAGAAGATCGTACCGAACTTAAGGCAGCGCTTAAGGGTTTGACCGTCCCTGAAGGAATGGGCGTCATCGTACGCACTGCCGGTGTTGGCAAAAGCGCAGAAGAACTGGAATGGGATCTTTCCATTCTCATTAAACTGTGGGACATGATTAAACAGGCTGCTTCCACCCGTAAGGCACCTTTCCTCATTCATCAGGAATCAAATATAGCACTGCGTGCTATACGTGATTACCTGCGTCCTGACATCGGCGAAATCCTGGTGGACAGCAAACCTGTATTTGAACAGGTTCAGCACTATATCCAGCTGGTTCGTCCTGAATTTGTGCAGAGAGTTCACCTCTATTCCGGTGATATTCCTCTTTACAGCAAATTCCAGATCGAAAGTCAGATTGACACTGCCTATCGTCGTGAAGTACGCCTTCCATCCGGTGGTGCCATTGTTATCGATCCGACCGAGGCTCTGACTTCAATTGATGTTAACTCAGCAAAGGCAACCCGTGGCGGTGATATTGAAGAAACTGCTCTGCAGACCAATATAGAAGCAGCCGAAGAAATTGCCCGTCAGTTGAGATTACGTGACGTAGGCGGTCTGGTAGTCATCGATTTCATCGACATGACCCCACTCAAGAATCAGCGAGAAATCGAAAACAGAATGCGCGAAGCTGTTCGTCAGGATCGCGCCCGCATCCAGTTCAGTCGCATTTCACGTTTCGGTCTGCTTGAGATGTCAAGACAGAGACTGCGTCCGTCCCTTGAAGAATCAAGTTCTCATGTCTGTCCGATGTGTAATGGTCAGGGAACCGTACGCGATACCTCTTCTCTGGCTTTATCAATCCTAAGACTTATTGAAGAGGAATCCCACAAGGACAATACCGGGGATGTCTATGCCGTTGCCCCTGTTGAAGTCGCAACCTTCATTCTCAATGAAAAGCGTGAACAGCTGCATGATATTGAACGACGCAACAATATAAAGGTTACCATTATTCCTGATCAGCACTACATGCCTCAGGAATATCAGGTTCAGCGCGTCATAAACCAGAATGATTCGCAGACGAGTAGTCTTACCATTCTGCGAGAAATGAACGAAGAAGCCCGTCGTCGCAACGCTGATTCATTTACACATCCTCAGGTCAAGACCATTTCTTCCACTGTACAGCAGGATACCCCTGCCATCAGCGAAGATCTGCTCTCCTCCACCATAACTCTTCCAAAACCTAAGCATGAGGATTCTTCAAGCCGTAAGACTGCAAGAACACGTCGTAATCAGGCAGTTCAAGAAGAAACAGGTGGTCTTATTTCTTCCATCAAGAGGATTTTCTCAGGCCTGTTTGGCAGCGAGGATGACAAGGAAGACAAGAAGAATACACGCGGTAACGGACGCAAGAATGCACGCAGCAACGGACAAGGCTCTCAGGGCAGAACCCGTCCGCAGCAGCGCAAAAACAGTCGTACCCGCGATTCACAGGATGGCCGTCAGGAAAAAACTGAACGGCAAAATGAGCGTATACAGCGTACAGAGAAGAGTGGCGCTGAGCGATCAGCAGAACCTCGAGCTGAACGTGGCGAAAAAAACCGCAACACTCGTCGCACCAACACTCTGGCTCAACAGAACCGTAGAACCGATGATGAGGCTTTGCCGGTCAAAGAAACACGTCAGCAGCGTCAGCCAAAACGTGAACGTCCGGTGGACGAACTGGCAGAAAAAGCTCACCGTGAGCCAAAAAAGCGTCCTGTAATTCACGAAGAGGTTGCATCGCAGCCTGAAGCTAAGTCGGTGTATAAGCCATACACACCTAAAGAACTCAGTTTCACCAGCGCTGATGCAGGTCAAGGAGAGGATTACGCCGTAGACTTCTCCACGGTTCCGCAGGAACGTCCGGTAGAACAGGCTCGCGATTATGAATCTTCACCTAAAGCAGGTGGTCTGCGTGACGCTCCGTTGTCCGGTGTTGAAGGGATCAGTGAGCCTGCACTTGAGGAAGTTGATTACTCCTATACTCCGGAGGAAAGACCTCTGTCATCGGCCAGACCTTATGAGCACGCACCAAGGGCAGGAGGTTACAATAACAAAGTCAGTTCCTCATCAACCCGCGCCATTGATACCCAGGTCGACAGTGATCCGTTCGATGAAGACTGATTATTTAACTGTTAAATAAAACCATCAATAAGGGGATTTCCTCTCGGAAATCCCCTTATTATTTATAACCTCGGCGGAATTATAGCAACATACAGCAGGATGACTGCTAGAATAAAACGCAGTTAAACATCTCTGCACAGATACAGTAGAACAGCAAAAAAATACTGCCTGTTACCGGCGGTCAGTATAAGGACCAAGTCGTCATGGATCAGTCACTACTACCTAATATTTACGATTTTATCGCGCATACCTATCCCTTCTCACAGTTAAACACTCTCGAACAGGATGCAGTTGCCACCGCCATAAAAATCTCCTATCACTCTGTTGACGACGAACTTAATGATGAGAATCTGACCGGAGCGGGACTGTATATGATCAGAGCGGGAATCGTCGAGGAAATAAACAAATCCGATAATTCCCTGCGCGCCCGTTTGAGTGTCGGAGACAGTTTTGGCTATACCCAGATTGACAAGGAAGGAGAAAGCGACTACAAGGTTATTTTCGTGGAAAATACCCTGCTCTATTTTATCCCCAAGCAGGTTCTGCAGTTTCTCCTCCTTAAAAATCAGGCTGTCGGAAATTACTTCAACTCCAAAGAGTGGGTGCGTCTGTCCAGCTCTCATCAATATATCGATGAGCAGACCCAAAGTACCGGTTTGTCCTCAACACTGCAGAATGAAAAGACCGTAGGTCAGACCTGCGAACGTGACGTAACAACAGTAGAGGACGGCAGTTCCATCGTCCATGCGGCACAGGTTATTGACAGTTCCGATACAGAGGTCGCCCTAGTCACCAAAGAGCGGGACATCGTTGGTATTGTTTCCAAGAGTGATATCTCTCATGCCGTGGCCACAGGGATCAGTCTGAATGATCCTGTCAGCAGCATCATGTCACCTGAGGTGGTCAAAATTGACGCTGACAAAACACTGATCTCTGCTCTTGAACTTATGATCATGCATAATGTCAAATGTCTGCCCGTTCTGAACAACGGTATCCTGACAGGCATTCTAACTACGCATAACCTGATGCAGAACACACAGTTGCAGTCAGTTTATCTGCTGCAGGAAATAAATATAACGCACAGCGCAGATAAACTGGTCTCCCTGTCCAAACAGCATGCCGAGATATTCCGTACTCTTGTCGAAAGCAATATTCAGCCTCATACCATTCAGCGGGTTATGTCTCGTATTGCCGACAGCTTTACCACGCAACTGCTCAGAATCGGAGAAGATCTCTACGGAAAACCGCCATTTCCATACGCCTGGATAGCCGCGGGGTCACTTGCAAGAAATGAACTGCAGTTTCTCTCCGATCAGGACAATGCCATGATTCTGCAGCAGGAACCTAACGAGGAGGAGGCTTTGTACTTTCAAAAGCTTGCCTCATTTGTCTGTCAGTCCCTGGAACAGTGCGGCTACCCTCTTTGTAACGGCAACTATATGGCCTCCAATGAGAGATGGCGAGTAAGCTACAGCAGGTGGACAGAATACTTTAACGAATGGACTACCAATACAGATAAAGAAGCCATTCTCAATTCTCAGGTATTTCTTGATATACGTTATATCTTCGGCGATCAGAAACTGGTTACCAGACTTCTTGAACACCTCAGGAACACAATACGGGAGAATAAGCGTTTCCTTGCCTCCCTTTGCACCGCATCCTGTTCGGTTTTACCTCCCTTGGGAACCTTCAGACAATTTGTCCTGACCAGAGACGGTAAGAATAACGCGTTCCTCAATATCAAAAAACAGGCTATCAACCTTATTGTGGAACTGGGGCGCCTGTACGGACTGAGCGCAGGCTGCAGTTCATCTGATACCTACCAGAGACTTGAAGCGGCGGCAAACACTAAAGGTCTGCTTAAAAAAGATGAATTCCGGGAACTGGCTGAGGCTTATACCTTCCTTAATGGAGTAAGATGTAACCATCAGGTTACGTCCATTAAAGAAAAGACAGAGATGAGCAATAATATTGATCCTAAGAAATTAAGTCAGTTTGAGCGTAATCATCTGCGGGATGCATTCAGGATCATCGCCCGCCATCAGGCTGGTGCTAAATTTCGCTTTACCTCAGGCGGCATGGGATTATTCTGATGTTTCATTTTAGTACTCCACTTGAAAAACTTGAGAAAAAGCGCTTAAAGGCGCTTTATAATCCCAGACTGCCTGAAAAGTTTCGCAGCATATACCAGACGCCTCTGCCTACAGACAATACACCTCTTGATGAGTGCAGAATATTCTCCATAGATTTTGAGACAACCGGTCTTGATTTTCAGCACGATACGGTTTTATCAATCGGTGGACTAAACATCAGTAAAGGCAGAATTGAGTTTGACTCCTCATTTCACCGTCTTCTCAAACCTAATCGGTCAATAAAAGGCAGTACGGCAGTCATCAATATGATTACCCCTGAACAGCTAATCAACGGCGATGACCCGGAAGAAGCAATGAACTGGCTGTTTCAGAAATTATCCGGCGGGGTAGTGATCACCCACTGCAAAACCATTGAATATAATTTCATGCTAAAAATCCTTAAGTTAGAACAGTTTGATCTGCCTTTGGTTTTTCTTGACACCATGGCAATTGAGCACCATCTGATGAGCAGTTCAAGATCTCTCCGTCAGGACTTCACTCTTGCGGGAATCAGAAATCGTCGCGGCTTTCCGCCTTATGAGGCTCACAACGCTCTTGCCGACAGTCTGGCAACGGCAGAACTGTTCTTAGCTCAGGTTAAGGATATTTTTGGAAAGGTGAGACCAACCTTGGGAGCTCTGGTCAAGAGATCACAGTAATCTCTCCGAAAACGTGCGGAAGAAGCCCGCTACAGCGGAGAGAAACGGAAAAGATATCCGGACGGTCTTAAGACCGCCCTAGCGGAAATGAGATTAACGCAGAATAGCAGGAAGATTCTGCGGATCACAGACCTTAAGCAAACTGCGCAGAACCTTAGGATTGGCTGCGACAATATTACCGGTTTTAACATAGCCGGGCTCACCCATAAAGTCAGTTGACAGACCACCTGCCTCTGACAGAATGAGATCTCCTGCAGCAAAATCCCATGGCTTTAGTCCCTGTTCGAGATAACCGTCATAACGACCGCATGCCACATAACATAAATCCAGAGCGGCAGAACCTGAACGGCGGATATCAGCACAATTTGAAATCAGGCGGGCAAACAATTCAAGATAAGGAAGCATACGCTCACGATAACGGGTTGGGAAAGCTGTACCAATGATCGCACCGTCAAGACTGTCGCGAGTCGAAACTCGGATACGCACTCCGTTTAAAGTTGCCCCCTCTCCTCTTGCTGCAGTAAACATTTCATTAAGCATCGGATCAAAAACGACACCTACTTCGGTTCTGCCATTGTGACGCAGAGCAATGGAGACAGCACAGTGAGGAAGTCCCTGAACAAAATTGGTGGTACCGTCAATAGGATCTACCACCCAAGTATATTCGGAATCAGGATCCCCGACCAGACCGTTCTCCTCCCCCAGAATGCTGTGATCACGGTAGGATTTAAGCAGAATACTGGTTATGGTCTGCTCACATTCACGATCGATATTGGTTACCAGATCGTCTTTTCGTTTCTGTTCAACCTGAAGATCAGGGACCTGACCAAGATTACGGGCAATAATATTGCCTGCGGCACGTGCTGCACGTACTGCGATGTTTAGCATCGGATGCATAATAAAATATCTCATTGTTAAAAAGCTTTCGGAATTATAGTGTATTTTATAGTCCATCTCAAACATATAAAGTAACGGGAAATCAATATGCCAGCAGAAACAGCAGAATTTAACAACCTCTCCTCACGACTGAAAAAAGCAGGTATTAGCGATGAAACCTACCAGTGGTATGGTTTTGTTTTGGGACTTATCAGTAAAGGATTCAGTCCACAGGAGCGCTCTATCGTTCAACTCTGTGCTGAATTTCTTAATGATAACCAGCCCCTGCCAGGTACTCTGATAGCCGAATTAACCTCGATCTCTTTAGATTGTAAAATCGCCTGTGAAGAACAGGATAAGGATATCCTGAAATTCCCTGACAACAAACAGTTGAAAAGGTATCGCCTTGAAGCACTGTCAGACCTTGCTTACGGTCTTACCCTATCTTTACCTATAGATGTTAAAAAGGGCAAAATGGGAAGAATCAGCGACCCGCAGTTACTCGATGACCTAAGATCGCTGAGCGAAATTGCAAAAGTCGACCAGGATTCTGAGTTTGCAGAGGAAGATCTGTCGGAAATCTTAGATTTCATAAGAGAACTGATCTTTAAATACTACAGCAAGAACAGGACGTAACGGAGTTTTACGTCTCAGCAAATATGGTCACAACACCATTTGAAATATGTCACATTTTATACAGGGCGTACGCGTGAATACAGACGCAATAAAAAATTGAGCAAAGGATCAAATCGTACTGAAAGTACTGCTATAAATGTGAACAAAGGATCACCAACTTACTAATTTCCTTGTTAATTTACTCAACTTTTGCATTTCGATCTTAGACCGTAAATGCACTTGGTGACTGGCTTCACGTCAGTTATGTTCTTTCAAAATGTGTTTTTGACTTTTAGCATCTTAAACATTTTCAGATTGGATATGAAGTCACGGATGTAGGTAACAACACCTGTCAGCCAAGCATTCAGTCTGTTGAAGAGCAGATCTCTTACTTTGTATTTCTGCTCTGGTTTGACAAGACCTTCTTTAACCAGATCGGATGGTAGTTCATCAAGCAACAGGAGAAGTGTTTTTAGTGCTTCACGATAAGGGCTCTCATGAACTTCATTTACTGTACTGCGGAAGAGTTCTCCTAAGTTCCTTGCATCATTGCTGCAACGTCTTGAAAACTCAAGGAGCATATATCTGATACTGCATATGGTAATTTCACTGAAGAAAGTAGTGAAATTGTGAGCCTGAGATTCGGTTCCCAGACCTAG
>JAGBLM010000005.1 GCA_017635415.1 Succinivibrio sp. | reverse complement strand
GTAACTTATAAGACTCCATGGACAGAAGACATGATTTTTACCAAAACGGTAACCGTCATACCATTCTTTGACCTCACTCTCTTTATCAGAAAGTCCGCAGTCAGAGAGTAGTTTTAAGGTTTCATCCTTGGTAAAGCCAAAGAAACCAGTGTAAGGCTCATCTTTCATACCATAGGTGGTAAAGTTATTGGCATCAGTGAAGACACTTTGGTGGGCAATACGCAGACAGCCTGTAACAATACCTTTGTACAGCCACGGGTCAGGATTTTGCTTGAAGGTTGAGACACTTATCTTACGGATGATTCCCAACATCTCATCGTAGTAAGGTTCTTTGGCAATTACTGCTTTTTGCAGCGGTACATCATACTCATCGATAATAACTATGATCTTTCTTTGATATTCTCTATACAGCATCTGAGCCAGATTGGGCAGAAATGATTCACATATTGCTTTGGCTCTTGATAACATACTTAAGTCAGAGAGTTTGTCATAATTCAGCACACAAAAATCAAAGGTCTTTTGAAATGATTCCCTGTCTGCTGACGGCTGGATATTACTGTTAGCTAAAAAAAGGAACTTCCTGTACGTATCGGCAATGGTTCTTAAAATAACAGAAACCGCCTCAGCAAAAGTTCCTCCCTCTATACCCTTAAAAGAGATACTAATGACGGGGTATTCACCCATGACTTTGTTACGCAGTTCTTTATATTCATCTCCTGCCACGGCGAGGTTTCTGCCGTTGTCGATAAAGAGTTTCTGCTGATAGGATTTGTCGCCCGGGGTCTGATAATTGAGTTTACAAAACTCTTTTATCATGCTCAGATTATGAGTCTTGCCAAAGCGTCGCGGGCGGATAAAATGAGCAACTTTAACTTCAGAGGTACTCAGGAAAAGATATTTAAGATATGAGGTCTTATCAACATAGTAGGCATTCTCCTCAATGAATCTTGGAAAATCCTCACAGCCTGTCAGGAACAGTGCATCCTTCTTCATAAGAGCCTCTCTTCTGTTTCTTTAAAAAAATTTTAACACAGGAACAGAAAGGTGAACTCTTCATGTTCAGGTCTGAAGTTAAAAGTGCCCTCTTAACATCTGAGATGAACACCAGGAATTCTTCTCCACAAGATTACCTAACGAGACCATCTCACAGCTTTTTTTGGCAAAACCGATACCTATACCGTAAACTTTCTTATATCGTAAGGATACGAACCTGGAAGCATAGTCTTTTATGTTAATCTGCTTTGTGGCATCCAATGCCGCATCATAACAGTCGGCAAGTTCGGTGACTCTTTTCAGCTCTAGAATACCGGCTGTTTCAGTGTTAAAACTGTCAAGGATAAGATCGGAAAAGCCATCTCCGTTTTCTGCCTCTTCCTGATAGCGAATGCCTTTAACCGCACAGGCAAGACCAGGTATTCCTGTCATAATCATCTTGATTTTTCATAAGATTGTCACTTCTGACTATGAGTCATTTTTACACAGCAAAAAACGTCTCATCTTCATGCTTTTCTCTGCAGATGTAATTCAAAATGAGTTTTAAGGCACAGCAGCAACTGAAAAAATAGTTTATTTTTGGAAGAAACAGAGGAGATTAGCAATGTCAGTTCTCGCAGCTGTTGCGGTGCCGCACCCGCCTATTATCCTGCCGCAGATCGGCAGAGGTGAAGAACGTAAAATACAGTCCACAACTGATGCCTACCGTAAGGCGATGCAGTTTGTCTGCCGCTTTAACCCTGACACGGTCGTCATCATAAGTCCGCACAGCATCATATACGGAGATTACTTCCACATCTCCCCAGGTTCCCATGCAACCGGATCCTTTGCTACTTTCGGCTGTCCTGACGTTACCGTCTCCTGTGACTATGACACAGAATTCGTAGATACTCTTGAAAAACAGTGCAAACAGGACAGTATCTATGCAGGCACATTAGGAGAGAAAGACCCTGCACTTGATCATGGCACCATGATTCCTCTGCATTTTCTAAGTGAGTTCAGTACTTCGGTCAATGTTGTACGTATCGGTCTTTCCGGTCTTGATTTTCTTACCCATTACCGACTCGGACAGGCTATACAGAAAACCGCTGACAAACTTAAGCGCAGGGTGGTTGTTATTGCTTCTGGAGATCTCTCTCATAAACTTCTCTCCACGGGACCTTACGGATACGCAAAGCAGGGACCAGAGTTTGATGAACAGATTATGACAGCTTTTAAAGAAGCTGATTTCTTCAGTATTCTGACAATGGATCCACAATTCTGCGATGCTGCAGCAGAATGCGGTCATCGAGCCTTCATTATCATGGCAGGAGCTCTTGATCGCAGAAATATCAGTGCCAGTGTACTCTCCTACGAAGGACCTTTTGGGGTTGGCTACGGTGTTGCCACCTTTGAGGTAGTAACTGGTAATGAACAAAGTCGCGATATAGGTGAACAGTTCCTGAAGTACGAGAATACACGCATGCAGGAGAAACAAAAAAATGAGGATGAGTTTGTAAGACTCGCAAGGTTCAGTCTTGAGCACTTCGTAAGGACAGGAGAAGAAGCCTCGCTGCCAGAGAATCTTTCCCCCTCACTTACGGGAAAACAGGCAGGAGCCTTTGTTTCCCTGAAGAAAAACGGACGACTCAGAGGCTGTATCGGCACCATTCTGCCCTGCCGCGCTTCTTTGGCTGAAGAAATTCTGCATAATGCGGTTTCAGCCTGTGCGCACGATCCCCGCGTCAATCCAGTAACAGAAGATGAACTCCCATATCTTGTCTACAGTGTCGATGTTCTGACTGAACCCCAGCACATAGAATCAGAGAGTGAACTTAACCCTAAAAAGTACGGTGTAATTGTAAAAAACGGCGGCAGACAGGGAGTATTACTCCCCGATCTTGAGGGAATTGATACTGTGCAGCAGCAGATCTCCATTGCAAAACAGAAGGCAAGGATCATGCCTGATGAAGAGGTCGAACTGTACCGTTTTGAGGTAATAAGACATCATTGAGAAAGTAAAATGTCCCCTTTGTCCCCACCACTGTTCTCTTGCGCAGGGACAAACAGGCATATGTAAGGCAAGGAAAAACGACAACGGCCGTATTGTTTCACAAAACTACGGACTGATGACTTCACTTGCGCTGGACCCGGTCGAAAAAAAGCCTCTTTATCACTTTCACCCCGGATCTTTTATCCTGTCTGCGGGTAGTTTTGGCTGCAACATGCGCTGTCCTTTCTGCCAGAACTATCAGATCTCTCAGGCAGACAGTTCTACCCACTACAGGAAAATCATGCCGGAGGAACTGGTCAGTCTGGCGCTGAAATTAAAGAACGAGTCTTTAGGCAATATCGGTGTCGCCTTTACCTATAATGAGCCTCTTGTCAGTTACGAATATATCCTTGACACCTCAAGACTCCTGCACGAATCAGATCTTCTTTGTGTGCTGGTCACCAACGGGCAGATCTGCAGAGAACCTCTTCGTGAACTGCTGCCGCATATTGATGCAATGAATATTGATCTTAAGGCCTTCAGTGCCGATTTCTACCGTTATGCCGGGGGCGATTTTCAGACCACTCTTGACTGCATAAAAACAGCAGCGGCGCAATGTCACATCGAGATTACAACCCTTATTATTCCTGGGAAAAATGACTCCTCAGAAGAGATGGAACTTGAAGCCAGATTTATTGCAGGTATCTCAAAGGATATTCCTCTGCATCTGACAAGATTTTTCCCACGATATAAAGAGACTCAGTTAAGTCCGACACCGGTTGAAAGTCTTACCACGCTTGCAGCAGTAGCCTCACGTTATCTGAAACATGTACATCTTGGCAATGTTTGACTTCCTGTGGAGTTCACTTCCTGCGCTGACGGAGACAAGTCTGCCTTTAGGATATTTTTCGCTACCTGTTCATCTGTGATAAACATGCAGCAACTGACAACAAAATGGAAATGCAGACTGAAAAAGGCATGCAAAAGGGGACACCTGCAGGCGTCCCCACGGTTTAATATGAGCTGAAACTATCAGACATATTTGAAGTTGATTTCAGAGATCTTCTTTGACCAGATCTTAGGACCAACCTCATGGATGCTGTTACCCTCTGAATCTACCGCAACGGTAACAGGCATATCCACAACCTTATATTCACGGATTGCCTCCATACCCAAATCTTCAAAGGCCAGAACCTTAGCAGCCTTGATTGCTTTGGAAACGAGGTATGCAGCACCGCCTACGGCCATCAGATAAGCAGCCTTGTGCTTCTTAATGGAAGCAATAGCCTCAGGACCACGCTCTGACTTGCCGATCATGCCGTAAAGACCAGTCTGCGAAAGCATGGTTTCCACAAACTTATCCATACGAGTTGAAGTGGTAGGACCGGCAGGTCCGACAACCTCATCACGTACTGCAGGAACTGGTCCCACGTAATAGATGAACTTCTTATGGAAATCAACACCGTCAGGCAGAGGCTTTCCTTCCTTAATCAGATCACATACTCTCTTGTGGGCAGCATCACGACCGGTCAGGATAGTGCCGGTAAGAAGCAGAGTCTCACCCATCTTCCAGGAGGCAATCTCCTCTTTGGTGAGAGTATCAAGATTGACTCTCTTAACATTTCCGTCAGCACCGCCAATTTCAATATCAGGATAGTCATCAAGTGACGGAGGAGTAAACTTAGCAGGCCCCGTGCCGTCAAGCTCAAAGTCGATGTGACGAGTGGCAGCGCAGTTAGGAATAATGGTGGTTGCCTTGGATACTGCATGACAAGGATAACTCTTGACTTTTACATCAAGAACGGTAGTAATACCGCCAAGTCCCTGAGCACCGATACCAAGTTTATTGATCTTCTCATAAAGCTCAACACGGAGTTTTTCTTCTGAAGTCTTCGGACCACGAGCGATCAGTTCCTGAATATCAATAGGATCATTTAATGACTCCTTGGCAAGGATAGCTGATTTTTCAGGGGTACCACCGATACCGATACCGATAATTCCCGGAGGACACCATCCGGCACCCATGTGAGGGATTTCGCTTAATACATAATCAACAATTGAATCTGACGGATTGAGCATCTTCAGGTGAGTCTTGTTCTCGGACCCGCCACCTTTTGAAGCAATGGCAACTTCGACCTTATTGCCTTTTACCATCTCAATATGAACTACGGCAGGAGTATTGTCCTTGGTATTTACACGAGCACCGATTGGATCTGTAAGAATAGACTTGCGCAGAGGATTATCCTCAAAACAGTATGCACGTCTGGTTCCTTCATCAACCATTTCCTGGACGGTCATATCTCCCTCAAAACGGACATCCATACCGATCTTGACGAAACAGGTGACTGCACCGGTATCCTGACACAAAGGACGGTGACCGGTTGCGCACATCTTGGAGTTGACCAGAATCTGAGCAATAGCGGCTTTGGCAGACGGATTCTGCTCAATGTCGTAAGCACGTTTCATGGCCTTGAGGAAATCACGAGGATGATAGTATGAAATAAACTGTAGAGCTTCAAAGATGGAATCAATGAAATCCTGGGTTTTAATTAAAGTGCTCATGTGTTCGTTCCTAAAATTACGTAAAGTAAGTTTTTTTAAAGCAAAAAACTGCTCTGTCAATTATAGCCTCTGTCACCGGAATATGTCAGTAACATTGCACGAAAGCTTAAGCAAGGTTCAAAAATACAGAGTGTTCTGAGCAAAAGAATCTGCAAGGACGCCTTGTTAAGACAACCGACTATTTTACTTGTGCTGTATTCACTCTTTGACCTGTTTCATATCTAGCAAAAAAAGTAATTTTCTATCTTTTGTTAAAATGATATTGTTGGTAAATAAGGAAGTTTGTTATCTTATACCAGATAATATGGTTATTTCTAAGAAGCCATGAAAAGCTATCTTGTTGTAAAATGAAGAAATAAGCACTATAGTGCCGTTTTAGATGGCTGATATTTTCAGCTTTTCTACTGCATATTCCTCTCAGACATCGGAGAGTTATGCCGTTAATAACGGTACAGGACAGTGAAAGATCAGACAAGACAGGTGTTTTTGTTAGGACAACTATGTTTATTACAATTGCAGTTATATTTATCGTCTTAGCGACGTTTCTGCTTATCATAGTAAACATGTTTAGTGATTATGCAGCCCGCCGTGAGCAGGACTTGCGACTGATCATGAATCACGCCCATAACATTATTGCGGAAACAGAGGAACTGCTGCTCAATCAGAATCAGCTGCCCTACTCACGAACCCTTGTGCTGGTACTTCACTACAGAATCGTAAGAGCCCTCAAAAAGAGAATGCTCGATCCTAAGAATATCCCTGTGGTCAGAGAGCGAATGGCAGAGGAAGAAAAAATCATCTCTGAGATAAAAACAAAATACCACGATGCCATTGCGTTCAGACCTCCGGAAAATGACACTATGGCAGTCAATCAGCTGCGAGCCATACGTAGATTACGCAGTATTCTGAAAACCGAAATCAAAACCGGTATTCCCCTTAATCCTTCTGATATTCAGAAAGAAGACCGCCGTCTGTATGTACTGGTCATGAAGGTTAATATCTCCAACCTCATCCAGAAGGTTCTCGAAATGAAGAGACTTCATCAGTTCGGAACCTGCAGACAGTTAATTTCAAAAGGACTTGAAGTAATCCAGAAGACCGGCGTTAAGGATGGCTGGATTACAGAAAAACAGGATTTACTGACTCAGCTGCGCTCCGGTCTTGATGCCGAAAGCAACTCGCTGAAAAAGAAAAAAGAAAGTGCACAGAAGCCGAAAAATCAGGAATCAAAAGAGATGGACGAAATTTTTGGCGACAAGAAAAAATGGTAGTTTTATTAAAAGGCGCCGTAAACCCCTGCCCTTTAGGGCGGGGATATAAGGCGCCATACTAATCAGGTGTTTTTTGTTGTTCTATGTATTGTCTGAGCTTGGCAGCAATGTCAGGGCTAAATCAAGATTGAATCGCTCCATACTTGAGGAAGGTTTAGGAGAGTTGGTAAGGCAGCTTGAATATAAGTTAAAACTCAAAGGTGGAATTCTTATCAAAGTTGACCCACGCAATACCTCCAGGACTTGTCCCAGGTGTGGTCAAGTG
>JAGBLM010000004.1 GCA_017635415.1 Succinivibrio sp. | reverse complement strand
TGAAACCCTAAAACTTCTCTCTGACTGCGGTTTATCTGATAAAGAGTGTGAGGTTAAAGAATGGTATGACGGTTACCGTTTTGGTAAAAATCATGTCTTCTGCCCGTGGAGTCTGGTAAGTTACGCTGATGAAGCGCTGCATGGCGGTGATACCAGACCGAAGCCTTTCTGGGTCAACACCAGCGGCAATGACCTTATTACTCTGTTTACCAAAAACAGCATGGAAGCACATGATGCAGAAAATATCACCAGACTGCAGCAACTGCTTGATGGCAATATCGTCCCTATAACGCTAAAGGAATTTACTACCTATCCAGACCTACGTCTAGGAGTAAGTTTTGATGTCTTCATGACTCTGATGCTGCATACCGGTTATGTCACCTATGCTGATGATGCAGACTTCTTAAGTGAGGTAAAAATCAGAATCCCTAATAAAGAAGTACTCTCCTGCTTTAGGGAAAAACAGGATGACCTTTATGGCAGAAACAATCCCTACTGGTTCAATCAGGCCATGACCCTTGTTGACCTCTTAATGGAGAATAAGACTGAAGAGGCTCAATCTCTGATAGGTACCATGTTAAAAGAGTTTTTAAGTATCAGAAACAGTGGCAGTGAGTTTTACTATCACGGTTTTATGACGGGCGTATTAGGCCTTGCCTGTGCAGTTAAAAGTATCGGGTATCACGAAGAGGTAGAAAGCGGAGACGGTTTTTCCGATATTATCCTTGATAACTTTGATACCAAAACCGCCTGTATTCTCGAGTTAAAAAAGGCCACCGAACTTGCTGACTGTTATGATGCGGCAACGGATGCCACCAAGCAGATTACCAGGAAAGACTACGCCTCTAAATTCATCGCCAGCAGATATAAAAAAGTCTACGGTCTAGGTATCGGTTTTGCTAAAAAGAGCTGTGAGATTGTTTCACTAGGTAATCTTACTGAAAACTGATGGAGTTTTGGTTTGTGAAACAGTGAACTCGGCTCCAAGTAACCGAGCTTCCTGTTTTAACCACAACTAAGCAGGCAACGCTTACGACTATCAATGTCTTACACAATGTCCACTGGCGTTCAGATTCGATGTACCGGATCGGATGCTTAAGGATACAAGATTATGTCTGCGGAAGATGATCGGTTTTTGATGAGGATGTAACTAGATTATCTGGTACGCAGCCTAGTTTGAAACGGATGGTGGTGTCTCTGTCCTTTTTGAGGTAACCCTGAGCCTCGTCTTTACTGAAGAGGCAGCCACAGTAGAGTTGGTTGTAGAAGCCGATTTTTTTGACCAGTTCATACCGTCTTGAAACAAGGCCGTTCTTTCGCCAGTCCAAATCCCAGTATTTTGTACCTTTCACGCAGTCCTGTGCTTTAAAACCTGCTCGGTCAACCTGAGCCTTGTTTTTCCATCTTGATGTGGCAAGAGTGGTTGTAAAGTAGGTGATGCCACGACTTTTGGCAAAAGAGGCGGTCACTGTAAGACGGTGCGTAAAGCAGACATCACAGCGTAGCCCTCGCTCAGGTTCATGCTCAAGACCTTTGGTCTTTAGAAGCCATTCTCTTACATCGTAATCGCCGTTTACTGCCTCAAGTTTTAAAAGGTTGGCAAGATGTAGCCATTCTTCACGGCGTTTTTCATATTCAGCCTTGGGCTGAATATTGGGATTATAGAAAAACAGTACAGGTTTTATGCCAAAAAAGAGCAGACACTCGAGTACGGCTGTTGAGCAGGGCGCACAGCAGCAATGCAGTACAACCCCGTTAAATCCGTCCGGCAGAGTTAATTCCTTTTTAGGGGTGCTTTTTAAATAGTCGTCAGGAAGCGTGAAGTCAGCAGGCATAACAAGGTGAACAGCAAATAAAATTTAAGACTGGTCGCAAGTATAGGTTAGTGTTCATTGGATTGCAAATGTATAATGCACGCAGAGAAATTGAGGGATGAATACAGTGAACAAGAAAAAACTCATTGTTTTTGGTGGCGCAACATTTGTTGTTTTTCTGCTACTTTTCATGGTGATATCCGCGATTTTGGCAGGCAATGCCAAAATCGCGTGGTCCTATGGTGTAATGCTCATAAGTGCAGCGGGTATCTTTTATACCATTGCCTTTTTTAACTTTTCTGGTCGATTCCTTGCTGCGTTGGGAGTTTTCTCTTTACTGTACCTGTCAGTGCCGTTTATTAAGCCGCTGCTGAGTCTTGAACTTGGGGTTACTGAACTTTTAAATGCTCTTTTTTTAGGGGCGACACTGTTCAGTGTAAGTGGCTGGATCTTTTTTATACTGCGTAAGATCCCTTTGCGTCTGCCACGTTATCTGTTTGTGGCTCTGTTTCTGTGCTCCTATGCTCTGCTGCAGCTTTTCCCTTTGTCAGTGTGGAGTTATTATCTGGCGATGGGGGAACTTATTTCCTCGGATATTATTCTGGCGCTGTTTCAGACTAATGCCCAGGAGTCATGGGAATACGTTTTAAGTCACTTAAATCTTGGCTGGGGGATAGCTCTGCTTGTGATAGTGGCGGTGCTCTATTTAAACTTCAGACTGCTAAAGGGAGTTGAAAGCAGACCTTTCCGTTTACGCTTTCTCTCTGGTCTTTTCCTTTTTGTCTATCTGCTTTTTTTAGTTTTAGAGATGGTGCCGCAGTACGATTATCTCGCTTCCTACGTGCTGCGTTTTACGGGTCGTCAGCTCAGTGAGTTTAAGCACTATAAAGAGGTGGCAAAAAACCGCGAGCAGATGCTGCGCAGTCTGCAGGGGCTAAAGACGGCAGAAGGTGGTGTTTTTGTCCTTGTATTGGGTGAATCAGAAAATCGTGATCATATGGGCGCTTATGGTTACAGAAGAGATACCACACCTTTCTTAAGTGAACTTCTAAAGAAAAATGATGACAAACTGGTGGTCTTCAAAAATGCTTACGCAAGTTTTCCGCAGACAGTGCCGGCCTTGTCTTATGCCTTAAGTCAGAAAAACCAGTATAACGACATCGAATTGTCCCGGGCTTTTTCCATTATTGAAATAGCCAAAGCCTCAGGTTACAAAACTTACTGGCTCAGTAACCAGAGAAAATACGGTGTTTATGAAACACCTATCACGGTTATTTCCTCATCCTGTGATGAGGAGTTTTGGCTTAACAATACCTCAAGACTCTATAGCATCTTTGATGATGGCGCTCTGCTCCAGCATCTTCCTGCTGAAATTTTCTCCGACGCAAATGCTCTGCTCGTTATTCATCTGATGGGCAGTCATCAGCGTTATAAGGAGCGTACGCCGGATTCCTTTAAGGCGTACAGCGGTGGTGATCCTAATGAGGATGCCTATGACGACAGCGTCAGGTACACTGATTTCGTACTGCATAGTCTTGATGAAGAACTGCGCAAGATCCCTAATTATCGCGGTCTTGTCTATCTGTCTGATCATGCTGAGGAACTTGGTAAGGTCTGCGACCACAATCCGACCAAATTCTCTTTTGATATGGTCAGGATACCTCTGGTAATGAGGTTTACTGAGGAGTTTATAAAGCAAAGGTCAGAACTCTTCTCCCATCTTAGGAATAATACAGATACGGTGTGGAGTAATGATCTGCTCTTTGAGACCATGGTCGATATTCTGGGGATAAGCGGTGTCCCTGATTATAAGGCAGAGCTGTCATTAGGAGCAGAGCAGTTCTTACTTAAAAAAGATGAAATCATGACCATGCACGGCAAGGTTAAGGTCACAAGTGACCCACATGAGTCAGGGCAGTAAACAGCAGGGTTCTGACTTTACCACTGCGGAAAAATTTTCTTTGAAAACCACAGGATAGAAAAATTAGAAATTTTTTTGTCAAAAGGTGTTTAATCTGACGAATTTTGCGGTAAAATACCCACACTTTTTTGTCACCTCTGTAAAAGAAGGTAACTGACAAAACCAGCCCTACATCGTTAGGATGCGGCTGAGGAGACTCTCCCTAATTTTGGGAGAATTGTTGAAAGCAGCACTTCCTCCTGTTTTGGATAAGGACAGGAAGGCGGGTGTTTGCACGTTCTTTATATATAAATGGAGTCTGTAATGCAGAACCAGAGAATTAGGATCCGTCTTAAAGCTTACGATCACAGACTGATCGACCATTCGACCGCTGAAATCGTTGAGACCGCAAAGCGCACCGGCGCTCAGGTTCGTGGACCGATCCCGCTCCCTACCCGTAAGGAGCGTTACACCATCCTTATTTCCCCACATTTAAACAAAGATGCACGTGATCAGTACGAAATCCGTACTCACAAGCGTTTAGTAGACATCGTGGAGCCGACCGAGAAGACTGTAGACGCTCTGATGCGTTTAGACCTCGCTGCCGGCGTGGATGTTCAGATCAGCCTTCGCTAACGATAGGGGATAAATACAATGTCAATCGGTTTAATCGGCCGCAAGCTTGGTATGACCCGTGTTTTCAACGAGAATGGTGTATCTGTTCCGGTGACCGTCATCCAGGTAGAAGCCAACCGCGTTACCCAGGTTAAAAATGCTGATACTGATGGCTATAATGCTATTCAGGTCACTACTGGTGAGCGTAAAGCAAGCCGCATGACCAAGGCTGAAATTGGTCATTTTGCCAAAACCGGCGTTCAGGCTGGTAGAGGTTTGTGGGAGTTCCGTCTTGAGAGCTCAGAACTTGAGTCATATCAGGTTGGTGCTGAGATCAAGGTAGACGCATTTAAAGATGTCAAGAAAGTAGATGTCACTGGCCAGTCAAAAGGTAAGGGCACCGCTGGTACCATCAAGCGCTACAACTTCCTGCATCAGGATTATACCCACGGTAACTCACGTTCTCACCGCGTTGTAGGTTCAACCGGTCAGAACCAAACTCCAGGCCGTGTATTCAAGGGCAAGAAGATGTTTGGCCATATGGGCAGTGAGAAAGTTACTGTCATGGGTCTTGATCTCGTCCGTATCGACGCTGATCGCAATCTGCTCCTCGTTAAAGGTGCTGTTCCAGGTGCCAACAACGGTGATCTGATTGTAAGGCCAAGTGTCAAAGCTTAACCCGAGGTAAAAAAGAATCATGGAATTAAAGATGATTGGCGCTGATAAGCCGCTGGAAGTGTCAGAGAGCACTTTTGGCCGCGAGTTCAACGAGCCGCTGGTACATCAGGTGGTTGTTTCTTACCTGAGCACCGCTCGTGCTGGTACTAAAGCGCAGAAGACCCGCTCTGAAGTTTCAGGCGGTGGCAAGAAGCCTTTCCGTCAGAAAGGTACCGGTCGTGCCCGCGCCGGTTCAACCCGTTCTCCACTGTGGCGTGCTGGTGGTACTATTTTTGCTGCCAAACCACAGGACTGGACTCAGAAAGTTAACCGTAAGATGTATCGCGTTGCTATGCGCAGCATTCTTTCAGAGCTGGTTCGTCAGGACCGTCTTTTAGTGGTTGATGATCTGAAGATTGCTGATCACAAGACCAAGTCTCTGCTCAGCAAACTTAAGGAAATGGATCTCAAGCAGGTACTGATTGTTACTGACGCTTTTGATCAGAATCTGTTCTTGGCTTCACGCAACTTATACAGAGTTCTCGTTTGCCAGCCTGGCACCAGCGAGTTCAATCCTTATAATCTCATCGGCTTTGACAAGGTTCTGATGACCTCTGCAGCCGTTAAAAAGGTTGAGGAGTTGCTCAAATGAAAGAAGCCCGTTTAATGAACATTCTGACTGCTCCAGTTATTTCTGAGAAGAGCACCGGTGCACAGGCTAACAACACTGTAGTGTTCAAGGTACTGCCTGATGCAACCAAGTTAGAGATTAAGGCCGCTGTTGAAAAGATTTTCAATGTTAAGGTAGCTTCTGTTCATACTGCCAATATGCCGGGTAAATCCCGTCGTACTGTTCACGGTATTGGCAAGCGTTCAGACTGGAAGAAGGCTTATGTTACTCTCCCAGAGGGCACTGATATTGATTTTGAGACTGTTGGCTCTCAGGAAGAGAAGAAGGAGAGTAAATAATGGCAGTTATTAGTGCAAAGCCAACCTCCCCAGCACGTCGTCACGTTGTTCAGGTTAAGACCCCTGGCCTGTGGAAGGGTAAGCCAGTTGCTTCTTTAGTAGTTGAGAAGCGCAAAACTGGTGGTCGTGACAATTATGGTCACATTTCCACTCGTCACATCGGTGGCGGTCACAAGCAGAAGTATCGTCTTGTAGACTTCAAACGCCAGAAAGATGGTGTTGAGGCTGTGGTTGAGCGTATTGAGTACGATCCAAACCGTTCCTCAAATATTGCTCTTATCCTTTATACCGACGGTTCTCGCAGCTACATTCTCGCTCCTAAGGGGCTGAATGTTGGTGATAAGGTAGTTTCTGGTGCCAGTGCTCCAATTTCTGTTGGCAACACTTTACCACTCGAGAATATTCCACTCGGTTCTACCGTCCATGCTGTTGAGCTCTTCCCTGGTGCCGGTGCAAAATTTGCTCGCTCAGCTGGTACTTACTGTGAAGTTCTGGCTCGTGAAGGCGGCTATGTAACCCTGCGTATGCGTTCAGGCGAAATGCGTCGTGTTCTTGCTTCCTGCCGTGCAACTATCGGTGAAGTAGGTAACGGCGAGCATATGCTGGCTCAGTATGGTAAAGCCGGTGCCAAGCGCTGGCGCGGTGTACGTCCTACCGTTCGTGGTATGTCAATGAACCCAATTGACCATCCACATGGTGGTGGTGAAGGCCGTAACAAGGGTATTCAGCCTTGCTCACCATGGGGAACCCCATGCAAGGGCTTCAAGACCCGTAAGAACAAACGTACTGAGAAGTACATTGTTCATCACCGTTAATCGATAAGCGAGGATATAAAATGCCACGTTCTCTGAAGAAAGGCCCATTTATTGATGAGTCCTTGCTGAAGAAGGTTGAGCAGGTTTCAAAGAGCGGCGACAAGAAGCCAATCAAGACCTGGTCACGTCGTTCAGTAATTATTCCGGCAATGATTGGTATGACCATCGCGGTTCATAACGGTCGTCAGCATGTGCCGGTGTTCATTTCTGATGACATGGTTGGACACAAGTTGGGCGAATTCGCTCCTACTCGTACTTTCCATGGTCACGCTGATGCCAAGGCTTCAACACCTAGTGCTTAAGGAGTAGATGATGGAAGTTAAAGCCGTACATCGTTACGCACGCAGTTCTGCCCAGAAAGCTCGTCTGGTTGCTGACCAGGTAAGAGGTTTACCTGTACAGAAAGCCCTTGATTTACTCAAGTTCAGCCCACGCAAGGCAGCAGTCCTGGTTCGTAAGGCTCTGTTGAGTGCAGTAGCTAACGCTGAGCACAATCAGTCCATGGATATTGATACTCTCGTAGTATCAAAGATCATGGTGGACGAGGGTCCTTCACTCAAACGTATCATGCCACGTGCCAAAGGCCGTGCTGACCGTATTGTGAAACGTACCTCTCACATTACTGTATTTGTCGCTGATCGTAATCAGGAGTAACAAATGGGTCAGAAAATTAACCCAATTGGAATCAGACTTGGCATTACCAGGCCTTATTCCTCGGTCTGGTACGCCTCAAGCGCGAATTTTCCAGCCAACATTAAGAGCGATTCTGAAGTCCGTAAGTATCTTACTTCTGAACTTAAGAATGCCTCTGTATCAAAGATCGTTATCGATCGTCCTGCAAAGAGCATCAGAGTTACCATCTGCACTGCTCGTCCAGGTATTGTTATCGGTAAGAAGGGTGAGGATGTTGAAAAGCTTCGCCAGAAGATTTCAGCTATAGCAGGAGTTCCTGCCCAGGTTAACATCAGTGAGATCAGAAAGCCTGATCTTGATGCCAAGCTGGTTGCTGATTCTATTGCTTCTCAGCTTGAACGCCGTGTAATGTTCCGTCGTGCCATGAAGAAGGCCATTCAGAACGCTATGCGTGTTGGCGCTAAGGGCATTAAGGTTGAGGTTTCCGGTCGTCTCGGCGGTGCTGAAATCGCCCGTACCGAGTGGCTGCGTGAAGGTCGCGTACCTCTTCACACTCTTCGTGCAGACATTGACTATGCTCTGTCAGAAGCTGTAACCACCTATGGTGTTATCGGCGTTAAGGTATGGATCTTCAAGGGTGAGATCTTAGGCGAACTGCCACTTGCCACTGAAGAGAATACTGCAGATGACCGTACCAAGGGTGCTGTTGCTCCAGCTGGCCGTCGTCACCGTCGTGATGATGCGACTGCCCGTACTGGTCGTGGCCGTCGTGGCGCCAAGGCTGCTGACAAGGCTGAAGAAGCCCCAGCTGCTGATAAGGCTGCACAGTAAGGGAGGACAATAAAGAATGTTACAACCTAAACGTACCAAATATCGTAAGACTCAGAAGGGTCGCAACGAAGGTCTGGCATACGCAGGTTCCACCGTTTCTTTCGGTGAGTTCGGTCTGAAGGCTACCTCACGTGGTGAAGTTACTGCCCGTGAGATTGAAGCAGCCCGTCGTGCTTTCACCCGTGAAATGAAACGTGAAGGTAAGGTTTGGATCCGTGTGTTCCCTGACAAGCCAATTACTCAGAAAGCTCTGGGTGTTCGTATGGGCAAAGGCAAGGGTACCGTTGAATACTGGGTTGCTCCTATTCAGCCGGGTCGTGTGCTGTTTGAAATTGGCGGCATTTCAGAAGAAGTTGCTCGCGAGGCTTTCCGTCTTGCTGCAGCTAAGCTGTCAGTTACCACCACTTTTGTTCGTAAGCAGGTGATCTAATGCAGACTAGTGAGTTACGTAAGAAGTCCGTTGAAGAACTGAAGAGCGAGCTCTCTGGTCTTCACCGCGAACAGTTTAATCTCCGTTTCCAGTTAAAGACTGGTCGTCTCCAGCAGACTGATAACGTGAGAAAGGTTCGTCGCGATATCGCCCGTGTTAACACTGTGCTTTCTGAGAAACTCGCAGAAAGCGCTAAGTAAGAGGTAGAGTGAAATGTCTGAAGTACAGAATACTGAGAAAGCTGCTCGCTCCCTCCGCGGCCGCGTAGTAAGCGACAAAATGCAGAAGGCTTGCGTAGTTGCAGTTGATCGTCGTGTTACCCATCCGGTATACGGCAAGATCGTTACTCGTACTACCAAGTTCCATGTAGCTGATCCAGAAAACGTTGCCAAGACTGGCGATGTTGTGGAAATCTGTGAATGCCGTCCAGTAGCCAAGACCATTGCTTGGAAACTGGTAAGCGTCATTGAGAAAGGCCAGAAAGCCTAAACCCACAATTAATTTGAGACCGCAGGCTTAAGAAGACTTGCGGTCTTGTTTTATTTGTGATATCTTAAACCGCCTTTCGTGTCATCGTGGCATGAAAGTTGTTTTTTATTAACCGGAGCATTTACAAATGATCCAGATGCAAAGCATGCTTGACGTTGCCGACAACTCAGGTGCGCGTGCCGTTATGTGCATAAAGGTATTAGGTGGTTCTCACCGTCGTTATGCCGGCATTGGCGACATCATCAAGGTGTCAGTCAAAGACGCAATCCCACGTGGCAAAGTTAAGAAGGGCGATGTAGTAGACGCAGTTGTCGTACGTACCAAAAAGGGTGTACGCCGTCCTGATGGTTCTCTTATTCGCTTTGACAGCAACGCTGCAGTTCTACTGACTTCACAGCACGAGCCAATTGGAACTCGTATTTTCGGACCTGTTACCCGTGAATTACGTACCGAACAGTTCATGAAGATCGTTTCTCTGGCTCCTGAGGTACTCTAAGGGGTATATATATGGCAGCTAAAATTCGCAGCAACGACGAAGTAATCGTCATTACCGGTAAAGACAAAGGCAAGACTGGTAAGGTCACCAAGGTCTTAACCGAGAAACACCAGGTGCTGGTGGAAGGACGTAATGTTCACAAAAAGCATCAGAAAGCTAACCCTAACCTTGGTATTGAGGGCGGTATTGTTGATAAAGAGATGCCAATCGACATTTCTAACGTCGCAATTTACAACCCAGATTCTAAGAAGGCTGATAAGGTTGGATTCCGTATTGAAGATGGTAAGAAAGTTCGTTTCTTCAAGTCCAACGGTAAAGTTATCCCTTCTAGTGCCAAGTAATTTACAGGAGTAATAACGATGGCGAAACTGCATGATCAGTACAAGCAGGAAGTAATCAAAGCCTTAACTGAAAAATTTGGTTACAAAACAGTCATGCAAGTCCCTCGGATTGTGAAAATCACCCTCAATATGGGTGTTGGTGAAGCTGTAGCTGACAAGAAGATTCTTGAAAATGCTGCACGCGATATGACTGCAATTGCCGGTCAGAAGCCTCTCATCACCAAGGTTCGCAAGTCTGTAGCGGGCTTCCATATTCGTGAAGGCTATCCAATTGGATGCAAGGTAACCCTGCGCGGTGAGCGCATGTGGGAGTTCCTCGAGCGTTTAATCGTGATCGCAATCCCACGTATTCGTGATTTCCGTGGTTTATCTGCAAAATCATTTGACGGCAGAGGAAACTATTCCATGGGTGTACGTGAGCAGATCATTTTCCCTGAGATTGATTATGACAAGGTTGACGCGGTTCGCGGCCTTGACATTACTATCACTACTACGGCAAAGACTGATGACGAAGGACGTGCTCTTCTTGAGGCATTTAACTTCCCATTCCGTGCTCAGGCCAACTAATTAAGCGAGGACGTACCTTATGGCTAAGACTTCAATGAAAAACAGAGATCTTAAGAGAAAGCGCCTTGCTGAAAAATATCGTGCAAAGCGTGAAGATCTCAAAAAAATTATTTCAAGCGTATCGTCTTCTGATGAAGACCGTTTTGCTGCAGTAATGGCATTAGCTGCCCTGCCACGTGATTCTAGTCCATCCCGTCAGCGTAACCGCTGTTCAGAGACTGGCCGTCCGCACGGTTATCTGCGCAAGTTTGGTCTGTGCCGCATCAAGCTCCGTGAGCATATGATGCGCGGTGAGATCCCAGGTCTGCACAAGGCCAGCTGGTAAGAGGAGACATACACATGATGCAAGATCCGATTGCGGATTTACTTACCCGTATCCGTAACGGCCAGGCTGCTGGCAAAGTTACCGTAACCATGCCATCTTCTAAGCAGAAAGTTGCTATTGCCAATCTGCTTTTAAAGGAAGGCTATATTGCTTCCGTTTCTGAAAACGGTGACGTTAAGAAAGTGCTGGAAATCGGCCTCAAATACTATGAAGGCAAACCGGTTGTTGAGATGATTCAGCGCGTTTCACGTCCTGGTCTGCGTATCTACAAGAGATGCAAAGATCTGCCACGTATTATGAACGGCCTTGGAATTGCGGTTATTTCCACTTCCAAGGGTTTAATGACTGACCGTGCTGCCCGTAAGGACGGCCTGGGCGGCGAAGTAGTTTGCTACGTCGCATAATAGGAGATAGACATGTCACGTATTGCTAAGGAAAGCATTGCTATTCCTCAGGGCGTCGAAGTGTCAATCGACGGCCAGAAAGTTTCTGTCAAGTCCAAGAAAGGACAGATGGAACTCAATGTTCACCCAACTGTTAAAGTCACTTGTGCTGATAACAGCCTCAAAGTTGAGCAGGCTGTTGAATCCAAAGAGGCTAACATGCAGTCAGGCACCACCCGTGCTTTACTGAACAACATGGTTCACGGCCTTGACAAGGGATTCGAGATCAAGATGAAGCTTGTCGGTGTTGGTTACCGTGCTCAGTCCAAGGGTAAGACCTTAGGTCTGACTTTAGGTTTTTCTCACCCGGTTGATTATGCCCTTCCTGAGGGGGTAACTGCTGAGACTCCAACTCAGAATGACATCGTGCTCAAGGGCTACGATAAAGCTTTACTCGGTCAGGTTGCTGCCAACATTCGTAAGTATCGTGCTCCTGAGCCTTATAAGGGCAAGGGTATTCGGTTTGCTGACGAAGTTGTCCACATTAAAGAAGCCAAGAAGAAATAAAGGGTGATGTACCATGTTTGATAAGAAAGCTGCCCGCATCCGCCGTGCTACCAAGTCACGCGCCAAGATGCATGAGCTGGGTGTAAACCGTCTCGTGGTAACCCGTACTCCGCGTCATATTTACGCTCAGATTATCAGCAATGATAACCATGTGCTCGTTACTGCCAGCACTTTGGAAAAAGATCTCGCAAAAGATCTTAAATACACTGGCAATATTGAAGCTGCCAAGGTTGTTGGCAAGGCCGTTGCAGAACGTGCTAAAGCCGCAAATGTTGAAACTGTCGCTTTTGACAGATCAGGCTATCAGTATCACGGTCGTGTCGCAGCATTAGCTGAAGCTGCCCGTGAAGCCGGCCTTAAGTTCTAGGAGTGAAGCAAATGCAACACAAAGATGAAACTCAGGCAGGCGAGCTGCAGGAAAAATTAGTTGCTGTTAATCGTGTAGCCAAAGTAGTTAAAGGTGGTCGTATTTTCTCATTTACCGCTCTGACTGTAGTCGGTGACGGTAAAGGCCGCGTTGGCTTCGGTTACGGCAAGGCTGGTGAAGTTCCAGCTGCAATTCAGAAGGCTATTGAACAGGCTCGCCGTAATGTAAATTATGGTATTACCCTGAATAATGGCACACTGTTCCATTCAGTAAAGGGTGAACATTCTGGTTCTATGGTTTATATGCAGCCAGCATCAGAAGGTACCGGTATTATTGCCGGTGGTGCTATGCGTGCTGTTCTCGAAGTAGCCGGTGTTCGTAACGTTTTAGCTAAGGCTTACGGTTCTACCAACCCAATCAATGTTGTGCGTGCAACCGTTGCTGCTCTGGTATCTATGCGTACCCCTGAGGCTGTTGCTGCAAAGCGTGGTCTTAGCGTAAAGGAAATTCTGGAGTAAGAAATGGCTGAGAAGAAAACCATCAAAGTTACCCAGACCAAGAGTACTATCGGTCGTTTACCGAAGCATATTGCTACTATCAAAGGACTGGGCCTGCGTCATATCCGTCATACTGTTGAGCTCGAAGATACTCCTTCAGTACGCGGAATGATTAATAAAGTTAGCTATATGGTCAAGGTCGAGGAGTAAGTCATGCGTCTTGATACTTTACAGCCTGCTGAAGGCTCCCGCCGCAAACACGTACGTGTTGGCCGTGGCATTGGCTCAGGTCTTGGCAAGACCTGTGGTCGTGGTGTGAAAGGCGCTGGCGCCCGTAAGAGCGCCCACAAGCGTCCTGGCTTCGAAGGCGGTCAGATGCCAATGAAGATCAGACTGCCAAAATTCGGCTTCTGGTCCAAGAAGGCAACATTGACTTCAGAAGTTACCTTAAACGATTTAAATCGTGTTGAAGGTGATGTAATTGACCGTGAGGCCCTTATCAAGGCTCGTCTGATTACTCAGAAGATCCAGTTTGTTAAGGTTGTGCTCTCACCGGTACCTAACTTCACTAAGAAGATTACCTTAAAGGGTGTTGGTTGCACTCGTGGTGCCAAGGCTGCCATTGAGGCTGCTGGCGGTACTGTAGAGGTTGCCGATTACATCAATGAAGCCGCACAGCGTCTTGCTGCTTCTGCTAAACGCTCTGCCGCCAAGCAGAAGTCCCGTGAGGATAAGCTTGCCGCTGAAGGCATTAAGAAGCCTGCCAAGAAGACTGCTGAACAGAAGGCAGCCAAGAAAGCAGCTTCTAAATAACTTAAAGCACAGGCGCCGTAAGGCGCCTTAAAGAGGTTTTGCATGGCCAGAAAATCACTATTTGACAGAAGTCGCGAGATGGCTGAAAAGAGCAAATCCGGAAACGGAGAACTCAGGTCCCGTCTTCTTTTCGTGTTTATCGGTCTCGTCATGTTCAGACTTGGTTCTTACGTGCCGGTACCTGGTGTAAACGCCGATGTTCTGCAGAGGGTTTTCGATGAACAGAGCGGAACCATCCTTGGCATGTTCAACATGTTCTCAGGCGGTGCATTGTCTCGTGCATCTGTCCTGGCACTGGGAATCATGCCATACATCTCTGCGGCCATTATCATCCAGCTTCTGGCGGTTCTTAACAAGAATCTGGCTGAACTGCGCAAGGAAGGCGAATCAGGCAGACGTAAGATCACTCAGTATACCCGTGTGTCTACGCTGTTCCTAGCAGCCATTCAGGCAATCGGTATAGCTACAGGTATCCCTAATATGATGCCTGGTCTTGTTGATAATCCTGGCTTTGGTTTCTATTTTGTAACTACTATATCTCTGGTTACCGGAACCATGCTGCTGATGTGGCTTGGTGAACAGATTACCGAGAGAGGTATCGGAAACGGTATTTCCCTTATCATCTTTGCCGGTATTGTTGCGGGTCTGCCAAGTGCTCTTGCGCGTACCTTTGAACAGTCAAGGCAGGGAGATCTGTCAACCATTGCACTTTTAATTATTGGTGTGGTGGTAGTTTTAGTAACTTTCTTTGTTGTGTTCGTCGAACGAGGACAACGCAGAATTGTTATTGACTACGCCAAGCGCCAGATGGGTAACCGTATTTATTCACAGCCGCGTACAACACTGCCGCTGAAGATCAATATGTCAGGTGTGATTCCGGCGATTTTTGCCTCATCAATTATCCTGTTTCCGGGTACTGTTGTTTCCTGGTTTGGTCAGGGCGACAATGTCGTTGCCAATGTGCTTCAGGAGATTTCTCTCTTCCTGCAGCCGGGGCAGCCACTGTATGAACTGCTGTATGCTGCGGCAATTATCTTCTTTACTTTCTTCTACACCGCACTGGTATTTAATCCCCGTGAGGTTGCTGAAAATCTGAAGAAGAGTGGTGCCTTTATTCCTGGTATTCGTCCGGGCGAACAGACAGCACGTTTTATTGATAAGGTTATGACCCGTCTGACTCTTTCAGGTTCCATTTATATGGTTCTTGTGTGTCTGGTTCCTCAGCTGCTGATGAACTGGTTTAATGTTCAGTTCTATTTCGGCGGTACTTCGTTACTGATTATCGTGGTAGTCAGTATGGACTTTGTTGCTCAGCTGCAGAGTCACATGATGAACCAGCAGTATGGTGATATCATGCGCAAGGCCAACCTGAGAAATTATGGTCGTTAAGCATTGTTGAATTTTCGGAGATTAAAATGAAAGTTGGTGCTTCAGTTAAAAAGATGTGCCGTAACTGCAAAGTTGTGCGTCGTCACGGTGTAGTCCGCATTATCTGTTCAAATCCTAAACACAAACAGCGTCAGGGCTAATGTGTTTGCCTCAGTTCTTGTTGACTGAGGTTTTCAAAATCTGTATAATCATACAGTTTTACGGCACCGGACGACCTTCGGTGCCGTTCTGACAGAATTTAGACCGTATGATACTGTCGGTCGAGGCTAATCACTGATTAGTTTTTTTCTTGTTAAACTTAATAGCTTAATTAGAAACACTTCATGGGGGAAACCTCATAGTATCAAATGCCAATGTGCACTATAACGGACTGCCGCGTATCCATTTAACGGGCTTTGCGGTGGTCATATGTTAAACCCTAACTCTTTATCTAGGAGAAGATAGTGGCCCGTATTGCCGGCATTAATGTGCCAGATCAGAAGGTTGCCGAGATTGCTTTGCAGTCAATCTTCGGTATCGGCCCTACCCGTGCTCGCGACATTCTCGCTGCCGTAGGAGTTGATCCTTCAGTTAAATTTAAAGATATTGACGAAGCTTCAGTTGAGAAGATCCGCGCCGAAGTTGCCAAATTCACTGTAGAGGGCGATCTGCGTCGTGAGATTTCTATGAATATCAAACGTCTTATTGACCTAGGTTCTTACCGTGGTCTTCGTCACCGTCGTGGACTTCCTGTCCGCGGTCAGCGTACCAAGACTAATGCACGTACCCGTAAGGGCCCACGTAAGAGCATCAAGAAATAAGAGGTAATGATGGCTGAAGAAATTAAAACCCAGACTGCCGCTGCAGCTCCAGCTGAAGCAGCACCAGCAGCTGAGAAAGCTGCCGCTCCACGTGCATCTCGTGGCAAACGCTCCAAAAAGCAGATTGCTGATGGCGTAGCTCACATCCATGCATCTTTCAATAACACCATTGTTTCTATTTCTGATCGTCAGGGTAACGTCCTTTCATGGGCTACTGCCGGCGGTTCAGGTTTCCGTGGTTCCCGTAAATCAACTCCTTATGCTGCCCAGGTTGCAGCAGAGCGTGCTGGTGAGGCTGCCAAGGAATATGGTGTTAAGAATCTCGAAGTTTTAGTAAAGGGTCCAGGTCCAGGCCGTGAGTCTTCAATCCGTGCTTTAAATGCACAGGGTTACAAGATCACCAATATTACTGATGTAACCCCAATCCCTCACAATGGTTGCCGTCCGCCTAAAAAGCGTCGTGTTTAACCTTCGAGTATTGATTTGTGGAGAAAGATAAATGGCAAAATACACTGGCCCAGCTCTGAAATTAAGCCGCCGCGAAGGTGTTGACTTATTTTTGAAGTCTGGCGTACGCGCTATTGATACCAAGTGCAAGTTAGATACTGCTCCTGGTCAGCATGGTGCGAATAAACCACGTCTGTCTGATTACGGCATGCAGCTGCGTGAAAAGCAGAAAGTTCGTCGTATCTACGGTGTTTTGGAACGTCAGTTCCGTAATTACTACAAGAAAGCTGCCAGAATGTCTGGTAACACTGGTGAAAACCTGTTACAGCTTCTGGAGTGCCGTCTTGACAATGTTGTATACCGTATGGGTTTTGGTTCAACCCGTATGGAAGCTCGTCAGCTCGTTAGCCACAAAGCTATCACTGTAAACGATCACGTTGTAAACATTCCTTCTTATCAGGTTAAGCCAACTGATGTTGTAGCTGTTCGCAAGAAAGCCAAGAAGCAGACCCGTATCAAGGCCGCTCTGGATCTTTCAGGTCAGCGTGCAGTCAAGCCAACCTGGATTGATGTTGATCAGGATAATATGAAAGGCACCTTCAAGGCTCTGCCGGAGCGTGCTGATTTACCTGCTGACATCAAGGAACAGCTCATTGTTGAGTTGTACTCCAAGTAATTAGGCAATTGTTGAACCGCTGATATTTTGAGAGGACTCTCCAGTGTCTGTAAATGAACTGTTAAAGCCTAAGCCGGTAGACTATACCGAACTTTCAGAGAATAGAGCACGTCTGGTGCTCGAGCCTCTTGAACGCGGGTTTGGTAATACTCTCGGTGTAGCCTTAAGTGGCATTTTACTCAGAACCATGGTCGGATGTGCTGTTGATGCTTTTCGCATGGAAGGAGTAAAAGACCAGTACAGTGTTAAAAAAGATCTCAAGGAGAGCATTGCGGAAGTCATCATGAATTTGAAGGCTCTTCCACTTAGCTCCGAAAGATTTTTAACTGATCCTGTCTGGCTCACAGTTGAGAAGAAAGGTGAAGGTGAGGTCAAAGGATCTGACCTGCAGTGTCCTGAAGGTGTTACCGTTGCTGACCCTGATGCTAGGATCTGCACTTTAGTAGGTGCTGACGCCAAACTTTCTTTAAAGTTACGCGTCAATTCTGGCCGTGGTTATGTCATGGTAGCTTCTGATGAACATCTGCCATCTTCTGACGCAAGTGACATCCTCATTGATGCCAATTACTGCCCAGTTCGCAGATTCGTCTACGAAGTAGAATCAGCTCGTGTGGAACAGCGTACTGATTTGGATAGACTCGTTATTGATCTTGAAACTGATGGTTCTGTATCTCCTGATGCAGTGCTGATGCGCGGTGCTGATTTGCTGCGTGACAGTATCGGTAACATCATCAATAAGGAAGATCTGACTCAGCACACTATGGCCCCATCAGCTCCTCCTCTTCCTGATCCTGTTTTACTGCAGCAGGTTGATGATCTTGAGCTGACTGTGCGTTCTGCAAACTGTCTTAAGGCTGAGAATATCATTTATATCGGCGATCTCGTACAACGTACCGAAGTTGAGTTGCTTAAAACTCCTAATCTTGGTAAGAAATCTCTTACTGAAATTAAGGATGTGCTCGCTCAGAGAGGTCTCTCTCTTGGCATGAGAATTGCCAACTGGCCGCCTCCGGGAATTGTCAGATTACCACCGAAGAATTAATTAATTGAAGGAATAAGACATGCGTCATCGTTTAAGTGGCCGTCATTTCGGCCGTACCGCTGCTCATCGTGCAGCGCTGTACCGCAACCTGGCCAACGCTCTGTTCAAGTTTGAAGTAATCAAGACCACTCTGCCTAAGGCAAAGGAACTGCGTCGTTTTGCTGAGCCTCTGATTACTTTAGCTAAGGTTGACTCTGTTGCTCATCGCCGTCAGGCTTTCGCTGCTCTGCGCGACGATGCTGTGGTAAACAAACTCTTTACTGTAGTAGGTAAATTATCTGCTGAACGTAAAGGTGGTTATACCCGTATTTTAAAGTGCGGTCTGCGCGCCGGTGATCAGGCTCAGATGGCTTTTATTATGCTGGTTGATCGTCCACAGCAGGCTGAAGTAGAAGACAATAAGGATTCTGCTGAGGCTTAATAATTACACAAAAGGGCAGGGGACGCAGGTTCCCTGCCTTGTGATGTTTTTATTTCCGCGAGGATGCGATTTTGGATCAGACAAAGGATTCTCTATTAGCAAACATCAAGGATGTTGAGAGTGTAGGCCTAAACGCATACCGCGTCATCCTTGAGCCGTTTGAACCTCATTACGCTCAAATCGTTGGTACCGCATTACGTCGTATTATGCTGTCCTCGATCCCGGGTTATGCCATTACCGCTGTTGAAATAGACGGTGTGGTTCACGAGTACAGTGCGCTTGAAGGAATTCAGGAAGATATTCTTCTGGTTCTTCTTAATCTTAAGGAAGTTGCTGTTGCTCAGGATAATCCACTGCGTGATGATCCAGTGTTAGAAATTAACAAGACTGGCATTGGCCCTGTTACCGCAGCTGATATCATTTGCCCAAGCGGCGTTGAGATCAAAAATCCGGATTTGGTTATCTGTCATATAACTGACCCTAACACTGTGCTGAGAATGCACATGCATGTTACTCGCGGTCGCGGTTATGTGCCTACTACAAGTCATCCGTATGTGGAAGGTCAGGAAGATCGCTTTATCGGTCGTCTTCTTATTGATGCTTCGTACTGCCCTGTGCTTAATGTTGCAGTTCATACTGCACCTATTGCCAATGGACAGGAACAGCTGATTCTTAATCTTGAAACCAACGGTACAATTGATCCTAAGGTTGCCATTAGCACTGCTGCTACCATTTTTGCCGATCAGCTCAATTCATTTGTTGATATTCGCAATAGTGTGGCTCCTGCTGAAGATACTTCATTCAGACCGCTAATTGATCCTAAACTCATTTGTCCGGTTGAAGATCTTGAACTTACTGTTCGCTCTGCCAACTGCCTCAAGACCGAAGGTATTAAATACATCGGTGATCTGGTGCAGAAGACTGAAGTTGAACTGCTCAAGACACCAAATCTTGGTAAGAAGTCTTTAACTGAAATTAAAGATGTTCTGGCTGAACGTGGACTGTCATTGGGGATGCGTTTGGAGAATTGGCCTCCGGCTGATCTTGATGTGTCACGTTAATTTTAATCGAATAATAAACCCGTCTTGTGCATCTGCATTCGGCGGGTTTTTTATTCTTCGCTTTACAGGTTGTGTCGATGCAGAAGATATCTACTGTTGCTCACGTTAATCTTGCTAAAGGTTTTAGGGGCGGAGAAAGGCAGACTGAACTTCTTATTAAGGCGTTGAGTCAGAAGAAACTTAAACAGATACTGCTGTGTCGTGCCAACAGTCCTTTAATTGAGCACCTTCAGGGCGTTGCTAATCTTGAGATCTATGCTCTGTCAGGCAGAATTCATCCGCGATTTTTGGGTCACGTTAAGTTAAACAAAAGTGCAGATCTGATCGTAGCTCATGAAACAAAGGCTGCACAGTGGGCTCTTTTGCATCATTTATTTTATAAAACACCTTATACCATTATCAGAAGAGTGGATGAGCAGGTACACGTCAACTTCTTTAACAGACTTATGTACTCAAAGGCAAAGTTCTTGGTGGCGGTATCCTCGCTGATAGCTGAGTATCTTAGTAAAACTTTTGAGGTAAAAGTCGAGGTAATACATGACTGTTCTGCCCATTTACAGGTAAATGAGCAGAATCTTAAGAAACTAAAAGAACAGTACAAGGATAAGTTTGTCATCGGGCACGTTGGTGCCCTTGTGGATGCGCATAAAGGTCAGTCAACCATAATCAGGAGTGTTCCGTATTTAAGAGAGCAGATCCCTAACTTAAAAGTGCTCTTAATCGGCAGTGGCAAGGATGAGAGGGAACTTAAGACCCTTGCCAAGGGTATGCCTGAGGTCGAGTTTTTAGGATTTAAGGATAATGTCGCTGATTATCTAAACTGTATGGATGTTTTTGTCTATCCGTCAAATCACGAAGGTCTTGGCAGTACTATTCTTGATGCGATGGAACAGGGGGTACCAGTAGTAGCAACAAAGGTTGGGGGTATTCCTGAACTATTTTGTGACAGTCTAAAAGATCAGTTAGTAGAGACTAAATCTCCTTTATTATTGGCAGAAAAAGTGTTACAGATTTATCATGATGGTAAATATAGGGATAAGATAATTTCTGATGGTCTTAGCGTAGCAAAAGAACACTTTCCCGAGATTACCTGCGAACAGTATCTTTCCTTATTTGAAATAAATGAGTGATGATTATGAATAGATTAGAAAAAGAAATCGGCAATATAATCGGAAGGGCCAACTATTATTTGTCAAAATACTATTCAAAATCGCCACTTTTGGTTTTGTCAAAATTAGTTTTCTTCATTCTAAAAAGAGCCAAAAAGAATGTATTTATAAAAGAACCAGTTTCAAATACATGGTATAAACTTGAAAAATTTACCGATAAGGATACGGTGCTTCCTCTCGAGGCAATACGAGACGTAAATAGAAATTGGAACATCTTCAATGTTCGTTTAAAAGGCGACGAACATGCCTTTTTCAGTATTGATAGAGCATTGAAGATTAATCCGAACCTAAAAGGCGTCTGGCTTGTTTTCTTTATGGGCATCGGCGACTATTTTTATGCAAATCGCTTTTTAAAACTGTTCAAGGAAAAATACAAAACATTAGAGATAAATGCATTCGTATCACAAAACTTTGACAGGAATAATTCCCCGTTGGTTGGCAAGTTGTTGGAATTGGACCCCAACATCACAAAGGTTGCATATTACGACGGTAAACCTGCTGCAGACGGCTTCTGGAAAAATTACGATTACAGCGATTGCTTTTCAAAAGTATCGGAAGATTATGTGCTTTGTCCGCTAATATATGAGCATGCAGCCTTTGTTCATTCCAGACTGGAAACGCTGTGTGAGACGTTTGGTTTGGAGCTGCCGATATTAACCTTACCTCCATTGGTCTATCGTTTACCTTCTTCGGTTATTGCTGATTCCGCCTTAAAGCAGATAGTGACAGAATACGGGAAAAATAATTGCAAGGGGGTAGTTTTTTTTCAGTTATCTTCAAGAAGTTCTCACTCTGCTTATAATGATATCAATTCATTATTACGTAAATTCGTAGAGGAAAACTACTTTGTGGTATCAGCTGAACCTAATGAAATAGACAGTAAGCAGTGCTATACGATAAATATAAAAGATTTTTCGATAAATGACAGTATCTATCTGCTCTCAAAATTAAAAGAGAGATATCCGACCTTTTGCGTCACGTTGGTATCTGCCTTTTGGTCAATATCATCTGCCTTGAATATTCCGAATCTCGGTATTCAGCATATCTATGATGCCTGCCTAAAGACAGTTGTTTTCCCGAATATCTTCGTAATTTCAAAGGCAAGATATGAACACATTAACTGCTCAAGATCTTTTATATACAAACCTGATACTGATGAAGATCAGAAATATCCTTCTCCGGAAAAAATGTGGAACTATTTTCTTTTGATGAAAAAAGCTTGGGAAGGGACTGCTGACTGACTTTGGTAAGATGAGGAAAACGGAATGGCTTATCAAGGGAAGAACAGCGGGATTCAACTGTTACGCATTTTTGCGATGCTGATTATTATCGGCTTTCATTTTACAGATCATGGTGCGGTTAAAGTAACGGATAATCTGCCAACAGACCTTAATTTTCTATTTTTAGCATTCTTTCATCTGGGGGGAGGAATAGGAAATTGTCTGTTTGTTTTAATTACAGGGTATTTGCTGTGTGATAAGACCTTCAAGATCCGCAGATTGATCTTGCTTTATTCGGAGATCCTGTTTTATTCCGTAATATCCTATTATATTGCGGTGAAGAGAGGTCATGTTGAACCTAATCTGCTGGTGGCGTGGTTTCCGATCACAAATATACGCTACTGGTTTATGTCCACCTATTTCCTTCTGGTGGCATTATTCCCCTTTATCAATATGATTATTTCCGAGTGTACTAAAAAACAGCATGCTCTCTTGATTTTATTGCTTTTTTTAGTCTGTTCAGTTTTTTACACCTTTAAATCAGCCTATTTTGCGACGCCGGGTTCCATAGAATGTTTTATCATGCTCTACCTCATTGGCGCCTTTATAAACAAATACCGAATAGATATTCCGAGAAGAACAAACCTTATCCTTATAACTTTCATGGCGTTATCCATGGTCGCCTCAGTTGTTTACTTCAATGTGACAAAACTCCGCCCTGATATAGGTTTTTATGTCTGGGATATGAAGAAAACTCCTGTGGTTGTCATATCAGTGCTGATTTTTATTTTGTTTATTAAACTTAGAACTAAGTACGAGAACTATGTTGACTATATAGCTTCCTCAGTGTTTGCTGTATATCTTATTCATATTGGTGATTTATGGCAGTATATCTTCTTAAAGATGTTCAATGACCAGATAATCTATCAGTCAATGTTCTTCCCAATATGGCTCATAGCATCAGTATTTGTGATTTTCAGTCTATGCATTATTATCGACAAAGTAAGGTACTATTTGCTGGCGGTGCCAGTCCTCTATATATTAAGGAAAGTTTTTAAGGTCTCATGGATATAAGACAAGAACCATTAACTACAAGATTGACCTGACAAATGCTTCAACACTTTCTTTGATGTCGTTGTAATTTATAGCGCTGATGTTTTTCCCGTTGACCACCAGATAACTACTTAATTTATGTGCGCAAGGTCCTGGGGACCAGCGAATAACTTCAGGCGCATTGTCATTATAAAAGCCCAGTATTGGGATATGGCACGCCGTGGCGAGATGAATATTTGCTGTGTCAACACTGATAAGGGCACTGAGTTTTGCTGTTGCTGCAGCAAGTTCCTCGACAGTCATTTCCGGTAAAAAAACGGTTCGTCGCGGATCTATCCGACATAATAGTTCAGATCTGGCTTTAACTTCTTTATTCATTATGAACGGCACAATTGTAAAATCGGTATTCCTGATGAGAAAGTCGTAAATCTGCATGATAACCTTATTGGAAAGCCGCTTACTTTTTGCTGCTCCATAGGGAACAAGTCCGATGTATTTTTTCTCTCCTGCAAATAACGTGGATAACTTTTCAGGTTGGGTGGTTGCAAAAAACCTGACATAGGAATAATCAAAGTCTGTAAGTTGCCCTAAAGTTAAAAGATCGGAAAAATACTGAACCAGATGTGAGTTTGGATTTCGTTTTATGAGGTTAATGTTTACTGAATGCAGTCTGTCATCAAATCCTGCGATATACCGGGGTTTAAGTGCGTAAAACAGCTGTAGGTCACGAGGTCTGCAGAAAACCTCTGTGGAAACAAGCAGTCCGTTTGACCCTATAGGTCCAATTTGGGTGATGATTTTTCGGATGGTTTTGCTGTCAGGTCTCTTGGGACTTTCAATGACCTGATCGATTTGGCAGTAGTCCTGATAGAGACTCTTAACTGCTTTGGGGCATATTACGATAATGTTAAGTTCAGGGAGTTTATCTTTTAAAATCTTGAGAAATCCTGATACAACTTCGGTATCTCCTAATTTTCCATCCCATTTTACGAGAACAAGATAATCAAGTTCTGAAAACGCAAATGAACTGACCACAGTGTCGTTTTGCGAAAAATCGTATTTAATTTTGGCAAGAAGAAAACGCATGGCGTTAAGAGGTTTTTTATAAAAACGGGACAGATGCATAAAGAAGTCTTTCTATAGGTGTTAAGCAAAAGGTCGGTCTGAATAAGATTGCATGACAGACCCAGAGTTTCCTGAAAATAAAAATCCTTACCGAGTATTTTAACCTGCTTTTTAAGAGAGGTGTTTGCTCTTAAATTCGTCATTTCCTATAAGCGTTAGGGATTTATGGTTATAGGTGTTCCGACATCAACTAAGGACATAAAAATATCAATGTCCGGATTTAACAGGGCGATACAGCCGTTGGTCCAGTCAGTGCGCTGCACGGTTTCCTGATATTCTCCTCCGGTTGGTGGCTGACCGTGAACCATAATCATTCCGCCTGGTCGCCTGCCCATTTTTCTTGCGTTGGCAATATCTTCCTTATTCGGATAGGAGATATGAAATGCGCGGTAGAAACTGGAGTGCTCCTTTATGTAATCAAGAGTATATGTACCCTCAGGGGTTCTCTTGTCTCCCTCATACTGTTTTTTTCCGACAGGTTTATTGGACAGGGCAATCCAGAAATTCTTTACTACCTTGTCTTTGTTCATCAAAACCATCTGATGGCGCTGTTTGTAGACAATAACATGGTCAACAAGATTTTTCTTGGCTCTGTATCCTTGAGGATACAGATTAAGATTGGAGAACTTACCAAGTTTTACGTAGTCAAAATCTTCATCGTAAACCACATCATCACTGATCGCAGACGCAAGCAGCAGGGCAGGCAGAGGCTTTATTTCAAGAGCATGAGCCGTGGAAAAAAGACCGACAAAGGCAAGAGTGAGACCACAAAGAAACTTTTTCAAAGAAAAACTCCTTGGCAAAAGGATCTATTAAAAGAGAAAAATCCTTTAAAATATGCTACAAGATATAATTCAGGTAATTTTAGCGCACCGCTTGTTAATCTAAAAGTCTCAATATAAGAATTAAGTAAATCATCATATGGCAGAAGTTACAGAGAAACAAAAACTAAGTCTGGAAGGCATTGAGCAGTTACCCTTAGAAAGATTTGCTGAGGATGCCTATCTTAATTACTCGATGAATGTTATCCGTGACAGAGCGTTACCGTCGGTAACTGACGGTATGAAACCTGTTCAGCGCCGTATTATCTACGCCATGGCAAAACTTGGCATCAGCCCTAAAACCAAACATGTGAAGTCCGCAAGAACAGTTGGTGATGTGCTCGGTAAATATCATCCCCACGGTGATTCAGCCTGCTACGAGGCCATGGTTCTGATGGCACAGCCTTTTTCCTATCGCTACCCTTTGATTGACGGTCAGGGCAACTGGGGAGATGCTGAAGATCCTAAATCCTTTGCGGCCATGCGTTATACAGAATCAAGACTGGCTCCATATGCTGAGTGTCTGCTACAGGATCTGAACAGTGGCTGTGTGGAATGGTTGCCTAATTTCGATGGTACCCTCGATGAGCCAAAAGCACTGCCGGCAAGACTCCCTAATATTCTGCTGAACGGTACCACCGGAATTGCAGTAGGTATGGCTACAGATATTCCGCCGCATAATCTGAACGAAGTGGCTTTGGCGGCAGTTCATTTAATCGATCATCCTGAGGCCAGCGTTGCCGATCTTATGGAATTCATTAAGGGACCTGATTATCCGAGCGGAGCGGAAATAACCACCTCCAAAGAAGACCTGCGGGCAATGTATGAGACCGGAAAAGGAACCATCCGTCAGCGAGCCATCTATCAGGTTGAAAAAGAGGGCATCGTCATCAAAACTCTGCCTTATCAGGTGTCAGGCGGGGAGATTGAGCGTCAGATTGCGGATTTAATGGCTAAAAAGAAACTTCCTCTGGTTGAGGATATCATCAATGCCTCAGATCATAACGATCCGTGCAAACTCATCATTGTGCCGAGATCAAAACGGGTTGATCCTGAGGAACTGATGGAGCAACTGTTTTCCTTAACGCCTCTTGAAAATACCTACAGAGTCAACCTGAATATCCTAGGCCTTGACGGCAAGCCTGCCGTCAAGAGCCTGGTAACCATTCTTAGTGAATGGTTACAGTTTAAAACCTCCTGTGTCAGACGGCGCCTTAATCATCGCCTAGAAGCAGTAAACGCTAGACTGCATCTTCTTGAGGGACTGCTTATCGCCTTTCTGAACCTTGATGAGGTCATCAGGATTATTCGTGAGGAAGAAGATCCTAAGTCCGTGCTTATGGCAAAGTTTGCTCTTTCCGAGGAGCAGACAGATTACATCCTTGAAACCAAGTTAAGACAGCTTGCCAGACTTGAGGAAATGAAAATTCAGGGCGAAAAGGACAAGCTTGAAAAGGAAAAGCAGCATCTTGAACTGTTGCTTGGCTCTGAACAGCGCCTTAAAACCTTTATCAAAAAGGAAATACAGGCCGATGCCAAACTGTACGGTGATGAGCGTCGCAGTCCTCTTATTGAACGTGCCGCCGCAGAAGCGGTGTCCGTTGAGGAACTGGTGCCAAGTACTCCCGTGACTGTAATCGTTTCCAAGATGGGCTGGGTCAAGGTTGCCCAGGGTGCTGATGTTAATGCCGAGGAAATGGCCTATCGCTCAGGAGATTCCTTCTTGTCAAAGGCCTCGGGACGTAGCAATGAAGAGGTTTCCTTCATAACCGATAAGGGGCGTTTGTATTCAACCGAGATCAGGAATTTACCTTCGGCAAGAGGGCAGGGGGAGCCGATATCGTCCAAGGTTACACTGTCAGATGGAGAGAAAGTCTGTCATGCGGTGATCGGCAGAAAGGGAGAGTATTACGTTCTTGCCTCCGATCATGCCTACGGCTTTCTGGTTGAAGGTAGTGAACTTACCACCAGAATGAAAGCCGGCAAGATGCTGATAAATCTTGATGAAAACGCGAGAATACTGAAACCTCTCAGGGTAACAGATAAGGACAGTGATCTGCTGGCCGTGGCAAGTCGCCAGGGTAAATTACTTATTTACAGATTAAATGAACTGCCTGAACTGTCCCATGGTAAGGGTAACAAGTTAATCGGCATTAACGGGGCCAAACTTGCTATAGGTGCTGATGGTGTGGTTGCCTGTGCGGTAATCCCGAAAGATGGGGCACTGATAGTCCATGCCGGCAAAAAGATCTTAAATCTGTCCAATAAGGACATTTACGCCAAACTAAGTCAGCGCAGCCGCAGTGGTGAATCTCTGCCGTGCGGTTATCAGAGAGTTGATGAACTAGAAGTTATATACCCAAAGACTGTGGAAGATAAGGAAGAGCCTGAGACCGATGCCCTGATGGACTCTTTTACCCTCGAATAGAAGAAAAATGAAAAAGAGTGATTTTTGCACAGAAAAGCGGTGAAACCGCTTTTCTGTGCCGGTTAGTCTCCCTAGGGGATATTGTTCAATCCGGCGGTAAGAGTAATTTGCGTACAGTCTGCTTTTTACAGCATGATCCAGTAAATACCAAACCAGGAAGCAAAGAGTCTGTTTAAGGCAAACAGAACAATCATCACAATCATCAGGGAAATATCAATCATGCCGATAGGCGGGATAATTTTCTGTACTGGTGCCACTATGGGAGCAGTTATCTGATAGCACAGATAACTGGTCTTCCTTGTGGATGGCAACCAGGAGGTGATGGCCTGAATGAACAGCAGACCCAGCAGCAGATAACCGAAGGTTTTTATGGTCATCAGGATGGCGATAAAGAGAATATATAAGATCCCTAACTGCCCGGTCCAGGCTGCGAAATAAATAGCAATCCAGAAGATGGCCGCAACGATGAAGGAGACAATGAATCCACCAATGAAAAAACTGCCCAAATGAAGGTTTTTAAAGGGCAGAATATTCATTACAGGACCAGTAAGTTTGATTACTCCCTGCGTCAGGGGATGGTAGTAATCAGCACTTGAGGACTGCAGCAGTGCCCGAAGCTGAAAGAGCATCATCACTGCCTCTGAAGCCATCAGTAAAAAATTAAGAAGTGCTGCTAAATCCATAATTAAAACATCCTTTCAAATTCTAATGTACGGTCAAGACTTGCATTTATGGTGTTCTGCATAACATCCTCAAAATGACCTTCGGTCATTTTGCACAAACCGGCATATGTTGTGCCACCCTTTGAGGTTACCGCATCACGTAAACTGGCAATACTCTCATTAGGACTATTGATGACCAAAGAGACAGAACCTAAAACAGTCTGCTCCACCATTTTCCGTGCATCCGTAGCGCTAATACCGTGACGTACCGCTTCTCCGATTAGTGCTTCCATAAAACGGTAAACAAAAGCAGGTCCGCAGCCGCAGATAGCACCTATGGTATTAAGGTTGTCCTCGTTTCCCTCAATACATGTTCCCATCTGTGACAGCAGTGTTTTCGTCAGCATTTTGTCCTCAGAGGAAACCTTATTGCCATAAACCACCGCGGTAACACCAAGACCTATTTTTGCCGGAGTATTAGGCATAATTCTAACAATTCGCTCTGACTTTATTCTAGAGGCGATACTTGAAAGCCGGTAGCCTGCTGCCATGGAGATGACAAGTTTACCGCTAAAATCAATCTGAGAAAGAGCAAATTCATCTAAAACTGCGGTGAGGATCTGGGGTTTTACTCCCAAGAAGATCACATCAGCATCCTTTATTGCCTCAAGGTTATCCGTAGTAATCCTTGCCCCGTCATCTTTGAAATGGGTAAGTTTCTCAAGGTGAGGTCCACTGACGGTAACCTTATCGGCAGGAAGACTTCTTACCACGCTTTTAAAGATGCAGGAGGACATGTTGCCTCCTCCAATAAAGGCAATTTTGGTGTTGGTTACGGTATTCATCTGCTTTTTATATACTCTCGGTCCGAAAATTGCTGTTCCGATCCTGACCTCGGTAGAACCGTTGGCGATGGCCTCATCAAGGTCATGGGTCATTCCTATAGATAATGAGGTAAGGTTAAGCGCTCCTTTATATTCATCAAATACCTTTTTCAATTGTGCAAAAGATGAGGCAATCTCTTCCTTGTCATCAGTTTCTCTGGCAACCCCCATAAAGCCTGTTAAGCAGAGATTATCACAGGACTGCACAAAGGCAATAAGGTCAGGAAGCTCAGCAAAAGAACAGCCTGATTTCTGGTCTTCAGCACTGATATTGACCTGAATCAGTATCCGCAGTTTGCCAAGGGCGGCAGGTCGCTGCTCATTTAGTCTTTTGGCGACAATCTCACGGTCAACGCTTTCTACTACATCAAAGTTTTCGGCGATAAGTCTGGTTTTATTCTTTTGAATAGGGCCTATGAAATGCCAGCATATATCGTTATAGCCCTGAGTTTTTAAATAGGCAATTTTCTCTGCTGCCTCTACGGCATAGGATTCGCCAAATGCTCTTTCGCCACGGTTGTAGGCGGCAATGATGTCCTCAACCGGTTTGGTTTTGCTGACGCAAAGGAGAGTTATCTCCTTTGCGTCTCTGGAATTTGCCTTTGCTGATGTGAGGATCTGTTCGTGAATATGAGATAGATTGTCAGAAATGCTCTTCATTTTTGAATTTTGCTCTAAAGTATGCACAACTTTTTGCTAATTATAAGTCACGCGGGTGTGAAAACACACGGTTTTAACCGTGAGGATGATAACCCGCACCTTTTCGTTTGTGAATAATAGATGACTGACATCTATACAAATGATACTATATACGAAAGATAAATTTACCCAAAAAACAAGACCGTAGGTATTGGCATGAACAAGGGTGTTAAGTTTAGAGCGTACCCTAACAAAGAACAGCAGAACTTAATAAAGCAGTCTCTTGGCTGTTGCAGGCTCATCTACAACAAAGGTCTTGCCATGCGTAACG
>JAGBLM010000071.1 GCA_017635415.1 Succinivibrio sp. | reverse complement strand
TGCCTATTTCAGGAGATAACCGCCTGACAGCAACCGTAACCCCAAGCGTTATGGATGCAGGAACCCCTAATGCTGACAGCAGTTACAAGGTTGGTACCAATGCATTTGCTGTCAGTAGCAATGCTATGAATGATGCTGTCCATGCTTTAATGGGCGAAATCAAGTACCGAAGTACTCAGGCTGACTATGACACCTATAAGCAGAATCTGGCAAAATCTCTTGGAATATCAGTCGATGCTGTCGATTTGCTCAATGCAACTGATTACGGACAGATTGATCTAACCAAATATAACCTGACCACCGACGAAGGCGTCAATAATTTCAATTCACTGCTGGACAGATTAGGGATCGCGGATAGAGCCACCCTGTCAAGAATCATGTCCGCTTATGGTTCAGTGACAGGCAGTCGATATGTTGTTTCCAACAAACAGCATCGCGGCGATGGAGTCGAGTTTGATCTGGCATTCACCGGCAATTCCTACGGACTTGATGTGGGAGTTACACCGGTGGGCAAAAAAGGTACCACCTTTGTCGGCGGATTCAACTGGCATCCTAACATCACTTCCAACCTGCAGTTCAGATTCAATGCTGAGCGTCGTGCCATCCGTGATTCCGTGCTGTCGTTTTACGGTTTGAAGGATATCTACTCCGGAACAACCTGGGGTGCTGTAGTAAAAACAGGCGGCAACATCGGTCTGGCATACGATAACGGCTATATGGGAGCATATGGCTCTGTGGGTTATTACCGTTACACCGGTGAAAAAGTCAAATCCAACTATGACATTGAAGCCAACGCAGGAATATACACCCGCATCCTTAACGAAAAAGATCAGCAGATTACGGTTGGACTTAACCTGCAGTACATGAATTTCAAGGATAATCACAACAGATTCTCCTTAGGTTACGGTGGTTATTTCAGTCCTCAGGATTACTATGCGGCCGCTATCCCGATCAATTATCACCGCAAAATGGACAAGCTTGACGTAAATGTCGGCGCCTCTATCGGTTATCAGAGATATAACAACGAGGGTGGTGCCTACTTCCCTACCAACAGCTTGATGCAGGAAAATCTTGATATCTTAAGAGACAGCGGCGTAATATCCGAGTCGAGATATTCAAACTCTGACAAGAGCGGTATCGGCGGTTCCTTCAAGATCAGTGCCGATTACCATGTCAATGATGCCTTCAGGATTGGTGGTTATTTCAACTATGACACCTTTGGAGAATATAAGCAGTACAGCGAGATGCTGTACTTTAAGTACCTGCTCGGGGTGCTGTAATGCAGAGTAACATCTACAGAAGGTATCTTGAAAACCTTCAGCAGCCAGCTGGATGGTTTGAACTCGTGGTGGCCATGACAAAACTTATGGCCGTAAATGCCAGAAACAATGAAGATCTCTCCTTTCTTTTTGAGTCAGGATGCAAGGTTGCCGAAAGTTTTGCACTTCCCGCACAGGAAACACTGGCTCAGATGACTTCAGCCATGAACTCAAGACTTGATGATTTCAAGTGGGGTTATGTTGAAATAAAAGATCTCGGAGACTCTCTGCAGGTGCACCACTTCTGTATGCCGACCTTTGATAATAAAGCCGAAAACGACAGATGGCTGCGTTCATTCTGTGCAGTTCTCTGCGGACTTTATGAAACATGGTTCCATCAGTGCGGAGCCTCCTCAAGACTGCATTGTCTCCTGGAAAAAGCAATTCCGCCAGGTGAGGCGATCTTCACCCTAAAAAGATCGCTTAATGTCTGACCGCTTATTTAACAATAGTATTTTAATGAAGATTTATTAGTGTGAATAAATTTAGTAAACAGATAAAAAGAGTTGTCTTTATTGCCGCCTTAGGGCTGCTCTCCTTTTCAACTCAGGTTCAGGCCAATGCGTGGGACACCTATAAATCACGCTTTGTCACAGCAGATGGTGCCGTTATCGATACCGGCAACAACAATATATCCCATTCTGAAGGTCAGGGTTATGGTCTGATGTTTGCCCTTGCCTATGATGATCGGGAAACCTTCAATAAAATTCTAAACTGGACCAACACACATCTGAAAAACCAGACCAACAACCTGTTCTACTGGTCTTACAGACCAATGGAAAACGATCCTGTTGCCGACAAAAACAATGCCAGTGACGGAGATCTCTTCATTGCCTGGACACTGATCAAGGCCGCCAGAAAGTGGAATGACAGCAAATACAGATCACAGGCCGAGCAGATCACCTTGGGACTGAAAAAATTCGCCGTTACCAAGTTTGCTGGTCTATATCTGCTGTTGCCAGGCACAAGCGGTTTTCATAACAACAGTTCGGTAATTATCAATCCATCCTACTTCATTTTCCCTGCACTGCAGGAAGTCTCGCAGTACACCCACTTAAAACTGTGGCAGGACGTAAGTAATGACTGTTATGTCATGATTGACCGTATCAGCAGTGAACTGGCCACCAAGGTTAAACTCGTACCTGACTGGGTGGAAATGAATGCCCAGGGCAAGGTATCACCTGCCCCAGGCTGGGCTCCGCGCTCCAGTTTTGATGCGATCAGAGTACCGGTTTATCTTTATTGGCTCAGTGCCACAAACTCTCACCTTACTCCGTGGAAAGAGTGGTTTTCCTCTTTTGAGGACGGCAAGAATCCTGCATGGGTAAATGTTTCTACCGGAGAAACCGCAGAATATGCCATGACCGAGGGACTTGAAGCCGTACGTAAACTGGTTTTGGGCAAATTGCCGAATACTGAACCTGAAATCAACAATAACGACGATTACTACAACGCAAGTTTAAAACTGCTTGTTTATCTTGCCAGCAAACACTTCTGAGTGAGACTGTATCACTCAACCTGATGACTTTATTTCTTTACGACAGAGGGGGCAATGAAAAACTTTCATTGCCCCCTCTAAGTTTGCAGTTGTACTCTTGAGTCGGTCAGAGAAGCAAAACGTCAACTGTTTGCAGACTCTCTGAGCGCTTCAAGCAGAGCTTTGGCCAGCTGATCAGGACAGGAGGTACTCTTTGCCCTGCAGGTGTTACCCCGCAGCAGTGCCGCTATCTGCGCCGCGTCTTTGCCCTCCACAAGCCTGCTTATGCCCTTGAGGTTTCCATTGCAGCCACCTGTAAATTCAACGTTGTGGATGATTCCGTCCTCAAGGTCGAAATCAATAAGTTTGGAACAGGTTCCCTGTGTCTTGTACTGATAATGCATGTCTTAGTCCTGATTATTATTTCGGTGCACATATTGTATCAATAAAGAATGATGTTAATATCATCCGTGTATGATTAAAGGTTTTGCAAGATACGTTGATATGGATATGCTCCACGGTTCACTGTGGGACAAGATCATTGTATTTTCGCTTCCCCTGGCCTTCACCACCCTGCTGCAGCAGTTTTTCAACAGTGCTGACGTGATAGTACTCGGTTACTATATCGGTGACGAGGCGATGGCTGCGGTGGGCAATAACATCCCCATCATCGGTCTCATAGTCACCCTGTTTACCGGTCTGTCACTGGGTGCTAACGTGGTTGTCGCACGTTATATTGGAATGGGGAGCCCCGAGGAGGCCAACAAGGCTGTGCATACAGCCCTGATGCTAGCAATAGTCTCAGGTCTTTTCATGACCGTCGCAGGTGAACTTTGCGTCTCTTTTCTGATTTCCCTTCTGGGAGTACCTCCAGAAGTTGCCGCGCCTGCTAAAAATTACCTGCGCATTTATCTTCTCGGAACCCCGTTTCTTGGCATCTTCAACTTTGAAGCAGCACTGTTCAGAAGCAAAGGTAATACCGCAACTCCACTGAAAGCATTATTTTTTGCCAGTATTCTTAATGTGACCGGAAATATTATTGCCGTTGATGTATTGTCGATGAAAGAAGGCGGTGTTGCCGTTGCCACAGTACTTGCCAATCTGTTCTGCGCCGGTTACCTTTTTTACAGACTGACAAAGGAAGAGTCTCTACTTAAGGTCTCACTGAAAAAACTTAAACTGCCCGAAAAGGGCAAAGCCAAAGCAATTATATATATCGGCGTGCCGGCAGGAGTTCAGGGTATGGTTTTCTCCCTGTCAAACCTGGTGATTCAGTCGGCGATAAACTCCTTAGGAGCCGAAGTGATGGCCGCCTCAGCCATAGCCTTTACTATCGAATCTTTCATCTACAGTTTCGTCAATTCCTTTGGACTTGCCGCCACAACCTGTATCAGTCAGAACTATGGCGCGCTCAATTTACAACGCTGCCGCAAGATCTTCCGTGTTGCCCTCGGTATAGACTTTGTGTTCTCACTGGCTATTGTCATCCCGGTACTGGTCTTTGCTGCCCCGCTCGTCTCGCTGTTCACCTCAAGTCAGACCGTTATAGCTCTGACCGTCATCAGAGTCTGGTTTGTGGTCTGTCCTCAGCCCTTTACCGTCCTGATGGAAATTGCCTCCAGCGCCATGCGCGGCTATGGCTACTCACTTCCCCCGGCGATAGTGACACTGATTGGCGTCTGCGGACAGAGACTTATCTGGGTTTATACGGTTTTCCCTGCGCATCACGACTTCGGAACACTTATGGCAACCTATCCGATAAGCTGGTTTATTACGACACTCCTGCTGGTATGGCTTTACATAGGACATCAGAAAATAATTTCCAAAGTAAAATCATAATCAGTTCATAATTCCGCTATTTTCTTACAAAAGAGATTAGTTTTTATTTCTTTTTGCTAACTCCGTTAAAATCATACAGTTTGTAAATAACGTATAATCAGTAACATGGTGTAATTGTATTTGTCCATTTAGGTGATACAGGCTGGAGGCTGATACCCAAAACAGCAGTGGCTGTTGTCCGGTAACTTATGCGTATGAAAGCAAAATACTTAACTTCTGTCCTTGCAGGTTTTATTCTCTCTGCCCTTTCTTTTCTTGTGACAGGGAGTGCTGTTGCAGATGAACTTACCATCAGTACCGATAGTACAACTGCGCAGAACAGTTCCGCAGTCAGCCTGAATCCTAAACATAATATCAGGGCAGGATTTGTGTCAGCACCAGGCTACATATCTGCAAACCGTGACGGTATTATTACCGGTCTTATCTACGATTACACCCAGATGGTCGCCACCTATGCCGGACTGAAAATCAGTTTCTCACCTTGTACACCTGAACGTTGCCAGACCATGCTTGAGCAGGGAGATCTCGACCTTCTGCTTAACGTTGTTAAGACCGAAGAGCATAATCCGAACTACATCTACTCGGACAACAAACTGGCCAGTATGGCATTAAACATTTCTCATAACGAAGCGCCGGCCGGAACCGGCATTTTCAATGTCGGCTGGAGATACGGCTTTTCAAATGCCGTTCTGAGTTTTGCTGACGTTGTCGCGGCACTAGATACAACTGGTATGGAGTATGGTCTTGACTATACTCTGATGTCTTATGCCGATCCTTTTGAAATGTTTGAGGATTACAGAATCGGCAAACTCGACGGTATCATCTATACTGCAAACCAGATCACTGCAAACCAGATCAAGGATAACGTTCATATCAATGAAACACTGACTTACCTTGACACCTTTATTGTGGCCAAAAAAGACAATAAGGAAATCATCGATAAAATCAACCAGGGTGCCCGTGATCTGCTCAAGGATTTTCCTCTCTACCGTGAGCAGCTTTATGCCCGCTATATGAGTCAGGAGAAACTAGAGCTTGACAAGGCGGAACTCAATTTCATCAAAGAACACCCTGAAATTGAATTTCTTGCAGTCGATGAGGAATCTCCTTACGGTGATTTCATAAATGGTCAGTTTGAAGGTGCCCTTCACGATATTATCAAGGAGATCTTGGGAACTGTCGGCGTTGAGGCCACCTTCTCAGATGCCCCTGATTACGCGAATATGCTCGGTGATTTCAATTCTGGAAGAGGAACGGCGATTGCCAGTTTCATTTCCGACTTTAACTGGGCAAGAATAAATGATGTTAATATCACCATTCCGTATACCAATCTGAATTACGTAGTTGTCAACCGCAAGGGAGAAACCCTGCCGCAGGATCCGATTATCGCCAGCGTTGACAAGAGTTATAACAGCATTCTGCTGTTCAACAGTAAAGGAATCAAAGGAACCTATGAGAACTATCCGACCTATAAGGACTGTCTTGCAGCCGTACTTGACGGAGAAGCTGACTGTACCTTCCTCAATGACATCATCGCCCGTCGCATCTTAGACGAGGATGGTTACGAAGGATTGGAGACAGACGGTAAAATTGCCTTTTCCATGCCGATCGGTTTTGCCCTACACCGCTCCGCCAGACCGGAACTGATGAGTATTCTCAACAAAGCCATTGCCAATGCTGATAAAGTTAAGATTAATTCGGCGATAGAAAAACTGTTTTTCCATGAAAATTTCACTATCACCAAGTCCTTTTTAAAGCGCGTCTACCGCGCAAATCCTTTCCTTATTCAGGCCGCAGGCAGTCTGATAGCGGCACTGCTGTTACTGCTCATAATTTTCCTCATTGTCAGAAAAATTATGCTCAAACACCACTTCTGGAAGGATATCTATACTGAAAGAAATACCGGACTGCATAATTTCAACTGGATTGACAGATTCCTGCAGAAGAAGATTGATCTGCTCAAGGCAAACAAAAAGAAAGGCAAACTGTTTATCCTTGTTCTGACCATTAAAGAGTTGTGTCTGCTTGCAGAAAAGAATTCTCAGCAGGATCTGGGAAAATTGCTTCGCGATCTGTTCAGAAAGATAGAAAAAGAACATGATTTTGTCGAGGAAATCGCCGTGGAATCAGGGTTTTCACATATCTTTCTGCTCTGTTCCATCCCGGACGGTGAAACAGCGGCAGAAGTCACCCATGTCCTGCTCGACAAACTCATAAAGTGCCGTATCTGTGACAATGAAATACACCTTAATTTCAATGCAGGTATCTGTCAGCTTCCGCTTGATAAGACCATCCCGGTGCGGACACTAATGGCAAATGCGGTAGAAGCACTGAACGAAGCCGCGTCAAACCACCGTGTGGTTGGCGTATTCAAGGATGAAATCCGGCAAAGACTTCTCAGACAGAGTCATATGCTTGAGCTTATGACCAAGGCCATGAAGAATCATGAATTCAAGATCTGGTTGCAGCCAAAATACGAACTTACCTCACATAAGATTATAGGTGCCGAAGCGCTAGTACGCTGGGATAGTCCTGAGCTGGGATTTATTATGCCTAGTGAGTTCATCAAGTTATTTGAAAACAACAGTTCCGTCTATAATCTTGACTACTATATGCTAGAAGGTGTGTGCGCACTTCAGGCAGAACGCGCCAAACAGGGACTGACGATGATCCCTGTTTCCGTCAACCAGTCAAGTCTGCACATTTCAGAGGAAGGATATCTGCGCAGAATGAAAAACATCGCAGATAAATTCAAACTTGAAAAAGGCAGTATTGAACTTGAACTTACTGATATTTCAAGAGTGGATATCTCAGATCAACAAAACCTGCTTAAAATACAGCATCTTATTGCCGGTTTACGTGAGCTTGGTTATGAGATTTCCATGGATGACTCCTGTTCGGGATATTCTTCCCTGGCCATCATGCAGGGAGTGGAAATGACCACCATTAACCTGGACAGAATTCTGCTCGAATCAGCTGAAAAATCGCCTCGCGCCGAAACTCTGCTGCGTAAGGCTATCGAGTTTGGCCACGGACTTAACATGCGCGTTTTATGCAAGGGTGTTGAACGTCCGGAGCAGGAAGAAATACTCAGACGCAACGGCTGCAACATGGCCCAGGGTTATCTGTTCGCCAAACCGATGCCAATTGCGGAGTTCAATACCTTTGTTGGGACACTGCTATGAAAACAGGAACACCGTTAATACACGATAAATGGTGTTCCACTTTTCCCGTATTTGCTTTATTGTGCGTTTATACGCTTTTCTCTTCATCCACCAGCAGCAGATAAAACTTTCTGCCGTTTCTGACATTGACCGGAAATACTCTGTTTTTTAAAACCACACTCTCTCCGGTCTGTGCATGCTGATAAGTGCATCTGTAATCGTGAACTCTTTGCCTATGCATCTTTGGCTGCAAAGATAATTCTATAATTTCAAGGAAAAGACGTTCACCGTCACTATCACCGTCTTGTACAGTCAGTACCGACTTGTTTTTAATTCCGGTAAGTATCAGGAATTTCTCATTTTCCCTGACTATCTCAATGCGATCATCCTTTACTTCCACAACCGCCATCGCCCCGAAAACCGAATCGACGACCTGTTCTGATAATAAACCACCGTTCATCAGCTGACTGAAACATAAATCGTCCTGAACGTCCTCTGCTTCAACCTCATCTTTTTCAATTTTGTCAGGCTCTGTCAGCAAAATTTCGTATAAAGACTGGGTCATCGGCTTGAAAAAGAAGAAGCCGCTGGCGTAATCACACTTTAACTCTTCGATCTTTTTTACCTGATCAGGGTACTCTATCCCCTCAGCAATCACCTTAATATTGAGCATATGAGCAAAATGGACAATATAGTCAGGTCTGAACAGATCCTGCTTCAAGCCCTTGTGCAGAAGATTATGACTGATCATGAGAATGTCTATATCGACATTTCTCAGCAGTTCCATTGCCGTGTAGATATTCTCATAATTATGCAGAATGATCCTAAAGCCGCACGCTCTTAAGCTGTCAATCACCTTTTTGAACTGCTCGGTATTCTGGGTATAGCATTTTTCGGTAATCTTGATCTGAATATAGCGCGGGTCAAGTCTGTAGCGTTTGCAAAGACCAATGAAGAAAGCCGAAACGTCACAGAAGAAAAAGTCAACATAAGAAACGGTCACCGAACAAGGCAACGGATTGATACCCCGCTCTATGAGAGAACACTGCCAGATAAATACCTGTTCCCAGATGAAGCGGTCTATGGCATAGATAAATCCGTTTCTCTCCATTGCCCTCATAAAAAGCGTCGGAGACATGATTACATCCTGATGTTCCCAGCGAATTAAGGCATCAGATGACACTACCTTATGATGACTTAAACTGACCCTCGGCTGCAGGAAAAAGGTAAATTCACCATTTTTAAAACCACGTTGTGCTGCCGTAACCACGGCCTGAGTATCTGGCATACGGCGATATTTGCCGGCATCATAGAAATTGACTCGCTCTGTCAGACTGCCCTTAATGGATGAGAGGGCAATCAGCGCCTTGTCATACGCCGCCGTTACCGATCCCCTGTCTGACCATATATAAACACCGACCACCGGGACAAAACCTGACACAAATTTGTGGCGTCTTAAGAGTCGGTCTATCTCTGAGGTGACATCCTCTTGCGTATAACTGTCCATCGGGAATAAAACGCAGAAATTATCGCCACCCATATAACCGGACAAACCGTTCAGTTTCTTCGCCTCAACACTGAGAATAGTGGCAACACGTTCAAGAAGACGACTGCCTGCCACATGACCGTAAATTTCGTTGAAAAGTTTGAAGAAGTTGATATCGATCGCCGCTATACCAATCTTTCTGAGGCCCATTCTTGTCGTCCAGACCGTCGCCTGTTTGATAAAGTCGTCGGTTCTTGGCAGGTTAAATCTGAGTTTCCCTGACTGTTTGTACTGAGTGAGCAGTTCCTGCCGTTTTCTGAACTGAATAGAGCGCATCAGACAGACAAGCACCTGCTCATCATCGCGCTCAAAAAGCACTACCACATCCTCGACCCACTGCCACTTTCCATTTTTCTTAACCCGGTAGTCGAAATAGATGCTGCGCTCGCCCTTGTTACGCTTAATGCGCCTTCCTATATCGTTAAGATTCCAGAATGCCGCATATGACGAACGGTCATCAGGATGAACCTGTCTGGTACGATTATTGATGAATTCCTTAAAATTTTCCGGCATCGTCAGTCTGTCCACCAGTCCCAAGGTATCTTCGACAACCTTGTAAGAACCGCTGTCAGGCTTTATCTTGATCATAATATCGTAGGATGGAATATAGCCGGTATGATCAACATCTGCGTTATGACTTGCATAGTAGGCTCTTTTATCTTCGTACATCATCGAGTCTACGGTACGGATAATCTCATCAAATCCAAGTTTGAACTTATCAATCCAATAAGAGCCGATGGCTATGAAGATGTTCTTTTCAGCAAGCGCATTTCTAAGTTCCTGAATGGAGTCATTCCACGCTTTCTTCGCAATTCCAGTGCCAACAGCAACGAATTCATCACCCCCCATACGGAAGGATCGGTCGACGCCGAAAACCTTAATAAGTGCCTGAGCAACCGTGACAAGCAACGCATCCCCAGCGTCATGCCCCTCATTGTCGTTGACTACCTTAAGGTCGTTGACGTCGCCGTACATGACCCCGATACTCTCATTGCGGTCCAGACCGTTGATGAATTCATACAGTCCGTGACGGTTACCGCAACCGGTAAGGCGATCTTGAAAACCGATCTTCTCCAGTTTTTCAACATGTTTTCTGCTGTTGATAAGCGAGGAAATGAAGTAAATAAGCGGGGTAAGATTTTTAGTCAAAACCGAATAATACGTCTCTGACGGATTTTTAAACACCAGATAGCCTAGATCTTCATGCAGAAAAGTCAGTCTACAGGAAATAAAACTGCGCACCCCACTTTCTTTTAAGGACTCATAAACCTTAGGACTGACTGTACGCAACGAACTGATATCAGCAACCGCAAGAATATTATCGTTTCGGGTTTGGACATAAAGTTCAGGAAGGATCTGCGGATCGATATTCCGTCTGCTCTTCTCGTCCCCACTGGGTATATCAGGACTGCTCCAGGTCTCCCCTATCTGACACTGACCTTCAAGGCAGTTGTCAAAAAGACTGACCTTATCGCAAAACAGAGATTCTCCTAACTGTTTTAGGAGCAGTGCAACGGCCTTGCTAGGAGAATTACAGACCAAAGAGTTTTCAATAGCGGTATTGATGATCTTCTTGCAGGTATTATCAAGATTCATTCCTGCAATGCTTTGTGTTCCGTTATTGTAACCGTTCATAATTCAACATACCGTTTTTATTTGTAATATTCAGTACAACTCCGCCAAACAACTGACAGATTCTGGTGAATAATGCTTCAGACATCCAGTCCCAACTGAGTCTATCGCCTTCATGGCGTTTACTTTGCCTGAATTTTTTCAGAAAAAAGAGACAATTTCACGGTTTAATGATACTAGGCGCTATCTTTGCTGAAAACAGTATTTTTCTATCTTTGTGTGACCATTCAAAATAGAAATTCCTACGCATAATGCCTTAAATTCTACTGATTGTTAAATCCTTCTACCAGGTTTCCTAGAGAAACAATCTCACAACTCTTTTTGGCAAAACCTATTCCCAAACCAAAGATTTTTTTGTACCTTTTGGAAATGAATTTTGCGGCATAATCCTTTTTGGTTATCTGCCTGACTGCAGTCTGAGCTGCGTCATAGCAGTCCTCAAGTTTTTCAACCCTCTTAAGTTCCAGAATACATGCTGTTTTGGTATCAAAACTATCAATGATAATATCTGAAAAACCGGTTCCGGTCTCGATTTCCTCGTGATATTCCAGTCCCCTAGTTGCAGTAGCAAGACCAAGAATACCGGTCATAAAGCCATGGTAGTAGAGTTCATCACTGGTATTTCTGATACTTAAAAATTCTTTTAGCATGGTGCTGATGAGCATCTGTGCCTCATCAGCACTATTGTTCATGAGTAAATCGACAAGTTTTAAAGCCTGCTGGTACCAGTAGGGATTATCCTCTCCGTAGAGATAATCTCTTTTATCATTGAAACAGGATAGAACTTCCCTGTTTGGAATTCTTATTGTTACTTTACCGGTCAGTTCAGAGTCTTCTGCAAAGGTTACATAGCCTGTATGCAGCATCATAGTCATAAAGACATCAAAACTGACTCTTTTTCTGATATCAGGATAGGTAGTAAATTCCTTAAGGCTTATTTCAATTGATTCTCCGTCAAGAAGCTTCTGCAGTTTATCTATATTCTCTGCATTGTGAGCTTCCATACTGTTGTCAGTGAACAGAGTGATAAGGTCGTTGCCGCTGGTGTTGACCCAGAATGGCTGCGGTGCACAGTTATCTTTTCTGGTGGCTGCATAGCAGTAACTTATTAAACTCCAGGGACAGAAGATATGTTTATTACCAAATCTGTAACCGTCATACCATTCTTTAACCTCAGACTCTTTATCGGAAAGTCCGCAGTCCTCAACGAGTTTTTTTGTCTCCACCTTGGTAAAGCCAAAGAAACCGGTATATGGCTCATCGTTCATGCCAAAGGTGGTAAAGTTATTGGCATCCGTAAACACACTCTGATGGGCAATACGCAGACAGCCAGATACAATTCCCTTATATAGCCAAGGATCAGGATCCTGTTTAAATGTGGTGACGCTTATCTGTCTTACGATATCCAGCATCTCATCATAGTAAGGTTCTTTTGCTATCACAGCTTTCTGCAGAGGAACATCGTACTCATCAATTATGACTATAATCTTTCTTTGATATTCCTTAAACAGCATCTCTGCCAAAGTTGTAATAAAAGAACCACAAATCTGTTTAGCTTCCGACAGATATTCTGGTTTAAAAAGTTTTTTGTTCTTAGTGGTACAGAAATTATAAATATCCGAAAAGAGTTCAATTTTTTCTTTTGTCTGTAATTTACTTTCTCTTAAAAAAATAAACTTCTCGTATAGACGAGATATTTTTAGAAGAATTGCCGAAACAGCTTCATCAAAGGAACTTCCTTCAACTCCTCTAAAAGAGATACTGATGACAGGAAACTCTCCCATCACTTTCTCACGGAGTTCTTTATAGTCATCACCTGCAACAACAAGATTTCGTCCATTATCAATAAAGAGTTTCTGTTGCGCTGATTTATCTCCAGGGGTCTGATAGTTGAGTTCACAGAATTCCTTAATCATATTCATGTTAAGTGTTTTACCAAATCTGCGAGGACGGATAAAAAGAGCATTCATAACTTCGGAACTACTCAGGAAAAGATCTTTTAAGTATGATGTTTTATCAACGTAATAGGCTTTTTTCTCAATGATTGTTGAGAAATCTTCATTACCAGTCATAAATAAAACATCTTTCTTCATAGTCGCCTCTTTACCGTCATCTCTGCAAAGATGTTAGCACAAGAATAGAATCTGATAGTGAATGGAGAGCAAATCCTGTCATAATTAACGGCAAGTCTGTAATACTGACTTTTCAAAAGGTAAAACAAAAGAAGGCTGGAGCACAGGTGATTCACAGGCGGCATCCAAACTGCCTGTGGTCTGTGGAATACAGAAAGATCTCTACCTGTAACAGTCTGAATATCTTACATCAATGCGCGATTTGAGGTAGGTTTTCAGATATCCAAAACTGATGACGTGGACAAAGAACTGTGCTACCGTAGAACGGAACATCTGCAAATCACAACCTTTCTCACAAATTCAGATTCTTTCACATTGAACAAAAAAATATCTTTTACTTACAAAGCGTTTAAAGTTTTTAAGTTAAAGAGATGATCCGTTTTTTTGCGTTTTTTATGCTATAATTGCCTGACCGAAATTGATTAGGAGAATCATACCTAATGATACTTGATGAAGTTAAAGCCACTATGGCAATGGAAGGACTGAAGTTTACTGCAACAGAGGAAAAGGTCTTGCAGGACTATGCTTGCGGAAAAATTTCATTTGATGATTTAAAGCTTTTTCTTGCAGAAGCTTTGAAAGAGAGCAAGGCTGCCTAATCTTGGAAGACTCCAATCAGGACAACATTTATTGCTACCCGGGAACCACTGTTTTAAAGAACAGTTATGCCGAACAAAATCCTGAACGTCTAGCCAAACTTGAACGCATACTATGTGGCGCGAGAATTATTGACCTCCTGCGCAAGCCAATCAAGGGCAAATTTGATTCTGCCCATCTTAGGAAAATTCACCATTATATTTTTCAGGATTTATACTCTTGGGCCGGGAAGTACCGTGTCGTTGAAATAGCCAAGGGCTATTACTTCTGCCGCTCACAGTATGTCCCCAGAGAAACTGATCGTCTGCTACTGGAACTGCAGGCTGAAAACTACCTACGTAACACCTTGTGTGCAGATCTGCCGGCAAGGGCGGCTTATTATCTTGGTGAACTCAACGCCATTCATCCATTCCGCGACGGTAACGGTCGCACCCAGAGAGAATTTATCCGCGAACTGCTTTTGACTGTCGGCTACAGCGTCAACTACTCCAATGTAGCCCCCAACATGATGTTTGAGGCCAGCGTCAAGTCTTTTCAGGGTGACAACACAATGATGACCGACCTCTTTAAACAATGTATAATCCGCCAGGAAAATAAATAATCGTTTAAGTATATTCAACCACCATATTCAACTGTTCAATTGCTCAATGACTAACTTTATCTCATCACAGCCAAAACTTCAGACCGGAACCTTCTTTATCGCTGTCTGGGGCTGTCAAATGAATGTTTATGATGCTGACAGACTAAGAGATCTTCTGTCAGCATCAGGCTATGCAGAGGTTTTTGATCCCGCCCAGGCAAAGGTTGTGGTTCTCATCACCTGCGCAGTACGTGCCAAAGCTGAAGATAAGGTGTTCAATCAGATTGCCTCTTGGCAACATCAGGGTCAGATCAACGAAGATACCGTTATTGCACTGGGCGGATGTGTAGGAGCAGAACTTGCCGAGCAAATCATTGCCCTTGATAAAAGTGTCAGCATAGTTTTCGGTCCGCGTACCGCTCACCGGCTACCGCAGATGATAGACCGCTTTTGTGCCTCTCATTTACCTGTGGTGGATGTGACGGCAGATGCTCTGCAGAAATTTGATGCGCTACCAGATCCTGGACTGAGGGGACCTTCTGCCTTTATCACCATTATGGAAGGCTGTTCAAACAAGTGTACCTACTGCATTGTGCCTTATACCCGAGGAGCTGAGGAATCAAGACCGGTACAGGATATTCTGCACGAATGCCTGAACCATCTTGCCCAAGGAGCACTTGAACTCCACCTTTTGGGACAGAACGTCAATTCCTACTGCGGTCTTGATGAAAACGGCGAAAAAACCAGTTTCGCCTCTTTGCTGTACGAGATTGCCGCCCTGCCCGGTCTTAAGAGATTACGTTTTACAACCTCCAATCCAATGGACTTTACTGATGATGTTGTCAGAGCCATTGGAGATCTTGAGGTGATCGCCGACAGTATCCATATTCCGGTGCAAAGCGGATCAGACAGGATCCTGCAGTTAATGCACCGCCGCTATACCGCGCAGTCTTATCTTGAACTGGTGACCAAACTGCGCAAGGTGCGTCCGCAGGTTTCCATCTCCTCTGATTTTATCGTCGGTTTCCCAGGCGAAACTGAGGAAGATTTTGCCCAGACCCTGCAGCTGGTGGAAGCGGTTAAATTTGACCAGAGTTTCAGTTTCATCTATTCAGAGCGCCCAGGCACTCCTGCTGCCAAAATGACTGACAAAGTGCCAAAAGAAATTAAACAGGAGCGCATCTATAAACTGCAGGATCTGCTCGAGGAACTTTCAGCGCAGTACAGTCACAGTTATCTTGGCACCACCCAGGAAGTTTTGGTAGAAGGTTTTTCAAGAAAGGACTGTACTGAACTTAAAGCCCGTTCATCGGCCAATCGTATTGTGGTCTTCAAGGGATCGGAAAAACTGATTGGTAAAATGGTCACGGTAAAGATCACGGGTGTAATGGCTCATACTCTTAAAGGAGAATTACTGTCTTGAGAAATGTGGTAGAAGATTTTCTGCTCGAACCTGCCAGTCGCGAAAGATTATCTGGTCTGGTCGGACCTGAGGATGAAAATCTCAAACAGATTGAGAAAAGGCTGGGAGTATCCATCTCCTACAGCGGTGCCCACTTCCATCTTGAAGGCAACGCCACTGACGTCAGACATGCCGAACACCTGATAAAGGAGCTTTATCTAGAGACGGCTCCGGTGGGCAGACAGAAAAAACCGGGCTTTATCTCACCTGAGCAGGTCCATCTTGCTATTACAGAAAAAATCCACCTCGAGCAGGGATCTGAGGATCCTGCCTTAAACGAGGCGGGCAGTGTTGACGCATTAAGCCAAAAGGCCAGTAATTTCAAAACAAAACGCGGTTTTGTCAAAGCGCGTACCCAAAATCAGTCCGACTATATCGCCAAGATCATCTCTCATGACGTGACCTTCGGGGTCGGACCTGCCGGAACTGGTAAGACCTACCTTGCAGTTGCCGCAGCCGTAGACGCCCTTGAACGCAACGAGATAAGACGCATTGTACTGACACGACCTGCTGTTGAAGCAGGAGAAAAACTCGGCTTTCTGCCAGGAGATCTCTCGCAGAAGGTTGACCCTTATTTAAGACCTCTGTATGACGCCCTCTTTGAGATGCTTGGCTTTGAAAAAGTTGAAAAACTTATCGAGCGACAGGTCATCGAAATAGCCCCTCTTGCCTACATGCGCGGACGTACTCTCAATGATGCCTTTATCATTCTTGATGAAGCGCAGAATACAACTATTGAGCAGATGAAAATGTTCCTGACCAGAATCGGTTTTAACTCTCATGCCGTAATTACTGGCGATCCGAGTCAGATTGACCTGCCGCACCACATCCGCTCAGGTCTTAAAAACGCCATTGACGTACTGCAGAGTGTCAAGGCCATTGGCTTTACCTTTTTTAATTCTGAAGACGTAGTCCGTCACCCAGTCGTTGCCGCTATCGTCAGTGCCTATGCTGATTTTGAAGCACAGGAAAAAAAGCCTTTGTCTGCCCCATCAAAGCAGGAGAGTGAAAATGCCTAATGTCAGTATCGACCTGCAGATTGCTTGCAGTGACGGGGAAGACGCTCTGCCTGATCTGGACACTTTGGAAAAATGGTCGCGCACGGCTCTTATGGTCGCAGATTACAATGCGGATGCCGAGTTAACCGTAAGACTGGTTGATGAAGATGAAATCCATAATCTGAACCGCGATTACCGTCAGGTCGACAGACCGACCAATATCCTGTCCTTCCCTTTTGAATGTCCTCCTGAGGTGTCTATCCCGCTCATCGGAGATCTGGTGATCTGCACGAGTATTCTGAAAAAGGAAGCAGCAGAACAGCAGAAAAGTTTTTGGGAGCACTTTGCCCATCTTATAGTTCACGGCACACTTCATCTTATAGGCTACGACCATATTGAGCCTGAAGATGCGCAGATTATGGAACCTCTCGAGGTCAGGGCACTTGCAGTTCTGGGCTACCCTGACCCCTACGTCCTTAAGGATTAACGACCATGTTCGCAAAAGATTATCGGGATGAAAAACGCCATTCATTTCTAAGTCGTCTGTTCAATATCGGTCCCAAACCGCAGAACTCCAATGAACTTGATGATTTCATCAGCGAAGCAGGCGATCGGGCGATCATTGATGAGCATACCGAGGATATGCTTCATGGTGTTTTTGATATCGCAAGACTGCGTCTTGACGATATCATGATCCCACGTAAGGACATTATCACCATTGACAGCAAATGCTCGCTGCTTGAAGCAGTCAAAATCATCGATCATTACGGACACTCAAGATATCCTGTCGTCGATGGAGATAAGGATCATGTACTCGGCATTCTGCTGGCAAAAGATCTGCTGCCTTATACCTGCAACCTCAAACCTTTTGTTTCTCTTGAAAAGTTACTGCGTCCGACCGTAATCGTCCCTGAGAGCAAACGCGTTGATGCCATGCTCAAGGATTTTCAGGCTGACCGCTACCACATGGCGGTGATTGTTGACGAATTCGGCGGAGTATCAGGAGTCGTTACCATTGAGGATATTCTGGAACTTATCGTAGGTGATATCAATGACGAATACGATGAAGAACCGGAAAGTAAAATGATTACCAAGGTCAAAGGCAGCGACAACTATCTGGTCAAGGGACTGACCCCGCTTGATGAGTTTTACGACTATTTCAGTACCGAAGGTCTGCCGGATATAGGTATGGACACGGTGGGCGGACTGGTACTGCATGCTTTTGGACATTTTCCTAAACCTGACGAAACCACCGAAGTAGGCCCCTTTACCTTTAAGGTAGTCCGCGCCTCGCCAAAACAGGTACATCTTCTGTTGGTAAATTATCACCACGAACCTGAGGAATAATTGCCCATGCTGCAGAAAATCGTTGTCTTTCTGATGGTTGTACTCGACGGGGCGAGACTGAAAACTCTTGCCCTGTCAAAGCCGGGCATTGCCGTCTGTGCTGTTGCGTTAGGACTGACCGCCACTTTTGGTTTTGCCCCCTATTTCTACTGGCCGGTAACCTTTGGCACCCTGGTCCTGATGAATATCCTGCTTGCCAGTGTCAAAAGCAAAAAAGCCGTCTTCTTTGCCACCTTACTCTATTTCACTTCACTCAATACCGTAACTCTATTCTGGCTTGACTTTGTCATGGAAGGGTTCGGTGGGATGCCTTTGTGGGCAAGTTTGGGTGTTCTTCTCCTGTTCTGTACCTTTTACCTCTCCCTTCCCTACGCCATTTTCAATGTCATCGCCTACAGGATCTGCCGCGGTAAAATAGTGCCGTTGCTGTGCTGCTTTATTCCCATCGGTTATACGCTTGCCGATTATGTGGTAAGTTATTTACTAACCGGTTTTCCCTGGATGCTTTTGGGCTATACCTGTATGCAGGGACCTTTTTCCAGTTTTGCTCCGCTGTTAGGTGTTCGCGGCGTAACTCTTCTGCTGGTGCTCTGTGCCGGAGCCGTCAGTTTAGGGGCACTGCGCAGATTCCTCTTTCTGCCTCCTGCCGCCCTGATCATCCTTGGTGGAATACTGCTTACCGATATCAGTTATACCAAGGCAATGGAAGCACACAATGCCGCTCTGGTGCAGGGTAATATCAAACAGGAAATAAGATTTGACCCAGAAAAGATCAATTCCATCATCGCAACATACTGGGATCTGACCAAACCACAACTGGGCAGACATCAGCTGGTTGTCTGGCCGGAGGCGGCAATCCCTCTGCTGTTCGAGACAGCCAGACCTCTTGTTGATGACCTCAATACGGTAGCCTTTGACCAAGGGGCGCAACTTATTGTCGGTATGCAGCGCCATAACCGCCAGTTAGGAGAGACCTACAACAGCATATTTAAACTCGGAGACAGCAAAGATCCACAGTTTTATCCGGTATACGATAAACAGCATCTGGTGCCCTTTGGGGAATTTGTACCCTTTAAAGAATATCTGCGACCTTTAGGCAAGATGTTCAATATTCCTATGTCTGACTTTTCCTCATCAGAGGAAAATGCGCACGTCTTTGAGTGCGGTGACCTCAAACTGATCCCTGCTATCTGCTATGAGTCTATTTTTCCTGAACTTATCTCAAGACTTGATACCGAGCAGACCAATGCTATTCTCATGGTAAGCAATGATGCCTGGTTTGGTACCACCAGGGGACCTCTGCAACACCTTGCCATTGCCAGAATGCGCTCGATGGAACTGCAAAAACCAATGCTACGCGTTACCAACAACGGTTATACCGTTCTGATTGATTCTTTGGGAAAAATAAAAGCCTCTCTGCCACAGAATGAACAGGGAGTCCTTGAGTGTGATTATTATCCGACCACAGGACAAACCCCGTACAGCAGATTCGGCAGCAGCGGTGTTGTGTTAATCCTGCTTACGCTCTTTATCTTCGGAATTTATAGTATCAGACATAAAAAAAATGCCCAGAAGGAAGCCGTTGAACATCTGGTCAGGCCATGACCTGATGACAGTGAACTTTTCACTTTCGATGTAACTGTAATCATCTGACTGAGGTTTTCAATGTTTCCAGATGAGTCAATTTCTTTCATAATAAGAATCTCCGGACATTGCCGGTATAGCAGACCAACGGATCAGGAAAACGTGCTAACTCAAAGGAAAAACTTTCAATCTTCAAGTTATTCAAACTGGTGTTCAGGATTCAGGTAAGACACTGATCACCGCATAAATAAAGAAGTGAGAGTAGAGAGCGGATGAAATAAGTCGCTGTTAGCGCTAAAATACGATATTGTGACCAGTTATGAAAGTCCTAGACTTCGGATAGAAAAGACAAGATGTTAAAAGAAATTTTTCTCGGTGCGGCAATTGCCTCCTGCTGTACAGTAGTCGCTGCTTCAAACATTTATCCTGTTAACGGTTCAACTAGAATCGTTGGCGAAGAGACCATCTATCAGGTAGACACTCAGGGAACCACCACTCTTGAGTATGTGGCCGCGACCTACAAACTTGGGCTGTCCAATATGATTGAGGCCAATCCAAGTGTCGATCCTATTGTGCCAAGACGCGGAACCAATCTGCTGATCCCTAACCGTCTGATTCTGCCAGATACTGTACACTCCGGCATTATTGTCAATTCAGCCGAGATGCGTCTTTACTACTACCACGATGGTAAAGTTGAAATTTTTCCTATCGGCATCGGTCAGCTTGGGAAAGGCACTCCGCAAAACTGGGTTACCAAGGTTGAGCGCAAAAAGGACGGACCTACCTGGACTCCGACCGCGGCAATGAGAGCTGAATATGCAGCAATGGGAGAACCGCTTCCTGCTGTAGTTCCAGCAGGTCCTGATAATCCAATGGGTCTTTATGCACTGTACGTAGGTAAACTCTATGCCATACACGGCACCAATGCCGATTTCGGTATTGGACTTCGTGTCAGTCACGGCTGCGTACGTCTGCGTAATGAAGACATTGAGCGCCTGTTCCATATTGTCCCGGTAGGCACACGCGTTGAGTTTATCAATAAACCAATCAAACATACCATTGACGGCAAAGGCAATATCTACATCGAAGTTCATCAACCACTGTCACGCAGTGAAGCCGAGTTTGAGAATTTTGACACCAATGCGCCGTTCTCGTTCTCACAAGACGATCTTGAATTTTTCAAAAATCCGGAAATTGACCAGGACATTCTCGCGCAGGCACTTCATGAGCGAAGTGGCAGACCAGTGCTGCTAAATCCGGCAAAATTCTAGATACAGGTGTAATGGGTAAAACAGCAGTCTCTCTTGTCGCGGGCTTACTGCTCTTAGGTGCAGTGACATCATCACATGCTGATGAACTGTCCCTGAGAGCCTATGAACTTATGGACCAGTCTCCTGAGGAGATGGCTGATTTCTTCAAACGTGATGCCCTGACAAAAGGGTATCTGCTCTATGAACCTGAGACCATCAGAGCCTTCTATGAGGAGCGGGTCGGTCATGCTCCTCCTGCTGATGTTATAACTGATGATTTTCACGAAGAACTTGATCTTGATAACGCCTACTCTCTTTTCTCCTTTATGATGCATAACGATGTGCAGTCAGGACGTCGTTACAAGATCCCTATAGTACTGCGCAGTTCTGAAGGATTTGATATCAATACCTTTGATGAGTTCTACCACGACGGACTTTGTGCCGGCATGGGCTTTATGGAAGCAGATTTCAAGATGAAATGCTATCGCGTACGCGATAACTACGGACTCGTGGAGGTTCATCTTCCTCCTGCGGTTTTAGGACGCAAAGAGGCTCTTTCCTATCCGCAGAATTCTGTGCCGCAAAATGGCGTTCTTTTAGGCTATCCTTACCTGGTCTACTCGGCAGCCCCTGCACTGTTTGGTCTGAGAACAAATATCGGAGAGAAAGGTTTATTCAATGCTCCCTCTTCCTTTGACCGCAATCTGTTTTCGCAAAACCTTGGGGCCAAGATTTTCAGAGGATTGAGTCTGTCGAGTCTCGGCAATAACTGCTCACTTACGCATTCTGAAAACTGCCGCTTGATTTTTCTTGGCTCAAACGTCAGCAGACTCTTAGGACTTAACATTTTCAACCCCGATCCGGCAAGTTCTGATCTGCTGAAGGTGAAAATTAGCAAAGACGGACAGGTCAGCATTCAGGGACGAAATACGATCCTCTCAGACAGCAGTTTCATCAACTACGGTTTCTATACCGAGGCAGAATTGAACATCCTAAGAGATCTTGGCTACCGCATTGAACCTCGAGAATTCTTCGGCTACAGTATCTATTCTTCAGGATCACCACTGTCAAGAGTTTCACATGTGGTAGGAGCAGGATTCTTTGCCTGGAACAGTCAGAAGGAGCGTTACGAATCAAGAACTGCATCAAGTATACCTTTAAGCATCGGCACCCATGTTTACGGCAGTTTCAATGAGGTCAGACAGGAGGGGCTGATTGCCTCGGTTGGAGCGGGAGCTGTCGGCATACGTGTCGACGGTTCATTCAATGATATTGAAATTCCCGAAAAGGCCAATGTCATTGAAAACGGCTATGGTTCAAGCGGTGTGGCTTTTACCTATGGCAGAAACAATACCTTAAGTGTCAGAGGAAGCGTAACTGCTCCGGCAAGTGATGCAACGGCCCTGCGTTTTGATTTCGGTTCCAATGCAAAATCAGACCTGCTTGAGTACCGCGGCTCCTACATGGTAGTACAAACCCTAAAAGACCACAGCAGCGACAGAGACGAAGACAGAGAAACACCAGTCTATGTTCCTGACGAACTGCGTGGACCGCTGGTAACCAGAGCAGATATCAGTGGTACTCTTGAGGGCGGCAAAGCCGCCATTCTGATTGGTGAACGCGCTTATGTCAAAGAGATCCACCTTACGGGAAGAGCCAGAGTCCGTGGCAACGTGATCTCTTTGTGGGATCCTTTTATCATGGATGGTCTTGTCTATTCAAAACAGAATGATTCAAGACTTTCTTCAGGACTTTTGCAGTTTGAATCTTCAGATGACTACGCCTTTCTCAGAGAAAACTCTCTTTCCGAGGAAGAAAAGCTTGATTACTTAAGAACACTTATGGTTTTCGGCACAGAAGAATCTAATGATCAGGGATCTCTTTTTTCTGAAAGTTATAACTCCGACATAATCAGAATCTTCGGCAACATCAGCGGCTCTTCCCTGCTGATAAAATCCGTACACGGACTGACCGACATCAGCGGTTATATTAGGGTAAACAGTATCGAGATTAAAGACAGTGTCCTGCGCCTCAGTTCTGATGCCGAGCAGCAAAGCATAGCCGGTAGGTTCAGACTGCTCGATAACGGAGTGCTTGATCTTGTCAACGACGAAGCCAACAGCCTCATCATTCAGGGTGATTCATTTTTGGACTCAAGTTCACTGCTACGCCTTGATGCTGACGAGGAGGGCAATATTCTTGATGATATTTCTCTGCAGGGCAAAATTGTTACCCCGGAGAAGATTATCAATGTTGAACCCGGGGTGAGTTTTGACAACATCAAGATGTTTTCCTCAAACCCCAAGTCACTGCTGTATTTTATGACCAATTTTGTGCAGAACGCCAACCGCAAGTTCGGACCGTACGGTGTAGCGGTAAGGTTTCCCCGCCATATGTGGTTCTCCACAGGAGATATCGGACGTGAGGTACGCTGCAGCAATCGCGGCTGTCATATCGGAGAGTTTGTCAGCGTCAGCAAAACCAGTTCGCACGAAGAATCTCCCTGGCGTTATCTGGTCAGTCTGATAGGCTGTATTCTGATCCTGTTCTTAACCTGGTTCTTCATGCACCGTCGGACAGACCGCGTCTAACCGATGCGGGGAAGGACCGCTCACAGTCCTTCCCCGTAAGCGCAAACAAACATGCTCCATTGTGGTTCCTTTTTCCGTCACCGCAAAATAGTCAGGTGATATTTGCGCTATTTTGTTCATTTGAATACTTCTTGTGGCAAAATATAGAGTTAATTTGAAATTATAAAACGCCCTGAGTTTTGTGTGGCGTTACTGCTTTTTTGTGGAGCTTAACCGATGTCATTTACCAAAGTCCCGTATAACCCGCAGGAAATTGAACCTGAAGTACAGAAATACTGGGAAGAACACCAGACTTTTCACGCCAAAGAAGATGCCAGCAAAGAAAAATATTACTGTCTGGTAATGTTCCCTTACCCTTCTGGTCGACTGCATATGGGACACGTGCGTAACTACACCATCGGTGACGTCATCGCCCGCTACCAGAGACTGCAGGGTAAGAACGTACTGGCACCAATAGGCTGGGATGCCTTTGGTATGCCAGCAGAAAACGCCGCCATCAAAAACAACCGCCAGCCGTCAGACTGGACTTATGAGAACATCAGTTACATGAAAGGACAGCTGAAATCCCTGGGTTTTGCCTATGACTGGGCTCGTGAGGTTGCCACCTGCCGTCCTGAGTATTTCAAGTGGGAGCAGAAGTTCTTTGGCGAACTGTTCAAACGCGGACTTGTCTATAAAAAGGTTTCCACCGTCAACTGGTGTCCTGTGGACCACACCGTTCTTGCCAACGAACAGGTTGAGGACGGCTGTTGCTGGCGTTGTGGTTCTAAGGTTGAGTTAAGAGAAATTCCACAGTGGTACCTGAAGATCACCGCCTATGCTGAGGAACTGCTCAAGGATATTGACAAGCTTGACGGCTGGCCTGAGCGTGTACGTACCATGCAGCGCAACTGGATCGGTCGCTCTGAAGGACTGAACATCACCTTCCACGTTGATGGTCTTGATGACACCTTTACCGTATACACCACCCGTCCTGATACCTTTATGGGTATCACCTACATTTCCATTTCCGCCAATCATCCTCTGGCTAAAAAAGCCTGCGAGAGCAATCCTGAACTTGAGGCCTTCTGCAAAGAATGCCGTACCCAGAAATTTGCCGAGGCAGATATCGCCACCATGGAAAAGAAGGGTATGGCCACCGGTCTTTATGCCATTCACCCGCTGAACGGACGCAAAGTGCCAATCTATGTGGCCAATTTCGTCATCATGGACTACGGCACCGGTGCGGTAATGTCTGTGCCAGCCCACGATCAGCGTGACTATGAATTTGCCAAAAAATACGGCATTGAGATCTATCCGGTGATAAAGCCTGCTGACGGCAGTGAACCGGACCTTTCACAACAGGCTTTTGTTGAACACGGTATTGCCTTCAATTCAGGTGAATTTGACGGTCTGAACTTTAAGGAAGCCTTCGACGCAATCGCCAGAAAACTTGAGTCTCTGGGCATTGCAGAACGCAAGGTCAACTACCGTCTGCGTGACTGGTGTATTTCGCGTCAGCGTTACTGGGGAGCACCAATCCCGATGCTCAATATCGATGAAACCGGAGAACTGGTGCCAGAAGATCCTGAGAATCTCCCGGTTAAACTGCCTGAGGACGTAAAGATTGACGGTGTAATCTCACCGCTCAAAACAGATGCCTCCTGGTATAAGACCACCTATCACGGCAAGAGCGCTACCCGTGAAACCGATACCTTCGATACCTTTATGGAATCATCCTGGTACTATGCCCGCTACTGCTCGGCAAGAGATGACAAAGAGATGTTTAATAAAGAGGCTGCCAATTACTGGCTACCGGTTGATCAGTACATCGGCGGCATCGAACACGCAGTACTCCATCTTCTGTACGCACGCTTCTTCTTCAAACTGTTGCGTGATACCGGCATGGTCACGCACGATGAGCCGTTCAAACGCCTGCTCTGTCAGGGTATGGTGCTTGCCGATGCCTTCTATTACCTGAACGATCGCGGTACTAAGATCTGGGTTAATCCGCTTGATGCCATCTGCACCCGCGATGAAAAGGGCAATATCGTCAAGGCTGTTGACAAGGAAGGTCATGAACTGCACCACGAGGGCATGATTAAGATGTCCAAGTCAAAGGCCAACGGCATCGACCCTGAAGCCATGGTGGAACTTTACGGTGCAGACACCGTACGTCTGTTCATGATGTTCGCCTCACCGGCTGAACTTACTCTTGAATGGCGTCAGTCAGGAGTTGAAGGCTCTCAGCGCTTCCTGCGCAAACTGTGGAGTCAGGTTGAAGACCTGGTTGCTGCAGGAAAAGCCGTTCCCCTGGACAAGACCTCACTTAACAAAGAACAGTCACAGTTGCGCCATCTTTTGCATACCACCATTGAAAAGGTCACCGATGATATCGGCCGTCGTCAGACCTTTAACACCGCAATTGCCGCCATTATGGAACTTCTGAACAGTGCCGCCAAGTTCACAGCTTCAGACCCGCAAAGTCTCGCCGTACGCTACGAGGTTTATAATGATGTTATCCTGATGCTCTATCCGATTACCCCACATATCTGCTTTAAACTGTGGCAGATGTTAGGTAACGAAAAATGCATCGATGACTGCAGCTGGCCTAAGACCGATCCTGATGCGCTGAAGGCATCTGAGATTCAGATTGTTGTTCAGGTCAACGGCAAAGTCCGTGGCCGTATCAATATCGACCCGGAACTTGCAGAAGAGGAAATCATCAGTCGCGCCTTGTCAGACGGCTCCGTCAGGAACCATATCGGAGACAAGAGCGTGAAGAAGACCATCTACGTTAAAGGTCGTCTTGTGAATATTGTTATTGCCTAACAGGAGCTGATTTGAAGCGTTTTTTAAAATTTACCGCAGTCTGTGGTGTGCTCTTGACACTCGTAGGATGCGGTTTTCACCTGCCACAGGGAGACAAACTTGGTGATACTCTGCCAAAACTCAATGTAACAGGTGACTATCACAGTAAATTTTTTAAACTCGTAGTCCAGAAGCTTAAAGCCTCCGGAGTGGAGGTTAATGCGCAGACGGGCAGTAACACCATTGATCCTAAATCTCCTGTCCCGACCCTGGTCATCCCTGGGGTCGGCATTTCAGCACCGAGAATCACCGTCAACTCTCTTGCTGATACTCTTGAGACAGCGATCATTGTTTCCTCGGCATGTACGCTGAAGATCCCGAATCATCGGCCTATACTGATGCGTAACGCCATCACCCGCTCAAAGAGAAACAAATCAGGATATTCTCTGGCCTCCGATAACGAATTTGAGATCATCGTTGATGAAACCATTGACGAACTGTCCTCGCAGCTTATTCTGCGTCTTAGTTATCTGGGCAGACAGTCCGATCCTAACGAGCCGCTGGCTACCCCAAAAGAACTGATTATCGCCTCTGACGGTAGCAATACCAAAGAAGATCTGTCAGCGCAGAGTACACCATCAGGTCTGACCCTTATGGAGGCACTGCAGTATCAGGATGAAACTGAAGCGGCCAACGGCAAGTCCACTACGCTTGAGGAGATGAACAACGGCAGCAGGGTGCTTGACCAGGGTTCATACGAACTGCCTAAAGTCGAGATCAAACGGGTGCATCAGGCTCCAGAAGAACTCTCCACTGATAGGTTCTGATTTTGAGTGATCCAAATATCATCCTGTTATCATCGGATGACCCGCTGTTAAAAAATGAGCGCAGTCGTGAGATTGTCTTACAGGCTCGCGCTCTTTTACCCTATGCCCATCTCATGCTTTTCACCCACTCTGACTTTCAGAGTACCGGTAATGCCAATCTTACCGCACTGGAAAACGAACTGATGGATCAGGGCTTATTCGCTTTTGCCGATGATTCTGTTGATGAATCGGTAAAAAAGGAATTTAGTACTGACCGGATCCTGAAGATATACTTAAAAGATCTTGATAGAACTGCCGCACAGGTACTTCACCTTATCGCCTTAAGAATCACTAAACGAAACGGTATATTTATCATTGTTGATCTGCCGCGTGTATCAGCAAAATTTGCCAAATTAAAACCACGGGAAGTACAGAGCAAATTAAAGACTGGCACAGGTGATGCCATGGTTAACCAGGCCTTAGGTGAGCTTTATTCTCTGGGAGCGAAACTGCAAATCCTCTATCCGCCTGAAAATGACGACTTAAAGCGCTGGGTCGGTAGCAGAGCCACTTTATATAAACTGCCTATGGATCGTGATGCCGTAGCCTTTATGGCAAGTGCCTCTGAGGGCAACCTGACTGCCATTGATCAGACCATGCAGATCCTAAAACTCACCGTTATCGGCAGACAGATTACCATCGACGACATTAACGCCACTATGGCACAGGACAGTCGCTATAGCGGCTATGAACTGCCTGAGGCTATTTTTAACGCCCAATCTGAGCGTGCCCTTAATATCTTAAGCTCCATCTGTGGCGATAACAGTTCTCTGACTGAGAATCTTGGTTTTATTATCTCAGGACTTGATCAGGCACTCCTAACTATTGCTGATGCCAAAAAGGAAAATATCAGCAGTCTTAACCGTCGCTCTGCTGAATTCACCAGATTCTTTGCCAGTCACAGAATAGTTAATTTCAGAACTCAGAATGCCATTCTTAATGCTGCAGTAAACATGGGGCAGAACTTCTTCGACTACATAACCACTGAACTTGCCAAGGCTTCCCGCTATTACAGCACCTTTAGAAATAACGAAGCCTATCAGTGTCTGCAGAATATCTGTACCGTAGTCGGCAACTATCGCATTATGGCACTTCATAGTCTATGAGAATAGGTTTGTTTGGTGGCTCTTTTAATCCGGTGCATCTTGATCATGTCAGGATGGCAGAACTTATCAAAAATAAACTTCAACTTGATAAAGTACTCTTTATCCTGAATGCGACACCACCACATAAGGATACGGTCAGACTGTCCTATGAACACCGCCGTGCCATGCTTGCTCTTGCCATTGAAAACCAGGCAGACTTTGAAATTTCGGATATAGAAAAGGATACAGCCGTCAATCACTACACCTACGATACCCTATCAAGACTGCGTGAGTATTATGGAAATGATGAGGGACTGTTTTTCATTATGGGTGAAGATTCCCTGCTCTACCTTGATGAGTGGTACCGTGGTCTTGAACTTATAGAATTTGCCAATCTCGTGGTAACCAATCGTGTAGGTTATGAGCACTCTCAAATCAAACCATCAATAAAAGCCTTTATCGAAAAATATGCTATAAACTGCGATCTTGCCGACAAGTCACAGCTTGCAGTAGCACTTACTAGTCCTTGCGGGACCTGTTTTTTGTTAAACCTGCCACTTCATCCGGTATCATCAACAGTAATAAGACAGAAAATAAACGCTGATACAAACTCTGATATTGCCGCAATGCTTGATAAAAAGGTTTTAAACTACATAAAAAAGCATCATCTCTATGAGCAGTAATGTCAACTCAGCAACGCTGACAGATCCTGACATTTTTACAAAACACAAGATCTTTCACATCAGACAGATTCTTAATGTATTTCACAGCATTTTCGCCTTCTGACACATCGTTTCTCCGGTATAACCTCATGTTTTTCTTCATATGCTAAAATGATCCTGTTGGTATATGAGAGGCTCTTATGAAAAATATAAAGTTTGTGACTGGCAGTGAAGACTTTGCCGAAATTATCGATAGTAGTGCCTACTACGTTGATAAGACTGCCTATCTTAAAACTATCTTTCTAAGTTCCTCTGAGGTTAAGAATTCACTATTTATCCGTCCGCGCCGCTTTGGCAAGACTCTCAACATGAGCATGATAAAAGAGTTCTGTCACCTCAATTATCAAACCCCTGGCGACAAATCCTATCAGCAAAAACTCTTTATCGACAACGGCAGAAACCTCGCCGTGGCAGGAGATGAATATAAAGAACTACGTGACAAAGTCATGGGAGAATACCCTGTCATCAGTATTTCCTTTAAGACTGTTGAAGGAGGTAGTTTTGATGCAGCGGTATCGCAGTTACTCTATAAATTCAGTCTGATTTATGACGAGTTTTCCTTCCTGCTGAAAAGTACGAGACAGAACACTTTTGACCTCGAAGAATATTATAAGAACTATGAATTCTGCAAAACC
>JAGBLM010000070.1 GCA_017635415.1 Succinivibrio sp. | reverse complement strand
AGACCTGCAGCTGCTGCGGATATAAAAATCCGCTTGTAAAGGATCTTGCCATACGCAGCTGGGAATGCCCTGAATGTCATACAGAGCATGACAGGGACACCAATGCAAGCATAAACATCCTGAAAAAGGGACTGGGTATACCGTAGTCAGAAGAATAAAGAGTACCGTAGGGCATACGGGAATTTACGCTTGTGGAGACCGTGTAAAACTAAAACTCTGGTAGTAATGTAGTGGTCGCTGAAACAAGAATCCCACGACTTTAGTCGTGGGAGTGTCAAAGTTTGAGAAATTACTCACCTAAGGCAGCAACAATCTCTTCTACAGTCTTCTTGGCATCACCGAAGCACATTGCCGAATTATCCTTGAAGAACAGAGGGTTTTGAACACCGGCATAACCTGGATTCATAGAACGCTTGAATACTACGACGTTGTGAGCCTTCCAGACCTCAAGAACAGGCATACCGGCAATCGGACTGGTCGGATCTTCAGCGGCTGCAGGGTTTACAGTATCGTTAGCACCGATAACCAGTACGGTATCGGTATCCTCAAAGTCATCATTGATTTCATCCATTTCAAGGACGATATCATACGGAACCTTAGCTTCAGCCAGCAGAACGTTCATATGACCCGGCAGACGACCTGCAACAGGATGGATAGCAAAACGAACGTTAATGCCGCGAGCCTGCAGTTTTTCAGTCAGCGCAGCGACAGCGTTCTGTGCCTGAGCAACAGCCATACCATAGCCCGGAGCAATAATCACTGAGGAAGAATTCTTCAGCAGATCGGCAACATCCGGAGCTTTGAGTTCTCTGTATTCACCCATCTCCTCTTCTTTCTGTGTAGTAGGGGCATTACCAAAGCCGCCGGCAATAACAGAAATGAAGGAGCGGTTCATGGCCTTACACATAATGTAGGACAGAATAGCACCTGATGAACCTACAAGAGCACCGGTCACAATCAGCAGATCGTTGTCAAGCATGAAGCCTGAAGCGGCGGCAGCCCATCCTGAATAAGAGTTCAGCATGGAAATAACTACCGGCATATCAGCACCACCGATAGCTGCAACCAGATGGATACCGAACAGCAGTGCAATGATAGTCATTAAAGTCAGGGCGGTAGCAGATGGAGCATCTGCAGCCATGAACCAGACCATCAGTACGGCTGAGGCAAGCAGGGCACCAAGATTCAGCCAGTTTCCGCCTGGGAGTACCAGAGGAGCTGACTTGAAGATTCTTAATTTGTAGGTACCGTTCAGTTTTCCATAGGCAACGATGGAACCGGTGAAGGTTACAGCACCGATGAAGATACCCAAGAAAATTTCAGCCAGATGGGTATTCAGCTCAGAGAGACTCATTGTGGTCGTATCTGATGCTGCAGCGGCAGCTTTGGCAGTCTCAACTGCTCTTGCAATTTCCTCATTGGTAAGATTAAGAGGAATTGCAATCGCCTCAGGAGCAACAGCGCCGAGTTCAAGGAAGCTGTTATAGCCAACCAAAACGGCAGCCAGACCCACGAAGCTGTGCAGACAGGCAATCATTTCTGGCATCTGAGTCATTGCCACTTTACGTGCAACATAAATACCGATTGCGCCACCTACAACCATTGCAAAGATGATAAGACCAAAACCAGCACCGGACTCAACCTTTGAGAAGGCTGCGAGCAGTGCGATGGTCATGCCGGCCATTCCAGATAAACAGCCAAGTTTGGCGGTTTCCTGCTTGGATAATCCTGCCAGAGCCATAATGAACAGCAGTGCTGCCAGGATATAGGCCATATGAGTTAAACCTAAAGTCATTTTCTATTACTCCTTGGGCCTACTTCTGCTTTCTGAACATCGCCAACATACGGCGTGTTACGGCAAAGCCGCCGAAAATATTGATTGAAGCAATCAATACACCGATGAAAGCAAAAGATCTGATAACCATGCTCTCATTACTGATCTGCAGCATGGCGCCAACCACAATAATGCCTGAAATAGCATTAGTTACCGACATCAGCGGAGTATGGAGGGAATGGGAAACATTCCAGACCACGTAGTAACCTACAACACAGGCCAAAACAAAGACGGTGAAGTGAGGCAGGAATTTCTCCGGAGCGTAAATACCAATAAGGACAAAGCACAATAACGCAATAGCTACAACGGTACGCTTGAGGACAGGTGAAACCTTGTGAGCCTCAATCTTGGCCGGAGCTTCTGTCTTCTGCGCAGCAGGAGCGGCTGATACACTGATCTTTGGAGGAGGGAAGGTAATTTCTCCGTCCTTGGTTACCGTCATATTGCGCAGCACCACATCCTCAAAGTCAACATTGATGTTGCCATCCTTTTCCTTGCACAGCAGTTTAGCAAGGTTTACCAGGTTGGTTGAATACAGCTGGGATGACTGAGCAGGCAGTCTTGCGGCCAGATCGGTGTAACCGATAACCTTGACACCGTTGTCGGTAGTATGAACCTTGCCAGGAACAGTGCATTCACAGTTACCACCTGAGGCTGCAGCCAGATCAACGATTACTGAACCAGGTTTCATGGTATCGACCATTTCCTTGGTAATCAGTCTTGGTGCAGCTTTACCCGGAATAGCGGCAGTGGTGATGATGATATCAACCTCTTTTGCCTGTTTGGCAAAGAGTTCCATCTCGGCCTTGATGAACTCATCAGACATTACCTTTGCATAACCGTCTGAAGAATCTCCGCCCTGATCTTTGAAATCAAGTTTCAAGAACTCACCGCCCATTGACTTGATCTGCTCTGCTACCACCAGACGGGTATCAAATGCACGTACAATGGCACCCAGTGAGTGCGCAGCACCAATGGCAGCAAGACCAGCAACGCCGGCGCCGATAACCAGTACTTTTGCCGGCGGGACCTTACCTGCGGCAGTAACCTGACCGGTAAAGAATCTTCCGAACTCGTGGGCTGCCTCAATTACAGCACGATAGCCACTGATATTTGCGGTTGATGAAAGAGCGTCCATAGACTGTGCGCGAGAAATACGTGGCACCATGTCCATGGCCAGAACGGTAACTTTTTTAGCTTTAAGTTTTTCAACCAGTTCTGAATTCTGAGCCGGACGGATAAAACTTACAAGTGTTTGGCCTTCTCTGGTAAGACCGATCTCTTTGTCGTCTGGAGCATTGACCTTAAAAATAATGTCACTCTTCCAAACTTCCTGTGATTTTACGACTTTGGCGCCAGCCTGTTCATAAGCGGCATCATCGAAGCTTGCCAGGGCTCCGGCGTTGCTCTGAACTGCGACATCAAAGCCTAATTTTATGAGCTTGGTGACAGTGTCCGGAGTCGCAGCGACTCTGGTTTCACCTGCCAGGCTCTCCTTTGGTATACCTATCAGCATGGCTTTATTTCCTTTTTTGGCTTTACAGCCAGTTTCGATTTAAAGACAGAAGTTAGTGTCTGATTAAAACCTTTATATTATAAATTGTAAGAAGGTTTCAAGCACTCTCAATTTCGTGTTCTATGGCGCAAAAAACAATATTCAGATCACAAAACGACACAATACAGCACAATAAATCACACTCTGAATACGGTTCAGGGCAAATTTGCGATTATCTCACTGTAAATAAAGGAAGATTTTGCAAACGTTTTAGTAAGGCACAACAAATTTCATCGCTCTGAGTGCTATTATCGCGAATACCTTACTGAAAATCAGTCAGTTGTCCCCAAAAGAGTCTTTGTGATGTCCGCAAGATGCATGGTTATGGCGTCTTCCGGAGGATTTCCGTTTTCACCACGATAGTAGCCCTTACGGATCCCGGTTTTTGCAAAGCCGTACTTTTCGTAGAGTTTCTGCGCCCGCTCATTAGAAACGCGAACCTCAAGGAAACATTCATTGGCTCGACAGTTTAAAGCCTCCTGCAGAGTCTTTTTCAGAAGTCGAGCCCCCAGACCGTAGCCCTGCCATACAGGACTGATACCGATCGTCAGCAGATCAGTCGAGTAGGCGGTGTTATAGATAACCGAAAAACCCTGCAGTTTCTCTGCCACAAAAAGTCCCACCATAAGGTAGGGCTCATCAAAGCACTCCCTGCAGGACTGAGCATTCCACGGGTTTTTCTGCGACTGTCTCTCTATCAGTTCTACATCATCAAGCAGATTCAGATCTTCTGCGGTTAGTACTCTAAGCGAGACATTCTTTGGTATCGATTTCATTGCAGGATTAACCTCGGCATTTTTATGCCGGTGATTTTTCAGAGTCTTTCCCCGAACTGAGTCTTAAGGAAAGACCACACCGCCTCTCTCCCCTCATCAAGATTCATAACAATACCTTCGTCGCAGTGTTCTTTAGCAGCGAGTAAAAGAACATCATACGGTAGGTAATGAACAGTATTATCGTAAGGCAGAATCCTAAGGCCACGACCTTGCAGGAATTGCTGTAGTCTCTCCACAAAATCCACCTTGCTTGTCGTGGAAATAAAGACATCAGCCCGTTTTTTGCGCAAATGATAGGGATGCCCTTGTCCGTTACCGTCCACGACTGCTGCAGGTTCGACACTTGTGACAACCTGTTCTGACTGTGCTGGCTTAATCGGTTGTGACTTTGTCATCCCAGTACGAGACAATGGTTCAGTCTCCTTTACAACTGAAGATTCTCCACTAGGAACAACGATTGTCTCCGGGTCCTTTTCACTACCGCTTGTACTTTTGGCAAGAACTAAGTCCCGGTCAGGACCGTTCAGACCGGTCACCGCAGACTTGAGATGCCAAATAACTCGTTCCTGCTTAAAGATCATAAATAGCGTTAAAAATATGGTTGCACGACTTGAAAGATTATAGCCTACCAGGACTTTATCACAAGGTAAAAATCTGTCCGCGGGCAAGAGGCAGCAGCAGTCTGCACTCTTTCGTCTGACACAAGGACTTTAACGGTTCAAGGATTTCTGTTCTTGAACAGAAATGAATAGGACACAAGGTCCTTACCTGCACACTATCAAGAAACTGCCGTGGTCCCCTGAAAATATCCTCCTCAGTTCCAAGGCGAGGGTCAACTGGGAAAGCAGCAACATCAACAGTTGCAGCATGCTCCTTTATAAACAGCAGCTCACTTTCAAAATTCTTCGCCATCTGACTGTTCCTGCGCTCAAGATCTGAAAGTTCTTCAAAATGCCATTGCCAGTTGTTCAGATCACCTGCATGAAATATGGTCTTACCTTCCGCTCTTATCAAAAAGGATATCCCGCTGTCAGTAGAACCGCAGGCCAGTACGGAAATAAATTCGTCCTCGTAACGCTCGGCTTTTTTCAGAAAGATAAGAGGACAGGAAAGTCCTTTTAATCTGTTACCGCGACGCTTCTTAATGTCTTTTGAGAGCAGATAGCGGACATTTTCTCTCCTGTCGGTGAAGGAAAAAATATCCGTAGTGAAATGATCGGCATGAAAGTGACTTGAAAAAACGTAAAGAGGTCTTGACTCGTTAAGCAGACAGTCATGGACAAAGCCGTGGTTTGCATCAACGGAATCTTCCCAGTAATCAAATAGCAGATCGCAGCGCGACAGTCTTACGGCAATGCCGCTGTGGTATACGTAAACAATTTCCATGGCAAAAGTATGAGTCTGACTGGTATCGCTGTCAATCCACGGGCAAAAACAATAGATCTCAATCATCACAAATGTTAAAAACGTATCAGTTTCAATATCATCAAGGTCTTAAAATCTTACGCATCAATAAAATAAGGAGTTAAAACCATGCACACAATCAAAGCACAGCCATTGACAGCCGAGAAATTCAAGGCTTACGGTTCTTTTTATGACCTCCTGCACCCAACCGGTCATCACCTTGGAGACTTCTACCACGATCACCTGCTTTTCCCGGTCTCAGGAACAGTACCAATGGCCTTTTCTTCTTTGATTGTAAACAAACAGGAAAGAATGATTGTCACCAAAGACGAATATCATGATGAAACAGGAGAGATCTCTTTATGCCTTGACGGAGATGTCATCATTCACGTTGCACCGCCATCAACCGAACCCGTCACAGACCAGATGGAAGCGTTCATCGTACCAAAAGGAACGATAGTTGCGATCAATCCTGGTGTCTGGCACATGTGCTCACTGCCAGTCACTCAGTCGCAGGTTCACATTCTAATCGGACTGCCTGAGCGCACCTATAAGCGCGACTGCACTGTAGTTGAGTACAACGAAGACCAGCAGGTTGAAATCGTTCTTAATTAACTTGAGGGAAATACATTAGATAAGCATGGCAGGGGCGGAAAGGCTCGAACTCTCAACCGTCGGTTTTGGAGACCGCTGTTCTACCATTGGAACTACGCCCCTGTAGAGAATGCGCTATATTATGCAGATTAATCGAGTGCTTGTAAAGAGCAAGTGCAAAATTTTTTCCACTTTTCCTGCCCATTACAACTACTACACTCTTTTGAAAAAAGTATTCTGACAGACGAACCAAAGTTTGTTCAGAAAAGGCATAAACACGCCGTTTCAGGAGGTATGTCTACTTAAAAAAATACGACGTTATATGTGCAGAAGACCTGAAGATTCAGAATATGACAAAGTCAGCAAAAGGAACAACTGAAGAGCCGGGTAGAAATGTAAAACAGAAATCAGGATTAAACAGAGAGATTTTAAAAGAGTCATAGTCAATGTTCTTTAATCTGCTTAGCTATAAGCTCTCCTTTAGGGCGGAATATTTGTGCAGATCCCTGCAAAGGACACCAGCAGAGAGTGCCATGTATGCGGCTATGTAGATAAAGAAAACCGACAGATTCAGTCTTTGTTT
>JAGBLM010000069.1 GCA_017635415.1 Succinivibrio sp. | reverse complement strand
GTGATCCGAAGTTCACAGAATTTAGATAAATTCACTGGTTTTTAAAGAACATCCTTACAGGTAAACTGAAGGATTAGAGACTGATTAGATTATGTGATAACGATCAGTTCCATTTGGTTGTCGTAAAGAACAAAAATGCAGTCATAAAGGTTATGCCTGATTACCATCCTGGCAAAGGTTGTGTCCTAGGTCTTACCATGCGAATGCCTGCAGATGGGATCGTTAATCCTAACTTTGTAGGCGTAGATATCGGATGCGGCATTCTTGCTGTAAAACTCTCCAAAAGACCAAATCTGAGCGATCTTGATGACATCTGCCATAGAAATATTCCTTCAGGTTTTATTTTCATAAAGAGCCTGCATCCGGTAAAGTAGCTGAATACATTGAAGCGCTAAAAAAGAAAGTTGACGACTGCTATAAACTTGAACGACAGCAGGGAAGCTTGGGCAGTGGCAATCATTTCATCGAACTTGATGAATTAAACAATGAATACTATGATCATTCGTTGCGGTTCAAGAAATGTGGGACTTCTGGTTGCTGAAAGCTATGCCAGAGATTATCAGGAAGGTCATCTTGATATGGCTTAATATCTTCATGATATGCAGATAATGCAGCAGTATGCCTCAGAAAATCGTAAGGTGATGACCTCGATCATCACCAAAAGATTAAAGGAAGAAATCGATAATTCAAATGAAAGTGTTCATACCATTAAACAAGTAAGGTAATACAGCCCAATTTTCTTGCCTATACTCCGTACTGTTCACGGTAGGCTTTCATAGCGCTTTCGTGAACCTTAAGGTTTGCATCTTTTTCTACAAAGGAGAGCAAATCAGCAAAGGAAATAATGGAGATCACCTGTATTTTAAGACTATCCTCAACCTCGGCAATGGCACTCCTGTCACCCTGCCCGCGCTCCTGACGATTCAAGGCAATAAGAGCGGCCTTAAAATGAGCTCCGTTCTCTTTGATGAGAGCATCAGATTCTCTTATCGCCGTGCCGGCGGTGATAACATCATCGATTAAGAGCACATCGCCCTGTAAAGGAGCACCGACAAGATTTCCGCCCTCACCATGATCTTTCTTCTCCTTGCGGTTAAAACACCACGGCACATTTTGCTGATGATCACGGGCTAGTGCCATAGCGGTGGCACAGGCCAGAGGAATACCTTTGTAAGCAGGTCCAAACAGCACGTCATACTTTACACCAGAATCAACCAGTGCTTTAGCGTAGCAAGAACCCAAAGTCGCTAGATCTTCGCCATTACAAAAGCCGCCTGCATTGAAGAAATAGGGACTGGTGCGACCTGACTTTAAGACAAAACTGCCAAATTTCAGTACCCCTCTGTTTAGGGCAAGTTCTATAAACTGACGCTGATATTCCTGCATAAAATTCACTCCTCAAATGATTTTGCAAATTGTATCATGAAGAGGAAAAGCAATATTGATAATTGTCAGCTAATGCTTATACGTAAATTACCGTTCTGAGGGATCTATTAATGGAAACTAAGAAAAATTCTCACGGCACCGCCATTTACAGCATGACCGGATCGGCACACATAGAGCAGCCAGGAGAATACTTTGATTTTACAATTGATTTAGTCTCCGTAAACTCCCGCTTTCTTGAGATCTACCTCAAACTGCCGGATAGCCTCAGACACCTTGACGCTACCTTAAGAACCATGCTCAAAAACTGGCTTACCCGTGGCAAGATTGATGTCATTATCAGTCTTAAAATGAATGAACAGGCTTCACTTTGCGTCAATGAAGACTTTTTGAAGTCTCTTGCCACAGCGGTAAACGCTGTAACCGCACAGTTCCCAGCCGCTTCAGTCAATGCGCTTGAGATCCTGCAGTACCCGGGGGTGCTGGCCCAGACAGAACAGCAACGAGCAATGCTGGATGAAAAAATTATCACTACCTTTGAAGAGGCCATTGACATACTGATCAGAAATCGTGAGCAGGAAGGTCAGCGACTGGTTTTAGAACTTAAAAACAAATTGAATCTTATAAGCGCAGAACTTGATAATATCGCCCCTATTCTGAACGAACTCAGCACTCTTGAGCGCCAGCGTCTGCTTGATAAGGTGAACAGTCTGCTCCCTGAACCTGATCCGCAGAGAATCGAACAGGAAGTCGTACTTGCCGCCCAAAAAAGCGATATTGCCGAAGAATACGACCGACTGCGCTCTCACATAAGTGAAACCCTCAATATTCTGAAAACAGGAGGTAACTGCGGAAAAAGACTGGACTTTCTGATGCAGGAATTCAACCGTGAGGCAAACACCATGGCCTCCAAAGCCTCATCCTTAAAAGTCACCAAGACTGCAGTTGAACTTAAGGTACTCATCGAGCAGCTGCGTGAACAGGTGCAGAACATCGAATAGCAGAACGCCCTGTGTAAGGCACAGGGCGTTCTACATTCCTATCTGCACAAACAAGCAGTCCCTACTTCTCCGTCTTAAGGTGTGCCTGATAGTAGTACAGCATACGCTGGAGCTTTTCAAGAGCACGTGGTTTACTGCAGTCATAACTGTCATTTGCAGGAGCAACCAGCATGTTTTCCATAACCTTCACCACATGAGCGTCAGTCAGAGCACAGCCGTGACTGTTATCCTCCGAGAGCACCAGATCTTCATTATATGGGTAAGGGAAGGCACAGCTCTTTGAAGAGAGCAGGTCACAGCCTATGGTGTGCATCTGTGCATCACTCAGGGCATGTTCGGCGATGGTACGCAAAATGTCCTTGTGAGAGCCGAAGCGAACAGGATTGTACTCAAGTTGAGGATCGTGTTCACGGTATACCTTGGGGATATGCAGACCAAACGGTACGGCATAGCCCAAGAGTTCTTCCTGAGGATAATTGCCGTAACCTATACCTCTGCGGTTATGATCGCCTGAGTAGGCCACAAAGGTTTTATCCTTCAGACGCTCATCCTTTTCAATCTCGTCAATCATCCTGCCTAACTGATCGTTAGCATAACGGAGGGTAGCAAAGGTTTCCTCACTGCCTTCATAATTAAAGCGTTTTGCCCCCACCTCATCAAGAGCGATTCTCTTAGGCTCGTAAGCACCTGGCACTCTGTATGGCGGGTGATTGGTTATAGACAGAGTGAAAATCAGCAGCGGCTTATCGTGCTGCTGCTTTAAGATCCTAAGCGCTGTACCAAAAACATACTCATCATCAATACCCCAGGTACCTTCGGTTGCATCAGGGAAGAACTGACGGACAGTCATGCGTTCGATTACCTCATCAAAGCCCTGCAGTCTCAGAAAAGTATCAAGGCCTCTCCAGCTGCCCTGACCACCGGTAATGAAAATACAGTGATAGCCGGCCTCCTTAAACGGTTTGAGGCTATTTAAAATGTAGTTTCTGTCTGCATAAAGGGAAGTCGACAGATTCAGATCCGGCACGCCGGTAATGAATCTGGTCAGACTGTCACTGGTGCCGTTGCCTTCAGAGATAAAGTTGTCAAAGTAATAATCCTGCTCCTTGTACTTGCGCAGCGCTCCGTAAAGGTCGCGCTCCTCAGGATCGTCCTGCCTCAGCATATGAGTACTCATACTCTCCATCACCGCAAAGACAATGTCAGGTTTATGCTCGGCTAAATAATCATTGTGTGCAGTGGTAATCAGCAGAGGATCAAACATATGTGACTCATCTGCAGTTATACCAAGAGCAGCATAGGCCTCAGTCACAGCAGAGGCCGCAACAACCGGAATAGTATTCTGGATCTTGTTCCATTTATAGGCCCAGTAGAAGGCGGTAGGACCGTTCGGTACCGCACTGTTAACCTGCGGTTTATCAGAAACCTGCGCATTAATCTGCCTTATTGGAAAAGTGGTAAAAGAGCCGCGTAGCGCAATAAAAAACAGGGCAAGCATCAGGAAGGCAACAATGCCCAGAGAGATTTTGCCATGTGGCAGATGCACCCTTTTCTCTATAGTCCTGAGCAGCCTTTTGAAAACAAAGGCATAAAAAACGGCCAGGACAGCAATAAGAATTAGTCCCGTAAAGAGCGGATAATCTCTGACAATGGTTTCCCATACCGCCTTAGGATCTTCCTTGAAAGGAGCAAAGATAAAGACATCAATGATACGGTCATAAGTGCGGTAATAGAAATAATTAACCACGGTCATGACCAGCATCCACAGGAAAGCAAGGATGTTAATTACAGGGAATGAGTAGTTGTAAAGTTTTATGAAACCACGTCTGAAACAGAAGAGCGCAATTACGGCGCTTGGCACAAAACAGAAGCCTGCGGCCTTAAGATCAAATCTTAAGGCAACACTGGCAAATTCACGCCACTCTGCTGCGCTTAATGATAAGAAAGGCGTAGAGGCAAAACTTATGATGAAGATAAGTCTGCCCAAAATAAAGACCAGCGTCCCCAGCAGCATGCCCAGCGCAATTGTGCACAAGACATGACGCAGATGCTCCTGAACTTCACGTTGCGTAACATTGGCAATCTTAATCATAAGCAGAATCCTTCCGTACAATTGACTCCACCTGATTTGACTTATCATCAGGCTATTTCATGTTCACTAATCTGGCGGCGCATTTCCTCAAACATGGAAACAAACAGTGGCGGAACTGAAGTGGGGCCGCGCCGCTTCATTTCCTCGATAACGGCCAGTGCCATCCCCGGTTTTGACCTTTTTCTGATGGCAATATCGATAATCTTGTCGGCAGAGGTACCTTTACGCACCTGCCCTGTCGGTACAGCCGCATTCTTGTAGACCTGCGCAAAACCGTTGTGATACAGATAATGCTCAATATCAAGCTGAGGCAGGACCAAAAGATGTTCTGAAAGATGTTCAGCATCGACATAACCTTTGACCACATTGCTGTACTTGTCTCCAGCCTCATCACCATCTGTTACCACGAAAAATCCGATGCCCAGAGCCTTGGCGAACTTGATAAGCGGAGACAGTCCGCATTGGGCAAACTCAACTGGACGTATACCGTCACACTGCAGGCTGAAGCCCAGAATGGTCGCCGCCTGAGATAAAATCCAGATCTCCGTCTCTCCCTCCACTAAGAGCCAGCTTCTGGCAAAAAGCGACATCGGTCGGTTGATGCGTACATGGAAGGCAATACGGCGCAGATCATCACGATTCAACGCTCCATTCTCAATCTTGTAACTGTAGGTGTCGTAGTATTCGCGGTACAGTCTGCGTACCGAGGTAAGAGACATGGCACTGAGCAGATCACCTGAATTGGTGGTAATGATCTTCTGCATGTTGGTCATCTCTATGATTGACCAGAAAGACAAAAGCAATGAAGGATGAAAGCGTGATTCAATATCCTCGAAAATCATGATCGGATGAGCTTTGGGATCTGCCTGCTCACCCTGCTCCGTAATCCTGACCACGCCTGCAAGAAATGCCGCCAGCAGTTTGGTTTTATTGAAACCCGGCTTAATCAGAGTCTCATGCAGAGAAGACATCGATTCTAAGGATACCGGTCTGTTGACAATATCCCCCACATTACGGGCTTTTAAACTGCCGTCGCGTTGCTGTGACGGAGAATTGTAGTAGGACAGATACTTCTTGAGCAGAGTTTCAAGCAGCAAAAGACTTTCCTTGACATCTTCCCCTGTTGCCGCCACTCCTGCATCAATGCCCTGCATGACCGCATAAAGTTTCTCGTTATCGGTGCCGCTGCGCTGCTGATTTTCACTGTTTACCGAGAGCATACGCCGGTCACGGACACGCAGTACTGGATTTAACCTGATAAGCCTCATAAAGACCTGATCAGGCACATTCTCATAAGGGACGCCGTAACGGTTGAGGATATGATGTACGGTTTTAAACTGCCCATCATCCTCGCAGGCGGTGACTCTCCAGCGCAGACGGTATCCGCCGTCATCATCGTAATTCCAGTACTTCCGTAAGTACTCATCACCAAGCGCCGGTTCCCCGGTCTCTGACTCGCGAAACCAGAGGGTTATCTCTATTTTGTCAGCCTTGTTGCGGTAAACATCATCAAGTTTGAACTCATATTTGTCTTTGAGCGAGATATCCTTTTCACAGGCAGTTTTGAGCCGGTCCAGATTACGTTTGCGGCGAGAATAATCAAGATGCAGGAGGTGACGGTTCTTTTTATCAAAGGAAATTACAGGTCTTCTGCTTAAGTCAATATCGCTAAGTTCAGGCTCTTCACCCGGCGCAGTACGCTCTTTTTCAGCCTCCGACCTCTCTGTCTCACCTAAAAGAGGGACCGGAACATATAAATCCTTTTCCTCAAAGGAACACAGACTCTCCCCTCTGCCCAGAAGCATCCACAACGCTCTGAGTAGCGAGGTTTTACCCCAGGAGTTTTCTCCTATTAAAACTGTGGAATCTGATTCAAAATCAATCTTGAGATGGCGAATACCACGAAAGTTCAGTACTTCAGCCTGTTCAAGATACATAGTCTCTCCGCCTGTTTACTATACTTTTTACTGTTCTACTGCAGTTGCGCCTCAGACCCGATGCCAGGTAGTGCCGGACGGTCCATCCTCAAGTTCGACACCCATTGCCTTGAGCTTGTCGCGGGCGGCATCAGCCCTGCCCCAGTCTTTAGCCTTGCGGGCATCATTACGCTCGGCTATAAGAGCCTCTATCTGAGCACTGTCATCATCACCTGCGCCGCTCTTGAGGAAAGATGACGGATCCTGCTGCAGAATGCCAAGTACCGAGCCGAGTTCGACAAGACGTCCGGCTAGTTCTGCCGCTGTCTGACCGGATTCCCGATTGATGGCCTTGCAGAGGTCAAACAGCACAGAAATGGCCCCCGGAGTATTGAAATCATCATCCATATACTCACGGAATTTTTCCGTATACTGATCTTCAGCCTGAGATGGTTTTGCGACCATAGTATCGCGCAGGGTAGTATACATACGGTTAAGACCGGCTCTGGCCTTGTCCAGATTTTCCTGCGAGTAGTTAAGCTCTCTGCGGTACTGAGCTGAGAGCAGGAAGAAACGGACAGACTCTGGGTCATAACTTGCAAGCACATCCCTTATGGTGAAGAAATTATTGAGCGATTTACTCATCTTTTCTTCATTGATCATGACCATGCCTGAATGCATCCAGTAGTTCACATAATGGGTATGCCAGGCACAGCAGCTTTGTGCGATTTCATTTTCATGATGCGGGAAAATGAGATCTGAACCACCACCGTGAATATCAAATTCATGACCTAAAAAGCGACTGTTCATCGCCGAACATTCAATATGCCACCCCGGTCTGCCTTCTCCCCAAGGGGATGGCCAGGACGGCTCTCCCGGTTTTGACCTCTTCCAGAGCACAAAATCAAAAGGATTATGTTTGGTCTTCTCTATCTCAATGCGGGCTCCGGCCTGCAGTTCATCAAGATTCTGTCCGGAGAGACGACCATACTCGGCAAAGGAATCGATATTGAAGACCACATCGCCATTATCTGCCACATAGGCATTTTTATTTTCAATAAGCCTTTCAACCAGGGCGACTATTTCTTCAATATTGTCCGTAGCCCGCGGTTCGATATCAGGACGTCTGATCCCCAAGGCATCAAAATCCTTATGCATTTCCTCTATATACTGTTCAGCAAGCTCTCTGGTGGAAATGCCTCGCTCGTTGGCTCTTCTGATTATCTTGTCATCAATATCGGTAATATTACGCACATAGGTTACGTCATAACCTGAGTAGCGCAGATAACGTACGATAACATCGAAGTTTACAAAAGTTCTGGCATGACCGATATGACACAGATCGTAGACAGTTACGCCACAGACATAAATCCCAACTTTGCCCTCGCGGATAGGTTTAAATTCTAGTTTCTGTCTGGTGAGGGTATTGTGTATCTTAAGCATCATGAGTCCTTACATATACGTTTCAACTTGCAGATTATAGCCTATTGGTGTCTTCAGTGACGAAAATACTGCTCAGATCCTCAATCAGCTTCGCTTTCTCCGCGACAGAATAACTTTTAACGCTAGACTGACCGGAATTTTGCTAATAATATAGATAGACAGATAAATACATCTTTAGGAGTTTTATTCATGTCAGTTGTAACTTTAAAAACCACCTATGGTGATATTGTCATCGAACTTAACCACGAGAAAGCGCCAAAAACTGCAGAAAACTTTGTCAACTACGTCAAACAGGGATTCTACAAAGGCACTATCTTCCACCGTGTGATCAAGGGGTTTATGATTCAGGGCGGAGGACTTACCGCCACGCTTGATCAGAAGGAAACCAACTCCCCGATTGAGAACGAGGCCGATAACGGTCTTGTAAACGATCGCGGAACCATTGCCATGGCACGTACTCAGGATCCGCACTCTGCTACTGCGCAGTTTTTCATCAACACCGTTGACAACGATTTTCTGAATTTCCGCAGCAAGGATATCTCAGGATACGGTTACTGCGTTTTTGGCAAGGTCATAGAAGGTCTTGAGGTAGTGGACAAGATTGAGTCGGTAAAGACCGGCACCCGCGGTTTCTATCAGGATGTTCCTACCGAAACCATTGAAATCATTGATGCCACTGTTAGTGACTAGGAAAAACCATGGCCACTTTCATAATTTCAGATCTGCATCTTACGGAGCATAATCCGGTGCTTATAAAAGCCTTCGAATGCTTTTATCACAAACTGTTCTTAAATGACAGACTGATTATTGCAGGTGACCTCTTTGATTTTTTTGTAGGACTCGATCCTGAGGACAAAGTCCAGCAGCAGGTCAGACAGATAGTCAAAAACGCCGCCTCCCGTGGTATCGCCACCTACTTTCAGGGCGGAAACCGTGACTTTCTGGTCGATAAGAAAGCCGCCGACTTTTTTGGAATGAAACTGCTGCCAGAATACTACGTGGTTCAGACTAAGGAAGGACCTGCTCTGCTTCTGCACGGCGATGAACTATGTCTTAACGACCGTAACTTTCAGCGTTTCCGAGCCCTGTCACAGAACAGGATTATCAAATTCCTGTTTTTACACCTACCCCTTGCGTGGCGCAGGAAAATCGGCGCCGCCATCCGCAATAAAAGTCAGGCACAGGATGATCAGCGACACCTTGCCCCTGAAAAATACGGTATTGCCCATAGTGCCGCCGAAATATGCCTAGAACGGGTGCATGCCCAAATTATGATCCACGGACACTTTCATGCCTTCGGGGCTCATCAGAATGAGTTCGGTGACCGCTCCTACCGCTTTTCTCTGGGCTGCTGGGATAAGAATTTCAGTTATTTTGTCTGTGACAGAAACAAACTTGAACTGGTGCAGAAACCAATGGAAAAGCTTTTCTAGCTTTTCCTCGCTCTAGTAACAGAGTGATCAAAACTCAATCTGCAGTAGCTCAGGAAAAATGCGCTAGCGACAGCAGTATCAGAAAAAGAAGATTAGACCACGCAGAACAGAGTAATTTGCCTCTTGTCAGCTGCTCCGTTGAAGACACAGGCAATCTTTAAAAGTTCTCGGTCACCAAGGTTTTCTCTGCCGTACTCTTTGTTCTTTATCTGGTTTATGGCTTCTTTTAAAAGAGCTTCACAGTTTCTGCCGCCTGGTGAGAACTTAAGTTCAATAACCACCCTTCGCTGTTGAAAATTGACGATAAGGTCAGAGCGCCCCTTACTGTTGTGCTGTTCTGCTCTGAC
>JAGBLM010000068.1 GCA_017635415.1 Succinivibrio sp. | reverse complement strand
ATGTAAGAAGTAAGAGGGAAGATGTAAGAAGTAAGATGCCTGAGGGCTGAGGGCTGATGGCTGAAGTCTGATGGCTGATGTTCGATAATCGCTAACCGATACATCATTTTAGCGGAGTGACGCAGGGACAGGTCCGGGGGTGACGCAGGGACAGGTCCGTGACACGTATGAAGAAAGTTGCCCAATCGAAGTCTTTGCAGCTGAATTGCGAAGAAGAATCCAAAAAAGCTCAGGAGATGCACAGAAGGATCTCCAAACTTTATCCTACTCAGACGCAAAAATAGAACATTTTTCTTCCAAAATACTTGGGGAAATGTAATAAATTCCTTACTTTTGCATCTAAGGAGGATTAGGTTATGATTAAACTTGACGAAAAGAAACTGGCTAAACTGAAAACGGGTTCGCAGCATTTTGACGAGAAGTATGGTCCGGCAGACTCTCCCAGCCGTATAGAGTTCGAGGCAAAGGCCAAAGCATGGTATTATGCCGAATTGTTACGTGACGAACGCAAGCGACAGAAACTGACTCAGCAGCAGTTGGGTGAGCGTATTGGCAGAAAACGTGAATACATATCGTCACTTGAACAAGGACAGACAGATATGCAGCTCTCAACATTCATGCTTATTGCCAATGCCTTAGGATTGCGTTTCTCATTAGTTGTAGGTTAGAATGAGCGCTTTCCTCTAACCACTAACCGATATCCCCAAACGACTAAACGACAAATCTTCTAAACGACCAATTTTTATGTGGATAATAATTGCTGTAATAGTAGTGTTCCTTTTCGCCCGTGCCCTGAATAATGCAGGGAAGAGGGGAGGAGGCAGTTCTTGGACCGAAGAGGATGATTGGGCTCAGTTGGATGAAGATCTGGATTAGGGCTGACAAGGGACAGGTCCGTGACACGTACCTGAGGACTGATGTATGATGTAGGATGTATGATGTAAGATAACCGGTAAACCTGGTTTCAAGTTTGAAGCTGCGCTTCGAGCCTGCTCACGCAGCCTTCAGGTTCCAGAGGTCTTCGACCTGGTTTCAGGTTTCAAGTTTCAGGTTCCAAGTTTCAAGTAATTATGAATTATGAATTGTGAATTATGAATTAAAAGAAAAGTAAACAGTAAACTCTAAACTAATGAACTGGCTCTAAACTCTAAACACTAAACTCTACACTAATAATTGCCGTAAACAGTAATTTTATGCATTTCGAACGCTGTACTGCATAAAAAAGTATGTTTTTTGTGCAATACGCTTGCAGAATTGAAGAAAAACCGTATATTTGCACCCAGTAAACAGGTCGCCATCGAAACGGCAGAATAAAAGAATGAGATAATGAAGACAATAGTCCTGAACCAACGAAAGGAACGCGACGAGTTGCTGTCACGTCCCTATCTGACACGTAGAAGTGATCTTGATATAGACATGCTGCTGAACAGCCATCTGATAAAACTGATAACTGGTCCGCGTCGTGTAGGTAAGTCCACTCAGGCCCTGTTGATGTTGCGAGACAAGAATTTTGCCTATCTCAATTTCGACAGTCAGCCACTCCTTGACGCATGGGATGCTAATCTGGTGATGCGAATGCTGGATGATGTCTATCCTGGTTATGAGTATCTGCTGCTCGACGAGGTTCAGAATCTTGATGCCTGGGACTTATGGGTCAGCGAGCTCTATAGGATGGGTAAGAATCTGGTTATAACCGGCAGTAATGCCAAGATGCTGTCAAGCGAAATGGCAACGGTGCTTACGGGGAAGTATCTGCAGATAGAGATGTTGCCCTTCAGTATGGAGGAGTTCTTCGATTGGAACAAGCTCAACCTTCATGGACTAAAGCCGGAGGAGCAGGCCGAGGGTAAGGTGCTGACCGACGACTATATGCGCAATGGTGGCTATCCCGAAGTGGTGGCTTCGCGCCAACTGGTTCGCAGCTATCTCGACACACTCTTTGACTCTATCGTATGGAAGGATGTGGCCAAACGATATAATGTGCGTAACATCACCGATCTTAACAACCTGGCCATGTATCTGGTGTCGAATTTCTGTAATCCATTGAGTGCCAACGAACTGGCAGAAGAGTTGGGCTTCTCGAGTGTCAACACCACCAAGAAGTTCATGGATTATCTGCACGAACCATACCTGTTCTACTATCTGTCGCGCTACAACAATAAGCTGAAGCTGATGAACAAGGCTCCGCGCAAGGTTTATGTGGTCGATAACGGTTTTGTCATGGCCAAGGCCTTTGCTGTGAGTGAGAACCTGGGACGCTTGCTCGAAAATCAGGTGTTTATCGAGCTGATACGTCGAGGATACGATACCGACAAGAGCCTGTTCTATTATCGTTCGCGCAACGACAAGGAGGTGGATTTTGTGCTGCGCAAGGGGACACATATAGAGCGTCTGGTGCAGGTATGCTACGACATGAGTAGCCCCAAGACCGAGAAACGCGAGGTTGATAGCATTGTTGAATGTGCAAGTGAGCTGAAGTGCAACAACCTGACCATCGTAACCTACGACGAAGAGCGCACCATAGAGAAGGATGGCTATACGATAGCCGTAGTGCCAGTATCGAAGTTATAACCTAATCTGGCAGATCCGAGCAAGCGCAGGACAAGTACAGGACAAGTACAGGACAAGCTGCATGCAGAAGACATTAATATTCTTACACTTATAAAGGTGATAGGTGAGCAAGAATTGTCAGTTAAAGAGATGATGAATGGTGTGGAGCTTAAAGGGCGTGATAATTTTCTGAAACTTTATCTTAATCCTGCCTTGAAAGAGCGGTTAGTGCGCATGAAATATCCCGATCGCCCCAATCATCCTCGCCAGAAATATCTGCTGACCGTAAAGGGACAGCGGTTGTATCAAGAAGTAAGAGGGAAGATGTAAGAAGTAAGATGTAAGATGTAAGAAGTAAGATGTCTGAGGGCTGAGGGCTGATAACCGGTAAACCTAGTTTTAGGTTTCAAGTTTCAGGTTTCAGGTTTCAAGTTAAAGACTAAAGTCTAGAGTCTAAAGCCTAAAGTCTAATTCTTAATTTAAAACCCAGAATGAGCGATGTATCTGATTTCATAGTATTTGATTCCTTCTTCGGGGGTGGGGCCTCGGGAGGAGGGAATGGTAACCCGGGATGTGGATGCCTAATCAAGCTCCTCATCGCTTTCGTCCTACTTTTCCTCCTGGGCCTGCTGACTGAGTGGATGTCAGGCTGATGGCTGATGTTCGCTAATCGCTAACCGATGTCTGATGGCTGAGGGCAGTGCTTATTCTGCTAATAAAGCATCTACTTCCTCTATAAAACGTTGTGCCTTGGGATAAAGTTCGTCTACTTCCTCGCGAGTTGAGTAAACAAACTCGTCATAATCACCACGTTGGCGACTATCAAAAAGATTGGAGAAAGCACGGCCACTTTCCTTGGTAATGAGATCCTTTGATACAAAGTGCATACCAAGCATTGTTTTAACACCTGCATGTGTGTTGGCTGATATGTGATGTTTTGTCAACAGCGCAACTGCAGCGTAATAACAGGCATAGTACAGGCGATTGATGGCTGTATTGTAGTAACCTTGCTCACAAAGAAAGGGAATCTCTGAGATGGTCTCATGAGCACGTTCCTGACGATAACGGGACAATGCCTGATAGTTTTCTTCTGTCAGTTCTGTGTTCATAGTGTTATGCCTTCTTTGTTAATGTTATTTTGGAAGGGTGTAAGGAACGGGCGGTTCTCCCATTCTTTACGTGGCATAATAAGGGTGCTGATTATAACACCTGTTTCAAGTTCTATATCATAGAAAGGTGCTATAATCTTGTCCTTGTCAGAATAGGTCAGCTTATCTTTGTCTACCAACACGAGAAGGTCGATGTCTGAATCAGGACGAGCATCACCACGTGCCTCAGAGCCATATAGGATTGTCTGAACCATTGGTCTCATTTTGTGAGCTGCCTTTTTTATTCTTTCAACAACTTCTGTACGTTTCATACCGCAAAAATACACTTTTCATACATAACTGCCAAATAATTTTAAAATTAAATGTGACAAGGTACTGGTCTGAGGTCTGGTGTCTGATAACCGGTAAACCTTGTTTCAGGTTTCAAGTTTCAAGATTGGGT
>JAGBLM010000067.1 GCA_017635415.1 Succinivibrio sp. | reverse complement strand
GGGTGGATCTGTATTGGAATGGTTGAAGGACAGCTCTGAAATTTGGGAGCTATCCTTTGGTTGTTAGGAAGCGCCGTATGCGGATCCGCACGTACGGTGCTGTGAGAGGAGTGGAGTTGTTACTCCCTCCTACTCGATTGTTTTGGACACAAGACTGTGGTCTGAAGAAGTCAGATCATTTCTGAATCACATAAATTGAACCAGTTCATAATTTCTTATTCCCAGTTATGATAACTTTGCTCAATGTTTTTTGTGGCATAATGAGAAAACGATTAGCTAAGCTAACTTGTTGATAAATAGAATAATATTATAGTGTAACCAGGATGATTACTCCTTTTGGGAGAGAAATGATGAAAGTAGCCAGGACAGTGCTCTTTACGGCGGTTCTTGCCCTTTTTGGTAGCATTATAAAGGCGCAGACGTGGTTAATGTTGATACATTCGGCAAGCCGATGTTTGCCGTTGAATTCACCAATGATCTCTCGCCAAAGGATGAACTAAGAGAGCAGTTTTCTCTTACGCAGGAGCAGCGGGGCGCTATTGTTGATGCTTTCTCCATCTGGGGCGAGATATTTGCCAAAGGCCGCAGAAATAATACCTATCTGTCTTTTGCCGTAACTCTTGATTATCTGTCAGGCGCGTACAACAACGCTTCTGCTTCTTCTGACTTTGTGGGAGGAGAAGATACGGCAGGGGGCAGATCTTAAGATCGGCAGACGAAATGATGATTCTCTAAAGTCAGTATTAGGCTTGAGACTTAACCATATTGTAACGGTACAACAGGATCTGAATCTGGTTTTATTCTTGAACTGCACACTGGCTATGAATACCGCAGAAACTCGAACATGTTTAACGCGGTGGTCTACGCCAGAGTGCTGTTTTAGTTCTTGACGGCAGAGAAAGGCGCAGACCTTGGATTACGCTGAGACTGGTTCGTGTTGGCTATGCTCCGGAGGGAGTTACTGTCCCGTAAGGCCAGCTTGAGATCCCACCCATGTCATACAGGTAACGAAAGCCCTGTTCATAAAGACACTTGGCCGCCTCAGCTGATCTGCGTCCACTTCTGCAGTACACGATAACCGGTTTTAGGCGGTATTCTAGGGCAAAGTCAGGCAGACTGCCCTTTCTGATGTCATCAAGCGGGACATTTTTGGCATTTATGACCGCGCCAGACAGAAATTCTGCTGGCTCTCTGACATCAAGGAGCAGCGCCCGGCCCTCTTCAATAAGAGCGTAAGCCTGCGCGTGACTTAACACCGTGATGCCTGGTTTATGGTCTGACAGTTTCTTTTGCCCTGTCAGTACCGGGGCTAGGGACGGAAACATCTCAATCCTGCTGCTTTTTTATTTTGCTGACGATATTTGAGGTGGAAAAGCCGTCCACAAAAGGCAGGATGATAACTTCACCGCCGTTTTTGAGCACCTCACGGTGTCCTGCTATCTGCTCGACCTTATAATCTCCCCCTTTGACCAGTACATCAGGCAGTACCTGTGAGATCAGGCGCTGCGGGGTGTCCTCATCAAAAGGAACCACATAGTCAACGCAGTCAAGAGCGGAGAGTACCTCCATACGTGCTTCACACGGCACAATAGGACGGGTTGGTCCCTTCAGTGCCCTGACCGAGCGGTCGGAATTGACGGCGACAATCAGCCTGTCGCCTAAGGCTCTGGCTCGTTTGAGGTAGCTGATATGTCCCTTGTGCAGGATATCAAAGCAGCCGTTGGTCATAATCACTCTTTTGCCCTGAGCATGCAGTTTGCGGACCTCATCAAGCAGCTGCGGCTCGGTCACTACGCCCGATGACAGTGAAGCTGACTCACCTAAAAGGTCGCGCATGATTTCATCGCGGGTAACGGTGGAGGTTCCCAGCTTGCCAACCACGATGCCGGCGGCACGATTGGCTATCTCGCAGGCGGTGACTATATCAATGCCGCTGGCGATGGTGGCTGCCAGGGTACTGATAACGGTATCGCCTGCACCTGTAACATCAAAGACTTCGCGGGCACGGGTCGGAATGTGAATGGTTGTATCATTCGGTCTGACCAGCGACATACCGTCTTCAGAACGGGTGATGAGCAGATATTTGAGATTGCAGTCGGCAATCAGTTGCTGTCCTTTTTCCTCAAGTTCCTCATTGTTTCTGACACTGCCGACCACGGCACAGAATTCACTCATGTTCGGGGTCAGCAGGGTTGCACCGCTGTAGCGTTTAAAGTCGGCGCCCTTGGGGTCAATGAGTATCGGGGTAGACTTTTCATTGGCCGCTTTAATCAGTGACTGAATATGGAACAGTGTGCCCTTGCCGTAATCGGAGCAGACTATGACCCTGGCATCATTTATGGCTGCCTTATAGGCTTTGACCAGAGTCTCCTCATCGACATCGGTAAAGGAATCCTCAAAATCAAGGCGCAAAAGCTGCTGGTTGCGGGCCAGCACTCTTAGTTTGGTAATGGTCGGATGGTTGCCCGAGATAATAAACTGCGGCACGATATGCCTATCCCGCAGCAGTTTCTCAAGTTTAACGGCTGCCTCATCGGCACCGACTATTCCCACCAGAGAGCATGGCGCTCCCAGAGTTGCCACGTTTAAGGCTACGTTAGCCGCACCGCCGGCACGATCCTCGCGGCCTTTCACCTGCACCACCGGCACCGGGGCTTCAGGAGAAAGGCGACCGCTTGAGCCTTTCCAGTAACGGTCGAGCATGACATCGCCGACCACGGCAACCTTGCCGGTAAATTCAGGAATAGAGAGTAATGTAACCATAATGATAAAGTCCCATCTGCAAATCCCCTTAGATTATACATTGTTAATTTTTTATATTAAAATCGTGATCGGTCTTTGTGAGTTAAATTTAAGACTGCGTTTTAGTTTGCATGTGGAATTATGGCTGCGTCAGTAAACAATCTCGATCCTGAATTCCGTCCACTTCTGTACGTGGCGATAGTCTCCTTTATGGCGCCTCTTTTCGGCTTTAATCTCGGCTTTATCATTGCCTTCAAAACTCAGCTTATCAACCTGTTTATGCTGGAGAGTGACGATATTGATACCCTGGTGGGAACCTTTATCTTAGGAACCATGGTAGGCAGTTTCTTTGGCGGCTGGCTAAACTACAGTTCAGGGCGGAAAATATCCATTATCGGCGGTCTGGTCTTAGGTCTTGCCGGCGAGGCCACCTGCCTGCTGGCTCCTGATTTCAGTCTGCTGCTGCTCTCTGAGTTTGTGGTCGGTGCCTCTTTTGGTATTTATATGCTCTCGAGCATTATTTATATCTGCGAGATCTCATCTCCTTTAAAGCGCAATGTTGCAGGCGTACTGATAGCGGTGATGGTACTGTCAGGCGCACTTTTTGTGACCGTAACGCGCGAGATTCTGCCATCCTCAGCGGTGGTGATGGTTGCAGTCATTACCGTCTACGAATCATTCTTTGTGGCGGTCGCTTTGGTCAAATTACCAGAAAGTCCGCGCTGGCTGGCACTCTCCGGTCTTTCCGATCCCGCTCTGTCGGTGCTGCTGCGTCTGCGTGGAGATTCAGGCAGGTCGGCAAGGGAGCTTTCTCTTATCAATGAATGCTGTCACGGTGAAGATCGGGGTATTGACTTCTTTATTCACTCCGAGCAGTACCGCAGGGTGATCTGGTTTCTGGTATTTATTACTCTGCTGATGCAGCTGTCCGGTTTTTCCATCATTCCTTATGTTTTTCTGCAGATCGTACACGACAATCATGTCAGTTTCCTCGAGGCGGTGCAGGCAGGGTATGATTATGACTACGGTCTTATTAAATCCGCGGTTACCGTAGGACTGTTCGGTGCTATCTGTTCGGCCTTCACGCTAAATCGTCTGGGCAGCCGCAGTGTGATTATCTACGGTGTGGTGATTGCGCTGTTTTCACTGCTCTTCCTCTTTTTCCTGACCTTTTTTGAATTGAAGGGCTTAAAATCTCTGTTTTTAGGCAGTTTCCTGCTGATTTTCATCTTCGGGGTGGCGCTGTCCTATACGGCATTCATTACTTCCTTTGCCACTGAGATCCTGCCGCAGCGTGGACGCGATCTGGGACTGGCTGTAGTGATGCTGGTCAATTTTGTTGCTTTTCTGAGTGTGCAGCAGTCCTTTGAGTTTCTGACCTCAATGTGGCATATCAGCGGCTGGTTCGCTTTTTGTCTGCTGTCCATAATCGTACTGCTGTGCTTCCTTTATAAAGTACTGCCTGAGACCTCAGGTTATTCTCTTGAGGAAATCGAGCATCGCATCTTCAGAGGTGGCGGTATGGGCGGACTTAACTAGGATGGGATCTGTTATGGGTGATAAGTTATTTGACAAAATCAGAGGTGCTTTGTATGGCGTGGCGGTTGGCGATGCCTTAGGCGGACCTCTGGAGTTTATGAGTAAAGAGGAGATAATCAAATCCTACGGGGAGGTCAGAGAGATTATCGGTGGGGGCTGGTTGTCATTGAAACCTGGGGAAACCACGGATGATACCGCGATGACTCTGGCGGTTGCCAGAGGTATTGCCACACAGCCAGATGACCCTCTTTACGCGGTGGGTAAAAATTTTATTGACTGGTTTAACAGTGAGCCAAAGGATATCGGCAATACCTGTCAGGAGGCCATTGAAATAGCCCTGCAGCTTGCCGGAGATGAGCAGATCCCAAGTTCAGACAAGTGGATTAAGGCAGCAGTTGAACTATCCGACCGTAACAATCACCGCAGCGGCGGTAACGGGGCACTGATGCGCACCGTTTATCCAGGTCTTTTCTACAATGACCGGGAAAAGGCCTGTGATGTTGCAGTGCAGATCGGTGATATGACTCATGCCGATGAACTGTCCGATAAACTGGTTTCCATATATACCGAACTTGTCTATGACATGGTCAGAAACGGTAGTGTCGACGAATGTCTTGGTATTGTCTTAAAACTTATCGAGGAGAAAAAGTTAAAGGACAAACTGCCGCCGGGACTGAAAAGTTCAGGATGGTGTGCCGATTCGATGAAGGTGTCGCTGCATTATCTGGTGAGCAAGTCCTCTTTTGAGGACACCATCGTGGCTGCCGTAAACGAAGGTGGTGATTCTGATACGGTAGGTGCTGTCTGTGGCGGTCTTGCCGGGGCGCTGTATGGTTTTGAGTGTATTCCGGAGCGCTGGGTAAAAACACTGTCTCCTACACTGTCAGCTGAACTTGAAAGACTCTCGCAGTCTGCCTTTGATTCTGAGTACTAAAAAAAAAGTCGGACATGATACTACTATGATCCGGCTTCACTATTTCTGTCAAACCCTCCCCCTTATGCAGGAGGAGGATCTGAGCACGCTTACTTCGAGGAGATACGGTTGAACGAGAGAGTTATTTAAGATCCTTGATGGCTATCTCGTCCATATCATCAAAGGCCAGATTCTCACCTGCCATGGCCCAGATAAAGGTATAGTTGGTGGTACCGCAACCGCTGTGAATACTCCATGACGGACCAATTACCGCCTGTTCATTATGCATGATGATGTGACGGGTTTCCTGAGGTGTACCCATCATATGGAATACGGCCTGATCTTCAGGTATTTCAAAGTAGAAATAAAGTTCCATACGACGCTCGTGGGTATGGGCCGGCATGGTGTTCCAGACAGAGCCTTTCTGCAGCTGGGTAAGACCCATGGACAGCTGGCAGGTCTGCAGTACGTCAGGGTGAATGAACTGATTGATCACGCGGGCATTGGCAGTCTCAGGAGAGCCGCAAGGACGGTGATTGGCCTTGGACATCGGAATAAAGGTAGTCTTGTAGGCACGGTGTGCAGGTGATGAAACCATGTAGAACTTGGCAGGATTATTCTTGTCCTCAGAACTGAAGGTTACCTCTTTGGTGCCCATAGTGATGTAGAGGCAGTCCTCATACCCCATCTTAAAGGTCTGTCCGTCGGCAGTAACGGTGCCGGCACCACCGACATTAAATATACCCATTTCACGTCTTTCCAGGATGAAACTGGTGCCGAAATTGTGCCAGACATCGATACCGTCATCAAGTGGCACGGCCCTGTTGACCGGCATGCAGCCGAAGGCGCACATTCTGTCAACGTGTGAATAGGTAACCAGTACCTTGTCCTGTTCAAAAAGCTTAGGGATCAAAAATTCCCTGCGGGTTTCCTCAGTGGTGTAGCGCTTAAAATCCTCAGGGTTGGTTGAATATCTGATATCCATGAAAAGAGTCTCCAAAATTTATTTACAGCAGATTCTATACCAAATATGACGATAGAAACGCGTAACAGGCCTCATTTTAGTAAAACGTTTGCGTAAAAACTACCGTATAAAGTTAACTTGATGTTAACAAAGAATTTTTATTTTAAGAGCAGGAGTGGAGTTGTCAAAGAGGAGAACTGACTCCTTCTGCTGTTGCATCAGGAGTCAGTAAGGATGATTATTTCTTCAGACCTTTGTTCACCTGTTCCATATCGTCAAGTTTAAGTTCGCCGGTTGAATAGTTGAGATTCAGGCGGGACTTGATGTAGGTATAGCGGGAGGCGGCGGCCTTCTGTTTGGCGCTGTACAGTTTCTGGATAGCATCAAGGACATCGGTCATGGTTCTGGTGCCAACCTCGTAGCCTGCCTGAGTGGCATCAAGAGAGGACTGTGCAGAAATAACCGACTGCTCGTAGGCTTTGACCGAACTGATGGCAGCATTAACGTTATTGAAGTTATTGGTGACATTGGTAACCAGGGTACGGTGCTGTGCCTCAAGAGCCTCAGAGGCGTCGACGTATTTGGCTTCGGCTTCTTTGACCTTGGCTGAAGTCTCACCACCGTGGTAAATAGGAACAGTGAGGTTGATACCTATGGTCTGGGCCCAGTCATTACCGTCGGTCTGAGAGGAACCGGCAATTTCGTGACGATAGTTGGTATAGCCGGTTTCAGCACTAGCTTTGAGGGACACGGTCGGTTCGTGTCCAGTCATAGCAAGAGAAATCTGATCTTTGGCGACATCACGGGCTACGGCATACTGCTGCAGAGAAAGATTATTGCCTTCAGCCTTCTTGATCAGTGACTGGAGGGTACTTTTAACGTCAGGAGTACTGAACTTATCCGTATCAAGGGTACTTAACTGATTGAGGGTTATGCCATGACCGGTCAGCGCTCTGACTTCTTCATAGGAATTTTGCAGGGCGTTTTCAGCCGCAATCACCGAAGCGTTGGAAAGGTCGTATGAAGCCTGAGCCTGCAGACGGTCGGTTTCAGCGATTACACCGACCTGAAACTGACGGTTTGCCTCGTCAAGCTGACGTTTTAAGGCCTGATTGTTGGCCTTATTGAAAGCAAGAGTATCTGCCGCATCGAGAATGTTAAAGTAGGCAGTTGCCACACGAATAATGAGATTCTGCATGGCATCTTTGTAGGCCAGGTCATAACGGACGGCCTGTTTTTCGGCGATGCTGCGGTTTAACCAGGCCGAATGCTGCCAGATTACCTGAGACAGAGAAATACCGGCAGTGGCACTGCTGTTGCTGGCACTTACTCCTGAGCCTCTCTTAACATTGGTATTGGTCGTCTGAAGAGATCCGGTAACGTCAATCTGAGGCAGAAGTTTTGCTGTGGCCTCATCAATGGCGGCATAGTAGTAATCCCGGTTTGCCTTGGCCTGCTGAACAACAGGATCGTGAGCGTATGCTTCTTTGTAGATATCAAGCAGATCAAGTGCAAACGCCGGTGAGGAAATGCTGGAGCATGCGACAACGGCTGCGGACAAAAGGGCAATGGAAAAGCGCATTTAAAACCTCTGTTATGTTCTTGTTACAGTTTGCATATTATATAACGGAGTTACATACAGAGAAGTTTGTTAGAGTGAAAAAATAGCACACAGAGGTGCTATTTTTCAGGTTTTAACTGAAAATGCGGTCCATCTTTAAATTTTGGCCAGTCACCGCCCCAAATCAGGTCAACACCCAAAAGGGTAGCCATTGTCTTCATCATTAAAGAAAGATTCTGATAATGATCAAAATCATTATCATAGGTCCTGTCAGGTTTTAGCAGCATCAGATCAACCGCCCGTCCTGTCAGATGAGCTGAATTGAGAGTCAGACTGTGTCCTTCACGCAGCAGTCTTAGCTGACGTGCTCTACTGCGGACAGTTTCGGCAACCTCGACATCATAGGGTGTAAGCGGGGCCGCGGCAAGCACTGTAAGCTGCAGTCTGAGGTCGGCAGCGGCAAGTTTCTGCAGACTGTCTACACTGAGCGAGCAGAAACCTGCCGTCAGAAGAAATGACAGCACCGGCAGCATAGTGAGCAGATGTGAAAGCGTACCGAAAATGCCTAATATTGCAGAAAACATAACACCTATACGTGAACAGATGTCTTATTTTACCAAACAAGAAAGCCTGATAAGCACAAATGATATAGGTATATGTTCAAAAAATTTGCTGGAGTGAATAAAGAGAATTCAGGAAAATGGTGGAGGTAAACGGGATCGAACCGTTGACCCTCTGCTTGCAAAGCAGATGCTCTCCCATCTGAGCTATACCCCCACAGAGGATGTCAAACACTATCTGGTGGAGCTAATCGGGATCGAACCGATGACCTCTTGCATGCCATGCAAGCGCTCTCCCAACTGAGCTATAACCCCACTGTTCAACAGCGCTGTACATTATAGCGGTAATTTAAACATTGTCAAATAATTTTCTGAAAATTCTGCTCTGCCTAAGGTCAACTATTTTAAGCAGCATTTTTTTTCCAAAACAGTAAACCTTGATTATGCTTTTTTCCCCTTATTTTTTATTTGATGTTAAGGTAATATTCTCTTAAATCTATTGCTAGTCCCTTATTATTAAGTGAACTACATCGGCAGACAGAGAAATAGTCACACTCTGCGTCGTCTATTCATCCTCAAAATCATCCTCAAGGACGGAATCATCAGTCTTTTGCTCTTTTTTCCTCATCATTTCATAACGGGCGCTGTTGATCTCAAAGAGCAGCGAAATCATGTCCTGTTCACCGACGATTTTCTGTAGAGCGTCATAGGCTTTGTCGACAGCACTGACGAAGGAATCAATCTTTGGTCTTTGCACTGTCATGCCCTGGGACTGCAGTTTTTCTATGAACGCCAGTTCCTCTCTTGCAATTCTGTCACGGTTTTTTTGCTGAGCCTTGAGTACCTCCTCGTGCAGGATCTCCTGCAGATCGGCAGGCAGTGCATCTAAAAACCTCTTGTTGATGATAAGCGGCATAGTCATGAAGACGTGATTGGTCAGAATCAGTCTGTTCTGCACTTCATAGAGTTTCAGGGCCTCGATGACGGAGAGCGTCTGTTCTTGCCCCACAATCTCCTTATTCTTGAGATTTGCATAGATCTGGGTGAAATCTATTTCGTGCGGAACAGCACCAAAAGAGGAAATTGCCTCCATAAGACCAGGCAGAGAAGAGGAGGCGATGCTGACGTCCTTAAGATCTTTTACCGTACTGACATCAATATCACGGGTGGTGAACTGCCTGAAGCCGAGGTCAAAAATGGAGAAGACAAAGATATTGCTGTGGATGAGTTCTTCATTGAGCCAGCTGTGGATATAGTTGTCGATGACATGATGGGCAAGGTCATAACTATCAAAAAGGTAAGGCGCATAGAGGGCCTGAAATTTTGGTGAATAGGCGTACAGCCCTTCGTAACTGACCAGAGCCATATCCATATCACCTGTTTCCACCTGGGCGACAAAATCAGGGTAGTTGAGGTGGTTGCTTTGGATCTGCAGGTTTACCTTAAGGCGGTTTTTTGATCTCTGCTCAAGATTGGCGATGAATTCGCGGTTGAGTTCTGAGAACCAGGAGTTTTCAAATTTGTAGGTGGTATAGTTGATGACATAGGGGGTGGCAGAGTGGGCCGCGCTTCCCGTCACAAGCAGAACAGGCAGCAGCACCCGGCATATTTTAAGGAGTAAGGTATTCTTTGACATTTTAAAATCCTCAGGTTCTCTATGAGACTGACCTGCCTTATTGCAGACCGAAATGAAGTTTGCTTATCTGGTACTGCAGTTTGAACATTTCGCCTCGCCCAGCAATACTGTCGATTTTGATGTAGACCGGCTTCATCTTGGAAATAAAGGTTTTGAGATCGGGTTTTGTGATGCGCATGCCGTGCCGTTTGAGTTCGGAGAGCACTTTCTTGTCATTTTTCTCGGTCAGTTTCCGATTCTTGTTCTGACCGTTTATCACGCTCTCAATCAGAACTTTCTGCTGCTCCTCAGTTAGGGACATAAAGAATTGTCTGTTGATGACAAAAGGCTGAAAATCGAAAATATGCTGTGTCAGCGACAGACGGTTATGGAAACAGTAAAGTTCGTAGTAGTTTATGGCCGGCAGGGTGTTTTCCTCACATAAGGAAAAGGCGTTGTTACGCAGAGCCCTTAAATAACTTTCGATTTTCAGAATGCTGATTTTGGCACCGAGCGCTTTGAAGGTTCTCTCGATGTGCGGCAATTCCGGAACCCGGAACGGTCGGCCGGAAATCTGCGCGGCCGATTCGATCTCCTCGCCGTAGTTGGTTACATGTCTGAAACCGACGTCAAAGGCTCCTAAAACCAGCAGATTGTGCGGGGCTAAAAGTTCGTTCATCCAGCCGATGATATATCTGTCGATGGCCTTGTGTGCTATGGCATAGTTTTCAAAAAGGTACGGAGCGGTGAGAACATTAAGTCTCCGGTCATACTGAATCAGGTGATTTAACTGCACCATGGCCGCATCTATTTTTTCCCCTGAGAGAATATGTCTGGTCATATCTGGCTCGATACCCAGTTTACTGTTGCGGAAGAAGACAAATTTCAGCTTACCTGCAGAGCGCTCCTTGAGATCTTCGTATCCTTCCTTGATAAGTTGCACCTGCTCCTCATCATAGGAGCGGTAGTAGGCGACCCTAATTTTAAGTGCATCATCCTTTTGTGCAGGAGCGGCAGCACAGGTACACAGACTGCAGCACAGCAGGCACAAAGTAAGCCACGAACGGATAGAATGCATTACATATCCTCCTGTCATCTTCTTTAGGAGAAATCAGCACACAAGGTTGCTGACAGATCACTGCGTGTATGGGAGCTGTCAGAAGGCATTGGTGCAGGAATGTCTGATTGTAAACAGATGCCGTAAGTTAATTCTAGATTAGATTCAGGCGATTAACTAGATGAAGGCTGTGATCAAGATCGTGGACTGTGCAGAGAACGACAGTGGAAATATTTAATACAGGCCCAAAGACTTGCCCTCTGACAGAGGGGAACTGAGGTCCGGTGCGCTTTTTCCTGCTGTCTGCACGAGTCTGCCTGATTTTAGGGAGTTTTGCTGCTGATTTGTTTTTTTTCAGTCCTGATGCTTATGATTAGTACATAAGGCTGTACAAAGTTGCACAAATACAAAACCTAAGATGCCTATGAAAAAAGAATACGTAATGGGAAACAGTGCCATTGCAATCGGAGCGCTGTGTTCTGGAGTAAAGATGGTGGCAGGTTATCCTGGCACTCCCTCCACAGAAATAATCGAGACTATCTTTCATGTCCCTCATGAGGGGGTTCATCTTGAATGGTCGGTCAATGAAAAGGCGGCTATGGAGGTCTGTGCCAGTGCCTCCTATGCAGGCTTCAGATCACTTGTGACCATGAAGCAGGTCGGACTTAACGTCGCCTCAGATCCGCTGCTGAGTCTTGCCTATGTCGGGGTCAAAGGAGGAATGGTGATCGTGGTGGCCGACGACCCCGGTCCGATTTCCTCTCAGACGGAGCAGGATACCAGACGTTTTGCACAATTTGCCAGGATCCCGGTTTTTGATCCGGCTTCTCCTGAACAGGCCTTTGAGATGGTGCAGGATGCTTTTGCGCTGTCAGAGAAATATCATACGCCGGTGATCCTGCGTCCGACCACCAGGGTCTGTCATGGCTATGCTACCATTGAGTTTGACGAGTCTTACGCGCCAAAAGATGCCGAAGGTTTTATCAAGGACAGTTCAAGATGGGTGATTTTCCCGAAACTGTCGGCCAGGAATCACGAACTTATTGAAAAAAGAAATGCGGTGCTGGCCGCAGAATTCTCAACCTACCGCTTCAATACGGTTTGGGGCAGTGCAAATCATGGGCACAGGGCGGTTTTTGCCTCGGGGATCAGTTTCTCTTACGCCAGAGAATATCTAAACGAGCATCAGGATGTTACCCTGGTGCAGGTAGGTACCGCCTTTCCTTTCCCGCAAGACTTTGCCAAAAAGATCTTAGAAGACTGTGAAGAGGTGCTCTGTCTTGAGGAACTCAGTCCTCTGGTAGAGGAGGCGCTGCTGCAGACTGCCGGCCGCTATCAGTTAAAGGTCCGCATCAGAGGCAAACTCACAGGAGATGTACCTCACGCAGGAGAACTTAGCGTCAATCTCTGTGCCAAGATCTTAGACAGTTTCTTTGGCACAGAGCACAGGCAGGAAGTGCCCTTTGTATCCGATGATGTCCCGCCTCTGCCAGTAAGACCCCCGGTGCTCTGCTCAGGCTGTCCGCATCGCGGTGCCTTCTATGCTGTAAAGGTGGCCATGCGCAAAAAGAAGGCCTATTACTGCGGGGATATCGGCTGTTATACCTTAGGCAATGCACAGCCTCTTGATATGGTTGATACCTGTCTGTGCATGGGCGCTGGCATAACCATGTCACAGGGACTGTGCCATGTGGACAGTGAGGCCGTGTCCTTCGCCTTTATCGGAGACTCGACCTTTTTTGCCTCCGGTATCACCGGCATTGTCAACGCCATCTATAACGAAGCCAATATCATCGTCTGTATTCTTGACAATGCCACCACGGCCATGACCGGTCATCAGCCTCATCCGGGAACGGGTTTCAACCTGATGGGCAGATATGTGGATAAACTCAGTATTGAAAAGGTACTCGAAGGTCTTGGGGTGCAGAAGATTGTGCTCGCAGATCCGGCAAATCTTAAGGCCTCGGTTGCCGCTGTAAAGGAATGTGCAAAACTGAAAGGTGTTAAGGCCATCATCTTCCGCAGTCCTTGTGTAAGCATCGTCAAGTCTGTGGACAAATGCGTCATAACAGACAAATGCAAAGACTGCGGCATCTGCATCAAACAGTTAGGCTGTCCGGCGGTCATAACCAGAAAGGACAGAACGGTAATTGATGAGAGTCTCTGCGTCGGCTGCTCCCTTTGCGCGCAGATCTGTCCGTATAAAGCTATAGAGAAAGTGAAACATGAATAGAAATATACTTGTCTGCGGCGTTGGCGGTCAGGGAACGGTGCTCTGCTCTAGGCTGATTGCCTCCGCGTTTATGGCTGAAGGTGAACAGGTTCATTCTGCTGAAACCATCGGTATGGCACAAAGAGGCGGCAGTGTAACCAGTCACATCAGAGTCGGAGCGGGCGCGTTTTCTCCGCTGATCCCCGATGGCAGAGGAGATCTGATTTTAGCCTTTGAACCTGCTGAAGCGGTAAGAAATCTGAATTATCTCAAACCTGACGGCATCGTAATTGTCAACTCCCAGCCGGTCAAACCCGTCACGGAAAGTCTTAGGAAGACTGGATACGACGGGACGCAGATGCTGTCTTTTCTTCAAGAGCATTACCACAAAACCTATGTGGTTGATTCACATGAGGTCTGCAGACAATTTGGTTCTTTGAAGTTTTTCAACATCATTATCCTCGGTGTGGCCTGCGGCCTTGGCGTATTGGGAGTCGGTAAGGACACCGTCGTAGCCGAGATTGAAAAGATAGTTAAGGAGAAGTTTGTAGAGGTGAACAAAAAAGCCTTTGCAGCTGGATTTTTATTAGGTGAGCATTATGTTACTGACAGATAAACAGCTTGAACTTGTCGACAGACAGGTTAAACGTCTTATTAAGACCGACAGTTTTTACGGTCGGAAATACCGCGAAATGGGAATTACCCAATGCAAAAATCAGGAAGATTTTGACAAAATTCCCTTTGCCAGCAAAGATGATTTGCGCTATGCCTATCCTCTGGGAATTCAGGCTGTTGACGATAAGGACGTGGTCAGAATTCACTCCTCATCGGGAACCACCGGCAGACCGGTGATTATTCCCTATACCAGAAAGGATGTCGAAGACTGGGCCATTATGTTTCAGCGCTGCTTTGAAATAGCGGGTATTACCAGCAATGACAGGATACATATTACCCCAGGTTACGGTCTGTGGACTGCCGGCATCGGTTTTCAGGCCGGCTGTGAAAGACTGGGGGCGATGGCTATTCCGATGGGACCTGGCAATACCGAGAAACAGTTGCAGATGATGATTGATCTCAAATCTACAGTTCTGACGGCGACCTCTTCGTATGCTCTGCTTTTAGCCGAGGAAATAACCCGCCGCGGCATTAAGGATAAGATCTGCCTGAGAAAAGGCGTGATAGGCTCGGAGCGCTGGAGTGAGAAGATGCGTAATACCATCAGGCATGCGCTTGGTATTTCTCTTTATGATATCTATGGACTTACGGAAATTTACGGTCCTGGTATAGGCATCAGCTGCGATGCTGAAGAGGGGATCCACTATTTTGATGATTATGTGTTCATTGAGATTATCGATCCTGAGACAGGATTGCGCGTTCCGGACGGTCAAAGCGGTGAGATTGTCATTACCACTCTGGTCAAGGAAGGTGCTCCGCTGCTGCGCTTCAGAACTCATGATCTGTCAAGGATTATTCCTGGCAAGTGCTCCTGCGGTTTACCATATCCTCGCCTTGATGTTATCACCGGCAGAAGTGACGATATGTTCAAGATCCACGGTGTAAACCTCTTCCCAAGCCAGATTGAGGGCATTCTTGGTATGATTGACGGTGTCGGTAGCGAATACAGAATCATTCTGGCCCGTGACACTGAGACCCGTCGCGATGTTCTGCATATTACTGCCGAAGCTGAGGGTCGTGTTGATTTTGCTGAGACCTCAAGAAAGGTTGCCAAACTTGCCAAGACCAAATTGGGAGTCACCCCAAGAGTGGCTATTGTTCCGGTAGGTTCACTGTCCCGCAGTGAAAAGAAGACCAAACGCGTTGAAGATCAGCGTGAGATGTAGCTTCCGTCATTATCTGCCTGTCAGAGCGGGTGGATTGCAAGTTAAGCTGCAAGAGCTTAACTTGCAAAGACCATGCAGAGCATCTCTTAAAGATGCTCTGTTACTGCTATAAGGGATCTGCTGTCCAGGTTGCATGTTATGAAAAAAAACTCCAGTCAAGGCGCCTAGAGTCGCACTCTGCTTCTGTTGCTGAAGACCTTTTGGGGCAGTATTAGTATTCTTCAAATAAATGCAGCCAAATAAAGCGGAAGTGTAATAATACCGTCTTCACTGGTACCTATGTTTTCATCCGCAAATTTGTAGGCACAGGTTAGATTTTTCTCTTTTTTGAGGATTGCGCTTAAGGAACTGGCTCTCTTAGCGCTGCTCTTAACCTCGATTGGTACGACCTGACCATCTATCTGAATAATGAAGTCCAGTTCTTTTCTGGTGCTTTCGTTCTTGTAGAAATACAAAGGGAAGCCTTTTTTGTAAAGCGCATCGGCCAGCGCACATTCATATAGACCGCCCTTAGTGTTTCCTGTGAGTGTATTTTCAACAATATGCTGTTTGAGTGAAAAATCCTTCATGGCAAGCAGTAGAGATAAATCCGTGGTATATGCTCTGAAGAAATCATCTCTTTTATAATCATCAAGTTCGTATCTTACGGCGGAAACAAGTCTGCACAGATGGACTATATCTGAGCGCAGCAGCCATTCGATACTTGAATAATATTTCTGCGCTCTGGCGCCGTGTTCAATTTCTTTGTACTGGAATTTATGATTTTCTTTATCGAGTAGCTGTCTTCCGAGTGTCAGATAGCATTTTTCGGCCTTCAATTTCTCTTCTGCAGTAGCATAATGCGCAATATCATACAGGTATCCTTGAAGAATATGTCTCTGCACAGCATCAACATCTCTGAAATCTCTTGTATCCACATACTTCTGCACAGCTTCAGGCATACCGCCTATTGCGGTAAATAATCGGAAATATTCCATCATCTGAGTGTGAACTGCTGTGGGAATAACTTTTCTTTCCTTAAGGTATGACCGCAATGAAGCAATTAAATCCTCTGACAAACCCAGTCCCCAGAGAAATTCTTCAAAATCAAGACCATGCAATGTCAGATAATCGACATAACCTACTGGATAAGAGGAGGATCGTTTGTAATCAATGCCCAGTAACGAACCTGAGGCTATCACATCATAACGGTTGTCAAGAGCAAAGAATTTGAGGGCTGTAATAGCATCTGTACATTCCTGAATTTCATCAATGAAAATCAGAGTCTTTTTTGGCATTATCTTCTTATCTGGAAATCGGAAGCGCAGAGCCGTAACCATGTTGTCAACGGTTAGATCTCCACTGAATACTTCTGCTGCTGAGGGGGTCTGTTGGAAATTGATCTCCACAAGTTCTTCATACTGCTCCTTTGCAAATCTTTCAACCGCAAAGGTCTTGCCTGTCTGTCTTGCTCCCTGTACTACTAGGCATTTTTTATCCTTATGTTTGACCCAGTATTTTAGAAGTTTTGTGATCTTTCTTTTCAACATGATGAAATACCAGTAAGTTTTTTATAGACCTTAAACAACATATTGTTATACATTAATGTATAACATATCAACATTTTGTAATATAATAAAGTATTTTGTATCAACATTATGAAAGAATTTCATTGCATATTCTGCTGAAGATAGCAGTGTCTGTCTTGACATAAGTCTGCTTTTTGCCATGATTGAGGAGCATTCATAAGAACTCCTGGTTAAAATAGAGGAAAAGACTCTGGGAGATTTTTATGGATGCCATTGCCTCTTTTCTGTACGCCTTAGATGACCTTCTGTGGGGAACCGGCATGACCGTACTGCTGGTGGGAACAGGGATCATTCTTTCGATAAGATTCGGATTTCGCTACCAGTTAAAGTTTCTTTTCAATATCAGAAATACCTATGGCAGTATGTTTTCCAAAAGTCAGTCCGGCAAGGGCACAATCTCGGGCTTTAAGGCTGCCTGTACCGCTCTTGCCAATACCATCGGCACCGGCAACATCAGCGGTGTGGCGACGGCAATTGTCAGCGGAGGACCCGGGGCGCTGTTCTGGATGTGGGTTTCGGCTTTTTTCGGTATTTCCACAAAAGCCTGCGAGATCATTATAGGACAGCGTTACCGCGAGCATTACAAAAACTCGATGGATGAGTATATCTGCGATCGCTCTTTTGCCCTCAAGAACGCCTTCGGTTGGAAAAAGGGCGCGGTTGTGCTAGCGCTGTTCTGCTTTATACTCGGTCCGTGGACCTGCTGTGTACAGACTGAAGCGGTGGTCGGATCGGTAAAGGAAGCCTTTGGTATTTCCGGGCTTCTTACGGTGGTCTTGATCGGTATCACCTGTCTTCTGACCATCTGGGGTGGTCTTAAGAGTATTTCCGCGGTGATGAGCAGGGCGGTGCCAATCATGTCGCTAGTGTACATTGCCATGGGACTTGGGGTTATGATTCTGCACTATGATGAGATCCCAAGTGTCATCTCACTTATCGTCGTCAGTGCCTTTTCTCCAACCGCAGCGGTGGGCGGTTTTGCCGGTGCAACGGTAAAGGATGCCATACAGTACGGTGTGGCCCGCGGCATCTATTCAAACGATGCTGGTACCGGTTATGGCATGATTGCGCACGCCAGCGCCATCACCGATCATCCGGTGAGACAGTCCATCTGGGGGTTTGGTGAGGTCTTTTTGGATACCATGATTATCTGTTCGATTACCGCTTTTACGATTATTCTGACCGGCTCCTATACAACCTCTGAGGCAACTTCAAGCACGCTTACCACCATTGCCTTTGCCAGTGTATATGGGGAACTGGGCGCTCAGATGACCGCCATCGCGGTCACGGTTTTGGCCTGGACCACGATAATCGGCATGTACTATACGTGTGAAAAGTCGGTAAATTACGCCTTTGGTGACACACATGCCAACAAGGTGATCATGGTCTTCTACAAGATCTATTATCTTATTCCGTGTGTAATTTTCTTTGATGTACAGGCGGATATTCTGTGGGCTCTGACTGATATTCTCTCGGCAGTTTATGTGGGGATCACGCTCTTTATCATTATTGCCAAGCATAAGGAAATCTTCAGGATCTTTGATGATTTTTACAAGCGTTATCTGCCCTCGCTCAAGCGCGGCGAACAGCCTGACATTGTCAGTTATGACTGCAGGAAGGAGGAGAAGTAATGCTCAGGATAGAGGATATGCTGGCAGGGCGGAAATTTGTGGTTCTTGACGGAGCCTTTGCCACGGAACTTGAGGGACTTGGTCTGAATATTAACGATAAACTGTGGTCCGCACTGGCACTTATCGCTCATCAGCTGCTGATTAAAAAGGTGCATCTGTCCTATCTTCAGGCTGGTGCCGACATTATCACCTCCTCAAGTTATCAGGCCACTGTCAGCGCTTTTGTCCAAAAAGGACTGACCGTGCAGAAGGCTCGGGAACTCATCGGCAGTTCTATAAGACTTGCCAAAGAGGCACGGGACGAGTTTATTGCCTCTGCACAGTTTGATCCGCAAAAGAGAGGCAAACCACAGGTGGCAGCATCATTAGGTCCTTACGGGGCGTATCTTGCTGACGGATCTGAATACCGTGGCAATTACGGGATCAGTGAAAAGGAACTCAAAAAATTTCACGCAGAGCGCATGACAATTATGGCTGAGGAGAGTCCCGATCTTTTCGCCTTAGAGACGGTACCGGAACTAGACGAGGCTGTGGCTGTGGCGGAACTGATGTCCGATCTTAAGATTGAAGCCCCGCTGTGGATCTCCTTTTCCTGCCGCGATGGTGAGCACATCAGCGACGGCACTGAGATCGCACGTTGTGCTCAGGAACTTGATCGGTTTGACAGGGTGATAGCTTTAGGAGTTAACTGCACTCATCCCAAATATGTTGAGTCGCTCATCAGGAATATTAGGAAGTACAGCTCCAAGCACGTTGTTGTCTATCCGAACTCCGGGGAGAGTTACGATCCTTTAACTAAGACCTGGTCAGGCAGTATGACAGAGTTTCTTTCAAACGTAGCAAACTGGTATGAGGCCGGTGCCACCATGATTGGCGGATGCTGCCGGACTACACCTGCGGATATAGCGAAAATCGCAGCGCTCTCTTATGAACAGGAAGGGATATAAACAAAATATTTTCAGTACATAATGCGTTAAGAAAATAAAGTCAGTACTATAGACACTTTGAAGATCAGAAAATCTAATGGTGGAGGTAATCGGAGTCGAACCGACCACCTTCTGCATGCGAAGCAGACGCTCTACCAGCTGAGCTATACCCCCGAGAAGGGAACGAAATTTGGAATCAAAATGGTGGAGGTAAACGGGATCGAACCGTTGACCCTCTGCTTGCAAAGCAGATGCTCTCCCATCTGAGCTATACCCCCACAGAGGATGTCAAACATTATCTGGTGGAGCTAATCGGGATCGAACCGATGACCTCTTGCATGCCATGCAAGCGCTCTCCCAACTGAGCTATAACCCCTTGTGCTTAACAAAGTGGCTTCATTATAACGATAAATTAATGCATGTCAAATACTTTATTAAGTTTTCCCAATAAAATTTGTGCATTATCCAAAGTTGTTTCTGTCGCCACCTGAAAATGGAGCGAGCGACGGGAATCGAACCCGCGTTAGTAGCTTGGGAAGCTACAGTTCTACCATTGAACTACGCTCGCAACGATGCAGATTATACACACTGTATCAGGTTGTTGTCTACTGTTTAAATTTCCAGTTTGCGTTTTAGGTACTGAATCGCGTCCGTGACCGTATTGGTGTCGGTTGCCGATGAGGCTGAGGTTACATATTTAAGTCCGGCCTTATCTCCGCCTATCAGTTCGCCATAACTGGTAAGGGGCAGTACCTGTCCCATGATATGCAGTCCAAGAGCTTTAAGTTCACGGCAGACAGCGGTGGTATATTCTGCACCTGTGGAGTAAACCGCCTGAAATTCCGGTTTGCGTTCCAGCACCTTTTGGGCAATCTGTCCGTAGGCTGCTGAAATAATATCCAGCGCCTCATGCTCGCTGCGGTTGGTCTGATGAATCATTTCCTCGAGGGCATGATTTAACTGTGAATTGGCACCGATATTGTCGGAGACGGCAAAGGTTTCTGTATAGCCGTCGCAGTGGGTGACAATCTCATCGACCACGCGGTTGATTTCGGCCATACGGGTCTGATCTTCCTTGAGCAGTTCAAGATTATGCACCGTGATAATAAGAGGATTCTCCTCAAGACGAAGCTGCTCGACCTGGGCGGCAATGAGCGGATTATGCCCGCCGATGAGTCCGAGGATTTTGGCTTTGCTGCTGATGCTCTTCTGCATCTGTGAGCGCATGACCTTTCTTGCCAAGGTCGCGGTAAAAGGACCAGGGTCGACGGCAATAATCTCAAGACCGGAGAGCATTACGGCATCGGCAATCAGATTGATATCCTCCTGAGAGGTGCAGTCCATCACGATGGCGCGTGCGCCGTTGTCGGCAAGGGTTCTGATATGCTCGGCCAGTGCTTCAGGCCCTTTGGCGTACTGTCTGAGGTGAACGGCCTCGGCCTTGTAGTGGAAGATTTCGGTAAACAGGTCGGCAACACGTCCGGTGGTGGCCGGAGTATCATCCTGTCCGACAAGTGATTTCTGCAGCGGTTTACCGTCAACGAGAATATATCCGCCCACGTTGGTTCTTTTTATGGCCGGGAATGCCGGCACGACGATGGCTACGCGGGACTCATCGCCGAGCGCGTCGAGCAGGGCCTGGGTCTCGGCACAGGTATTACCACGCATGGCCGGATCAATACGTTTGGCGTAAAGTTTGACCTCTGGTGACTTTAAAAGTCTGGCGGCGGAGAAAACTATCTGGTAGCTTTTCTCCTGGGTCAGATACCGACTGTTGGTTGAGTAGACCAGGCAGTCAAAGCCTGAGGTCTGAGGATTTTTGAGTCCGCGTGCACTCATAAGAGAACAGACGGTGCAGCGGTTTTTTTCAAGCTGGGCGCCTACAGAACTGGCACCGGTAATTTCATCTGCAATAACAATACATTGAGCCATAATAATTCTTCCTTAACCGATACTGGCGATACGGGCGCGTAATCTTAAAATACTGGACGGAATGACAGACAGTTCGTCAATTCCCAGCTGGATGAGCTTGGCGGTGAATTTTTCATCAGAGGCCAGCTCTCCGCATACTCCCACCCAGACTCCTGCCGCATGGGCATTTTTAACGGTCATTTCTATAAGCCTGGTCACGGCGTGATGATAAGGATTAAGGTAGTTGGTCAGTTCGGCGTTCTGGCGGTCAACAGCCAGGGTAAACTGGGTGAGGTCGTTGGTGCCGATGCTGAAGAAATCAACATAAGGGGCAAGTTCATCACTGATGATAGCCGCGGCCGGAGTTTCAACCATGATACCGAACTCGATGTCGTCGCTGTAGGCAATGCCCTGACTGCGCAGTGCAGCTTTGACATCATCTATCATCCGGCGGCATTCCCTGACCTCGTCAACTGTGGTAATCATCGGCACCATAATGCCGAGTTTGCCGTATACTGACGCACGAATCATGGCGCGCAGCTGGGTTTTAAAGACCTGCTTGTTGTAAAGACATAGGCGGATGGCACGAAGTCCCATGGCAGGATTATCCTCGTGTTTGAGCATAAAATAGTCGACTGTTTTGTCCGCTCCGATATCAAGTGTTCGGATAATGACCTTTTTGCCCTTCATGCCCTCCAGCAGTTTTTTATAGATTTTAAACTGATGGTCTTCAGTCGGGAAATCACTTTCCTGCAGGTAGATAAATTCACTGCGGAACAGCCCGATGCCTTCGGCATCAGAGGCCAGTACCAGATCAAGGTCGGACAGGGAACTGACATTGGCAAACAGATTGATTTTTCTGCCCGACCTAGTTACGGTCTGACTGCCACGGTACATCTCAAGATGTGCCTGCTGGGCATCGTCGGTGCGTTTGCGTTCGAGGTACTCCTGAATGGTCTCTTTGTCAGGGTCAACGATGATGACACCTGTAGCGCCGTCAATAATGGCGTTTCTGCCTTCAAGATCAGGCGTCAGCTGATTGCCTAGACAGACGATGGCCGGTATGGCCATGGTTCTGGCAAAGATCACCGTATGAGATCGGGTTGATCCTTTGGAGGTAATAATGCCACTGACTGTTTCAGGATCAAGCTGAACGGTTTCGCTTGGGGCCAGATCGTCAGTGGCCAGAATAACCGGACCGTCAATACCTAAGGTGACACTCTTGGCCTTGATGTTTCCGGCATGCATCATCAGGATCTCGTTGATGCGGCGGGAGACGTCGATGATGTCGGCGGCGCGTCCTTGCATGTAGTCGTTGTCCATGGCCAGAAACTGTTTTTCAAAGCGCTTGGCGATTTCGTGCACCGCATACTCGGCATTACATTTTTCCTTGCGGATGTAGTTGCTGATTGATGAGACGTAATCAGGATCATCCAGCATCATCTGATGGATCTGGAACAGCACGGCATTCTGTTCACCGAGTTTTTCTATGGAAACCTCATAAAGAGAGCCTAATTGGGAGATGGCATGGAGTCTGGCTTTTTCAAAACGCGCACACTCAGCATCAACGTCCTGAACCGGATTACGCTGAGGCACAGACGAGAGCCGGTGCAGAAAACTGATCCGGCCAAAGGCGATGCCGCGGCTGGCACTGGTGCCCTGGTATAGAGTTCCTGCAGGCTTATTTGATGTATTCACCCTAAGTCTCCTCGTACGGGACATTATACGTAAAAACAACTTTGACGCAGATCTATATTGTAGCAGAGGATGCGGTCCTAAGGAGATCGGATGACCAGGCAAAAGTCAGACAGAACCGCTTTTTCCGTGGTAAAATACGGCAAATTTTACATAGGATAATAATCAATGTTAGTTAAGACCAGATTCGCACCGTCCCCAACGGGATTCCTTCACGTCGGCGGTGCAAGAACAGCGTTATTCTCTTGGCTTTATGCCAGACACTGCAACGGACAGTTTGTCATGCGCATAGAAGATACTGACAGGGAACGCTCCACTCAGCCGGCAATCGATGCCATTATCGATTCAATGAATTGGCTCAACCTATACTGGGATGAGGGACCGTACTATCAGACCAGGCGTTTTGACCGCTACCGTGAAGTTATTGCCCAAATGCTCAAAGACGGCACGGCATACAAGTGCTACTGTTCAAAGGAACGACTTGAAAAACTGCGTGAAGAGCAGATGAAGAACGGTGAAAAGCCACGCTATGACGGTCACTGTCTGCACGATACCACCGAGCATTCTCCTGATGAGCCGTATGTGGTTCGTTTCAAGAATCCAAAGGATGGCGTAGTCGCCTTTGATGATGTGGTCAAGGGGCATATCGAATTTCAGAACAGCGAGCTTGATGACTTCATTATTCAGCGCTCTGATGGTACTCCAACTTATAATTTCTGTGTGGTTGTTGACGACTGGGATATGGGAATTACCCATGTGATCCGCGGTGATGACCATGTAAACAACACTCCGCGCCAGATTAACCTCTACAAGGCTTTGGGAGCACCAGTGCCAACCTTCTGTCATCTGGCGATGATCTTAGGTGATGACGGCACCAAACTTTCCAAGCGTCACGGTGCCGTAAGCGTAATGCAGTACCGTGAAGACGGCTATCTGCCTGAAGCCCTGCTCAATTATCTTGTCCGTTTGGGCTGGAGTCATGGCGATCAGGAAATCTTCTCGGTCAAGGAGATGATTGAGCTTTTCACTCTTGATGCCATTACCAAGAGTGCATCAGGTTTCAATACCAAAAAACTTGACTGGCTCAATGCCCATTATATGAAAACCCTGCCGGCAAAGACGGTCGCTGCCGAACTGGTCTGGCATCTGAACAGAATCGGTGTAACCTCTGTGGAGAACGGTCCTGATCCTGAGCTGGTGGTCAAGGCCTATGCCGAGCGTACTCATACCTTAAAGGAGATGGCACAGAAGGCCAGATGCTACTATGAGGATGTTACCGAATATGATGCGGCCGGGGTTAAGAAGTGGATCAAGGACGGCTCGGTTGAGATTCTGAAGGATGCCCTTGAGACACTGAAATCTCTTGATAACTGGGAGGCTTTGCCGATTGATAAGGCTCTTGAGGAACTTGCCTCACGCCACGAGGTCGGTATGGGCAAAGTAGGTCAGCCGTTGCGTCTTGCCATGACGGGTACTGCCATGTCTCCTGGCATTGGTGAGACCATGGTTCTGGTCGGTCGCGACAGAGCGCTGTCAAGGATTGAGCGCGCCATTGAGGCCTTTAGTGCCTGATTATTGATGTTAGTAGGGCACCTGCGGTGCCCTATAAGGTTTAGTTCAGATGAAAAGACTTATAATTTCCGCTCTTGTTGTCTGGTGCTGTGTTGGCTGCGAGAGTTTTACCTTTACCTCCAATCTCGATCCTGATAATTTCTCCAATTATTACAAACCGTCAAGCGTTGAGACCATGACCGAGGAAGAACTGCAGAATGTCCGTCACAAGTCGCTGGGTACAGTTGCAGGTTTAGCCTGCCAGGCCAAGGACCGTGACTACATCGCCACCGAGGCTGATGCCAGAACCGATGCAAGAATCAAGGCCGCAGACATGGGGGCCGATGCGATAAAGATGGGGCGCTGTGTCAGACTTGAAAATACTCCTGCCTGCAAGGTTTCTATAACCTGCTATGCTGAGGCCTATTCTGTTGGCGAAAGTAAACACTGATAGGATAGAACCCTTAGCCATTACACCGATCGGGCTGGTGCACAGCCCGTACGGACAGAAGTTCGCAGTTCCAAGACAGCCAGGGCTTGCTCCGCATGCCGAGGCTGTAATTGAATTCTTCAGTCCGTATGATGATGAAAAAGCCTTTTACGGTTTGCAAGGCTTCAGTCACATTCATCTTATCTTTTTATTTGACCTGGCTCCCTACGATCATTTCAAGGCGACAGTGAGACCTCCGCGACTGGGAGGAAATACCAGGAGGGGTGTTTTTGCCACCCGTTCTCCGTTCCGACCGTCGCGACTGGGCTTATCCGTGGTCAGACTGCTGAACATCGAGGTAAAAGATCAGAAGGTAAGATTACGCATTGGTGGTGCCGACCTTGTTGATGGCACTCCGGTGGTGGATATAAAACCCTATATTCCGTTCGTGGATGCCGTACCTGAGGCACAGGGTGGTTTTGCCGTAGAACCTCCCCGTCTTAAGGCGGTTACCATACCGCCCAAGATAGAGGCGGTACTTAAAGACGAACTTGGTGACAGACGTCTTTTGGCCATTGCGGAGACTCTTGCACAGGATCCGCGACCTGCCTATAAGGGGGATGGCGACAACAAACTTTATTTTGCCAGACTCTACAATTACGACATCGGCTTTAAAAGCGGTGTAGAGGAAATAACGGTTGAGAAAATAGTGAAACTTGGGGAAGCAGATGACAGTATCTAACCGCTACAGGCACGTCCTTTTCGATCTTGACGGCACTATTTACGACAGCGTTGAAGCCAATCTCAGACCTCTTTTGGAGGTTATAAAGGCGCAGCGGCCAGATACCACGGAAACCTATGAAAGTCTGCTGCGTTTTGCCGGGACTCCGGCGCTTTCTACTCTGCAGCAGCTGGGTTTTAAAACAGAGGAATTTGACAGCATTATTGCCCAATGGTTTTTACATCTTAAATCCTATGTACAGAGCGTTAAGATGTTCGACGGAGTGCTTCAGGTGATCCGCTGTCTTAAGGAGCGCGGCGTCAGCCTTGGTATTATCACGTCACGGGACCGAAAAGATAAGGATCTGCTGCCTTATGATCTGGCTTCGGTACTGCCTTCTGAACTGGCGCCTTTCTTTTCTCTGGCCATAGGCTGCTCTGATGCGGAGCGGGGCAAGCCTTACGGAGATCAGATAAGACTTTACATGCAGAAAACAGGTGCTGCTGCGGAGGAAATCCTGTATGTGGGCGACACCCTGTCCGATCTTGCCTGTGCCGAGGATGCCGGTGTCGATTTCGGTCTGGCGCTGTGGGGATCGCACATCAGGCACAGCGTTAAGTGTACCCATTATTTTCTCAGTCCCTGGGAGATAATCAATGCCGTGAGCGAACTTGAACCTCAGCAGATGCGCTGGTTTTCCTGGGCACGCGAGATTCAGGCAATCGGTCAGATAGGTCTTACCTATACCAAGGACGGCTTTGACAGAGAGCGCTTTATCCGTCTGCGGGAGATTGCCTGCCAGATGTTAAGCGCGGGGTTTGAGGAGTCAGCGCAGAAGATCACTGAAGCGTTCTGCTTTGATAAGGGATATATCACGCCGAAACTTGATACACGTGCCGCCATCTTTAATGATAGGGGGGAGATTCTGCTGGTCCGCGAGGCCGCTTCTGGGAAATGGAATATGCCGGGCGGCTGGTGTGATGAAACACAGACGGTGATGTCCAATGTTGTTAAAGAGTCTCGCGAGGAGGCCGGAATGACGGTTACTCCAGTGAAATTCATTGCCCTGGTCGACAGAAACAGAAGCAATACCCCAAGATACTGTTACGGCGTCCTCAAGGCCTTTGTGGAATGTACCGCAGGTGAGGGAGAATTTGTTCCTAATCTTGAGACTACCGAGCGGGGCTGGTTTGCCGAGGATAATCTTCCCCTTGAGGAACTGCGTCTTGGTACCAATACCCCAACGCAGATCATGATGTGCTTTGCCGCTCATAAAAGTAAGAACTGGATACCAGTGGTGGATTAGATGAAATACTGTATCGATCTTCATACTCATACTATTGCCAGCGATCATGCCTACAGCACTATCGCTGATTATGTGCATCAGGCCAAAGAATGTGGCATCAGAATGTTTGCCACCACAGATCATGGTCCGTCACTGTCAGATGCGCCTCATCTGTGGCACTTTAATAATCTCAAGGTGGTTCCACGCATAATTGACACGGTGGCGGTACTGCGCGGCATTGAAGCCAATATTACCGCAGAGGGCGGTATTGATATTCCCAAAAGAACAAGAGACGGTCTTGATATAGTGCTGGCTGGCTTTCATCCGAATCTGCCTCCTGCTGATGTGAGAACGCATACTGAACTGCTGCTTAAGGTTATAGAGTCAGGAGAGGTTGATATCATTACTCATCCTGGCAGTGTCCACTACCCTTTTGAGTACAGAACTGTTCTTGAGGCCGCAAGAGAATACGGGGTGGCAATAGAGATTAACTCATCATCAGACGTCAACACCAGATTCGGCAGTTTTGACAACTGTGTACAGATCGCCAGACTTGCCGCAGAACTGGGCAATATCATCTCGCTGGGCACGGATGCGCATATCTGCTATTACCTCGGAAATTTTGATCACTCCCAAAAGGTGCTTAATTCTTCAGGTATTGCCGACGAGAATATTCTCAACACTGATCCCCTCAAAGTCCTTGATTTTCTTGAAAGTAGGGGACATAAGAGAATTGACCTGCTGCGGAAATTTTTCTCAGACAGAACATAGAAAAAAGGCTTTCAGGATCTCTGAAAGCCTTTGTCTACTGTACAGACCTATTTTTTGGCACCGAACCATTTTTCATAGATGCTGTTATAGGTACCGTTCTGCTGAATCTTTTTCAGTCCAGATGCGATAATCTGCTGTGTCTTCTCGTCATTTTTTCCGATAACTATGCCGTACTGCTCCGAGGTAATGAATTCAGGGAGCATATGCATATTCTGCGGCTTTGTTTTGGCAAGATAGTACTCGTGGACAGGCTTGTCGTTGATGACTGCATCGCAGCCGCCTTTGGCAAGTTCCATGTAGGTCTCAGTTGAGGTGTTGAACTGCGTTACCTTAGCGTCCTTGACATCATTCTGGGCATAAAGAGCACCGGAGGTACCAATCTGCACACAGATACTGTGACCGCTCAGATCGGCTACATTTTTGATGGAATCTTTAAGCTCTGCTTTTACAAGCACTCCAAGACCGGCATCGTAGTAAGGCGCTGAGAAAGCAACTCTCTTTTTGCGCTCGTCGGTAATGGTAAAGCCGGCAATGGCAGCCTCAAGCTGACCGGTCAGCACCGCAGGAATAAGACCGTCAAACGGCATCTGACTGAGTTCAACACTGTATCCTTCAGCTGCAGCTACAGCCTTTATCAGATCTATATCAAAACCTACAAGTTCAGAGTTTGACTCGTCAATATATTCAAAGGGAGCAAATGCAGGCTCCGTTCCCACCCGCAGTACCTGCTCCTCAGCGTCTGCGGAGACACCGCAGAGCAAAACTGCGCAAAGACCAAGACTTTTAGCGAAAGTGGATACTTTATTTTTCATTTTATGCTCCTGTTTTATGGATACCTCAGCATATATCAGTTTTGCCTGTCAGGCAAAAAAATAATGTTTCTGCATCATTTTGAGTTTGCATACATCAGTCCTGAACCTGCAGAATGTTCCCTATCACTTCCAGATGAGTGAAGAGTGCGGTTTAAAAGTATTTTTGTCTGCGGACGGCAAATCATCTAAAATGCATCTGAAAAAGAAATCAGTTGGATATTCTAGGAGTTCTTTGTGGAATTAGGACATACTTTTCATCATGTTAAGCGCGATTTTCTGCTCTGGTATCTGAATATGAGATTGTCTCACAGGATAAGAGATCAGAAAACAATCGAGGATGGTGATTTTATCTTCCGAGCGGGTACTAGACACGATCTTAAAACCATAGAGAAGCTGCATCTGGCTGCCTATCATGTTCCGCAGGTCAGCTGGATAAGACGGGTCTACACTTTTCGTAGCAGTCAGTTTATCGGGGTGGTAACGACTAAGAATGGTACTCTTGTCGGCTATGATTCCTTTATCATCAATGAGGTTGAGGCCGCAGACCGCATAATTCATGAGCAGGATGTGGTGATTGCACCACAGTTTCAGGGACAGGGACTGGCCGTTAAACTGCGTCGCTACAGTATTTCCTGCTATAACCACGGCAGTTTTTGCGGTGTGTCTACCCTGGCAGGTGAAAAAGACCTTAAAGCATTGCGCACGGCGCAGAAGAGTGGCTATGCCATTACTAAAATGTCTGCCAAGCCCCCGGCTTACTATCTGTTTCAGCATCTAACAAGGAAGCAAATAGAATAACAAGAGATTGTTTTTCAGCAACCTGCAGAGATTCTCGGCAGGTTATAGAAAAAAGATTGAGTTTTAAAAATGCGTAGTTCCATCTTTCTCCTGTTCCTGTAAGGAGTGGTTATCAGAGTTTTGATTATATCAGAACAAATGTCATGCACTTAAACAAATGAAACAGAAATGGTCAACTCATAATGATAGTTGCAGAAAAAATTACCCAGCCATCTGGCTGGGTATTTCCTAGTTTGTCACTTTCTTATAGCGCAGTCTGTGCGGCTGTGCCTCTTCACCAAGATTGGCCTTTTTCCAGTTCTCGTACTCGGTATAGTTACCTTCAAAGAAGGTGACCTTACCCTCATCGCCGTAGTCAAGAATATGAGTGGCGATACGATCGAGGAACCAGCGGTCATGGGAAATGACCATGGCAGCGCCAGGGAACTCAAGCAGGGCATTCTCTAAAGCTCGCAGAGTTTCGACGTCAAGATCGTTGGTAGGCTCGTCAAGCAGCAGGAAGTTGCCGCCAACCTGAAGCAGTTTGGCAAGCTGCAGACGACCGCGTTCACCGCCTGAGAGATCACCTACGCGTTTTTGCTGATCCGTTCCTTTAAAGTTGAAGCGGCCGATATAGGCACGACTCGGAATTTCATAGGCTCCGATCCGCAGAATATCCTGCCCCTGGGAGATTTCATCAAAGACGGTGTTGTCGTCCTTCATCTTGTCTCTGAACTGCTCAACATAGGCTGTTACCACAGTCTCACCTAGCTTTATGGTACCGCTGTCAGGTTTCTCAATGCCGCAGATCATGCGGAACAGGGTTGATTTACCGGCTCCATTAGGTCCGATGATACCGACGATTGCACCCTTTGGCACTGTAAAGGAGAGATTATCGATGAGCACCTGACCGTCGTAGGCCTTGCAGAGATTGCTAACCTCAATGACAGTATCACCAAGACGTGGCCCTGGCGGAATATACAGTTCATTGGTTTCATTACGTTTCTGATATTCAACCGAGGACAGTTCTTCAAAGCGGGAAAGTCTGGCTTTTGATTTGGCGTGACGACCCTTAGCTCCCTGGCGGACCCACTCAAGTTCCCTTTCAATGGAACGGCGTCTTGCCGATTCGGTGTTTTCTTCAATCTGCAGACGCTTGTCTTTCTGATCAAGCCAGCTTGAGTAGTTGCCTTCCCATGGAATACCCATGCCGCGGTCAAGTTCCAGGATCCAGCCTGCGACATTATCAAGGAAGTAACGGTCGTGGGTTACTGCAACCACGGTACCAGGATACTGGTGCAAGAACTGTTCAAGCCAGTCTACCGATTCAGCGTCAAGATGGTTGGTAGGCTCGTCCAGAAGCAGCATATCAGGTTTTTCCAGCAGCAGGCGGCACATTGCCACACGACGGCGTTCACCACCTGAGAGTACTTTTATCTGGCGGTCAAAATCAGGCAGACGAAGGGCATCGGCCGCACGTTCTATCTGTGTGTCAAGATTATGTCCGTCATGTGCTTGGATGATTGCCTCGAGTTTGGCCTGTTCCTTGGACAGCGCGTCAAAATCCGCATTTTCGTCCGCGTATTCGTTGTAGACCTGGTCAAGCCTTGCCAAAGCCTGTTTTACCTCGGCAAAAGATTCCTCGATGACCTCGCGGATGGTCTTGTTCATATCAAGTACCGGTTCCTGCGGCAGGTATCCTATCTTGATGCCTGGCTGCGGACGGGCTTCACCTTCGTAATCCTTATCCACACCGGCCATAATTCTGATGAGTGTTGATTTGCCTGCACCGTTCAGACCTAAGACACCAATTTTGGCGCCAGGAAAGAAGGACAGGGAAATATCCTTAAGAATCTGCCTCTTAGGCGGCACTATCTTGCCGACCCGATTCATCGTGTAAATGAATTGTGCCACTAAAAAAATCCCCGCAAAAAAAATAAAATTTGAGGGGATTTTAGCAGTGTTCAGAAATTAAAACCACTTGCAAAGAACAGGAATGTTAACTCTCCTGCAACATGGCCAGGGCGATTTCCGGTCTGGAATTGGCCTGCGTCAGAATGCTGGCAGCCCCCTGCTGGATAATATTCTGGGCGGCAAGTTCGGATGATGCCTCTGCCCAGTCGGTATCACGAATCACCGAACGGGAATTGCTAACATTCTCGCTGATGTTTTCCTGATTGCGGATGGTTGATTCAAGACGGTTCTGAATTGCACCCAGCTGCGCTCTCTTACTGTCAACAGCATTGAGCATGCCGTCTAGCCCGGCAAGACACAGTTGCGCTGCTGATTGAGAGCTAATATCAATGCCTTTGCCGTTTACCTTATAGGAAAATACCGAGGCGTAGGTAAAGGACGTGGTCTGTGCCACATATTCGTTCTTCTCGACGACAAAATTGCCGCTGATACTTTGGGCCATTCTGGCCAGCCCGTCAATATCGAAGCCGATACTCAGATCGATTTTTATCACGCTGTTAGGGGATGGACTGATCTGGAATCTGGCAACCGAGGCCGTACCGCTTAACAGAGCCTCTCCGCCGAAGGTGGTGTCACGGGCGATACGGTTGATTTCTTCGGTAAGCTGATCGACTTCTTTCTGCAGTGCAGTTCTGTCCTGTGAGGTATTGGTTCCGTTGGCAGATTCGATGGCCAGCACCCTGATACGCTCAAGCATGGAGGAGATTTCTTCAAGAGCACCTTCGGCTGTCTGCGCATAGGAAATCGCATTCTGGGCGATACGATTGGTCATAGACAGGGAGTCTATCTGGGTAGTCAGCTTATTGGAGGTCTGAATACCGGCAGGGTCATCCTTGGCTGAATTGATTCTGAGTCCGGTCGAAAGACGCTGATAGACGACATCAAGCTTTGAGGTCGCTGATGCCATAGCGTGCTGCGCATTCAGTGAGGATATATTGTTATGAAGGTATAAAGCCATTTTTCTCTCCTGACCACCAGAGGTGGTGGCAATTTTTTGCCATTTTCACTTTCTTATGAAAAAAACGTGCCAGTTTTGGGAGAGAAGATAAAACACAGACTGTATTTACTGTTACAGCCTGCGGATAATGAATCGCTTTTGGTGATAAAATCACCAGTTACATCAGGTGTTATCAGTGTGACACTGACTCTGTTTTTGTCGTAGGTTTGTGCAGCCTGAATCTGCTGAGGGTTTTCTCCTGTGCGGTGGCAAGTTCGCGCAGTTCGTGAATGCGTTCCTGAACCTTCATGATGTGGGAGTAGTTCTCTTCGGTGATACCATTGATATTGGTGATGCTGCGGCTGACCTCGGCGGTCTGCTCTGACTGGGTCTGGCAGGAATCAACAATCTGCTCTGACATATCCGAGATTGTGGCAATAATGCCCATAATCTCCTCAATGGAGGAGTTACTGCGGGAACTTTGCTGAATGGAGTTGGTCATTTCGGATTCACAACTGGCCATTACTTTCACCGTATTGTCCACGGCAGAAGAGAGTTCCTGGATGGTGGTGGCAACCTCCTTGGTGGATTTTGCTGTTTTGAAGGCCAGATCGCGGATCTCATCGGCGACAACGGCGAAGCCTTTGCCGTAGCTGCCCGAACGGGCAGCCTCGATGGTGGCATTAAGTGCCAGCAGATTGGTCTGATCGGCAATTGCGGCGATAGTATCAACAATCTCCTTGATCTGATCGCCCATGGCGTTGATGCGTGTCACCGCAAGAGAGGTATTGTGCAGTCGGTCTGACAGGGTGTGCGTGGTGGTAATATTATCCTGCATGGTCTGTCGGCAGAAATCTGAGGCTTCTTCGGCACTCTTTACCTCTTCAAGAGTGGAACGGGCAAATTCCGTTACCTTTTCAATGGAACTACTCATCATGGAGGACGCTTCGGCTACGGTAGTTGCCTTATTACGCTGCACCTTAACTGATTCAGAGGTGGTGTTGAGCGTGGAGACATTGATATTTACGATATCGTGCAGTTTGTCAACGTCGCTTCTGATGTGATAGAGAATGTCGTTAATCTTGCCGGCAACGGTATCTAAGAGTTTTTCAATACGTCCAAATTCTGTTGGTCGGTAATTGTGTTTTACGTGAGTCAGGTCGCCATGACCTAGTCTGCATAGGGTATTCCAGATTATTCTGATTTCAAACTTAATGGAACGGTTGAGCAGCCACAGCACCAGCAGAATGGCGATAATGGCCGCAAAGAGTGCTCCAAAAAGCTGGGTTTTCGTGTATTTGATGATGTCGGCATTATCGCGACTATCAAAGACGCCTATTCTGACCACATCAGTCTGCAGTCCTTGCATCTGTTTTAGTACAGGCTGGATATAGACATAGGCCGACTCATTGATAAGCCCCTGAACAGATTCATTGCTGCTAACTTTACTGATGATGGTTCTGTAGGTCTTAATATAGTTGTCCAAGGAACGTTTAAGTTCAGGCAGACGGGCTCTGTTCAGAGAATTCTTGAGATTCTGATTGGGAATTGAATCAACTTCACTCTGGATAGTGGTGGAGATTTTTTCAAGACTGCCAAGATCAAAAGTAAGCAGTTTCTTAGTATTTTCCTGATTGCTGTCAATGGAATAGTTGGTGAGAAGTTTCTCACTGTTAAGAACCGTTTCAGTCGTCATTCCCACAGTCATATTGACGGACTGAATCTTATCAAACAGCAGATCCTGTTTGCCCAGCTGATTCTGCAGAATACTGATGACCGAGACGACGGCGACCATGAAGATTACAAGAGTAATGCCAAAACCAAGTGCCATACGCTGGGTGATGGTCATATTGGCAAAACGTAAGGTAAAAAGTGACTTTAAAAAAGGATCCGGTTTCAGTCTTGAAAAATCTTCAAGATCATTGCGATCGTTTTCCTCTTTTTCAGAATCAGTCTTCTGAGCAGAAGGCGCTTTCTCACTGCTTATTTTTTTCATATCAAAAAGTATCTGTAGACCCTAGTATGGAACATACCTGTCTTTAAATCTCTCAAAGTCAATCTTCCTATGAATATACCCCATAAAGGACTTTAACTTGGTGATGTAAGAATAAGATTCCAAACTGATTCACAAAAAAGCGGGAGAAAGACCGAATTGACAGGGAGCACAGTAAATGCGTTTGGATTAACAGGATATTACGGTACTTTGTTACCGGCAAGTCAGCAAAACAGAACTGATAATTATGCTAGAATACTTGCGGTTTATGAGCAGAAGGATGGCAAAGACTCGCCTGCAGATCTTTGCTTTGTAGGGATTAGGAAATGGCCAAAAAAGAAAAACCGGCAAACAATGTGGTGGCAGTAAACCGTCGCGCAAATTTTGAGTATTTCATTGAAGAGCGTTTTGAGGCGGGACTTGAACTGCAGGGCTGGGAAGTTAAAGCATTGCGTGCGGGCAAGGCCAATATCAGTGAGGCTTATGTTATCTGCAAGGATAATGAGGTTATTCTTTTGGGTTCCATTATTAATCCGCTTAAGACCTCTTGTGCGTTTGTGGTTGCTGATCCGACCAGAACCAGAAAACTCCTGCTGAACCGACGCGAGATTTCAAAACTCATAGGCAAGTCGCAGCGTCAGGGCTACACTCTGATCCCTCTGAAACTTTACTGGAAAGGATCTTGGGCAAAACTTGAGATAGCGGTGGCAAAAGGAAAACAGGATCATGACAAGCGTGACAGTATCAAGGATCGTCAGTGGGCTCGCGATAAAGAAAGAATTATGAAAAAATCATTCAACTAAATTGAGGACTGATTCTTTCTTATGTATAATTCTGTTGCTTGGGGGTGAATCTGGCTTCGACTGGAAGCATGGATTCCTAGGCGCATGTCGAGGTGCGGTACCTCGTTAAACAGTCGCAAAAAAATAGTCGCAAACGACGAAACCTACGCTTTGGCAGCTTAATAACCTGCGCTTAGCCCTCGGTTCTAAGCCTTTCCAGTGACGCTTAGTCATACCGGGGTCGGTTTTCACTGGATCGCGTGGAGTCCCCGTCTGAGGAGGAAGCGTTAAATGAATCTATCAGACTGGGTGCGTTGTGGCGTGGCAATCCGCAGCACGTACCAAGATTAAAGACTGCCTAAACATGTAGTGCTGAAGATGAAGTCTTTTGGGACGAGGGTTCGAGTCCCTCCACCTCCACCAATAACCTTCCTTTTTTCTCTATCTTGTTGCCAATTTCTTCGCAGATTTGCGTGTATCTGCAAAGAAGTATCTTAGTGAAAATCAAAAAGTAAATTCTAATTTTGGGCAATTTTGTCAAAATTGGGAAAAACTGTGCAATTTCTGCAATTCTTCAAGCAGATCACGAAGTTTGCAGGGCCTACGCACGAAATTTACAAATCTGCCTTTTCTGTGCTGTCAGATCCTATTAAAAAAATAAGGATATGAATAGATCTGAACTGATCAGTATAAGAATCAGATCTATTAATCTTCTGCACTAATGTGTACACTGTCCTCATCAGTTTTCTCTTAACAGGTGTTGGATGTCGGTACAGGATGTTATCTCTCAGATGATGGACCGTGTGGTTATCACTGACGATAGAATGCAGGGCAAGGTGAAATATCCTCTGCTGCCG
>JAGBLM010000066.1 GCA_017635415.1 Succinivibrio sp. | reverse complement strand
TTGATTGATTGATTGATTGATTGCATAATTAGTGACTTATTTATACAGGAATAGCAGATCTAAATATAACCTCTTTGGTTCTTATCAGACACTTTGTTGTAAAGACAAAATCTTCTAACTTGTTCAACTTATTTATAAAGGTATTCTTAGCAAGAATTAACAAAGTTATTGTACACAATATAGTTGTTAAGATATTTAGTAGAAACACCTTTGAAATTACCATCAGTTAATCTCATCAGTTCTGAATGATAACTGTTTACAGCATTGATGTTGAATGAACCGTTTGAATATTTACCTCTAGGAATTCTAACATGAACCAAATCATTGCCTAGAGCAACTTTTTGGTATCCTCTTAAAGAATCTGTTACAAAACCGAGCCTTGCTCAATTCTGTTGTTAATCACTTTCTCTAAATGCTGAACTTTTGGTTTTCCTAAGTTCGAAATCTGTCCTACGGACAATCCTTCATGGTTTACCATACATGGTACGCAAACCATCTCAAAATCAATACACCTTCAGAAAACAGTTAAAGCGGTATAAAAACCGCTTTAGCTGTTTTTGTGCAGAAACTGCGTCCTATTCAGTCTTGAGATGCTCACTGCTGACGATAAAGACATCACCTGCAATCTGCTCAAGAACAAGTTCACTTGCAATCGAATCGATCGAACCGAAGAAGGTACTGCGCGGAGTTGTACCCATGCAGACCATTCTGGCATTGAGAATTTCACTCAGTCGCGGGATCTCCTCATCTATTCTGCCTTCAACTACGTGGACTCTGTCCTGAGGAATACCGTACTCATCAGCAAATTCCATAGCAATCTTGAAATGGATCCCGGTACGGTTGATAGTAGTTCCGCTCAATATCTTGGAACCACCGGTATCACCAGACATCAGACCTCTGTTGAGCGGAGAAACGCAGTTCACCAGATGAATCTCACCATTGAATTTGTCGGCAAACATTCTTGCTGATTTGACCAGATATTCATCAAGCTCACGCAGATGATCACTCTCGCTCAAATCAAGCGCAATGAGGATCGCCGTACCCAGCGTTGATGAACTGTTGGCATCCTTGACGACCAGCAGAGGCACATAGGTCCTGCGCATAATGGTACTGTCAATGGTGCTGATGAACAGATCCTTGATGGTATTGCGTTTGTTGGCGGAAATGATAGCCAGATCATAACCACCGTCGCGAGCTTCCTCAACAAATGTTTCCGCGATATTCTTATTGAAGATCAGTTTGAATTTGAAATTGCTTATAGCCGGATAGTTCCGCTTCATGGTTTCAAAATACGCGGTCTCCTCCACCGTTATCTGATCTTTGCTCTCTTCGGTGAAATTGTTGACAATACGACAGGCAGTTACTTCAATGTCAGGCTGAAGTTTTGAATACTGGGCGGCTCGTGCAATGGCCGGCTGTTTTGAATCTCTTGGTTTTAAGAGGACAAGAAACTTTTCCTTTTCCGCCATATCAACCTCCTGAAAACTTGTTATTTGTACTTAAAAAAACCCTTTATATTACATTTTATGTTTAAAATTTAATGGTTTATATGCTAATGATCGCATTTTTCAAAATTTTTCCCGGAAAAATGCTGGAGTGGCACAAGATATAATTGCAAATACTGCAAATAATATTAAAATATGTTGCATATTAAACAATAGCAGGTAATTAGATATGGCAGAAACTGAGCTCACCTGGCAAGAGGCACAATTTAAGCTGACTGATACTCTGACTGTAGAAATCGGAGATCTAACTCTAAAACAGGACGATCTGATTGTTCTTATCGGGGGAAACGGCAGTGGCAAAACCTCCATAGCCCGAGCCTTCAATAAGGAACTTTTGCAGATAAAAGGACAGAGTCCGCAAAAACTCTACCCTCAGCTGGTCTCTTTCGAGAGCCAGATGAAACTCTTTGAAGACGACTACAACATGCGTAACTCTGATGCCACCACTCAGAAAGAGGAGCGTGGAATCACTCCAAGAGATCTGCTTGAGGGAGCGGACACAACCTTTCTTAATGAAGTAATTAAAGGGATGAATCTTGAAAAACTGCTGGATACTCCGATAAGAATTCTCTCAGGTGGTGAAGGACGCAAGGTACTTCTGGCAAAGGCTCTCTGCTCAAGACCTAATCTTCTGATCTTTGACACTCCCTTTGATGCCCTCGATGTCAACACCAGACAGGCTTTAAAGGAACTTATCGACGAAATACACACCAGATACCGCACCCCGATCATTCTGATAGTAAACAGACCTGAGGAGATTCCTGGCACCATAACCGCGATGGGTATTATTCAAAACGGGTCGATAAGCAGACTCTCGACATATGAGGAAATAAAGTATGACCCTGACGCCTCTGTACTGCTCGGATATGCCGGTATGCCTGATGTCACCCTGCCGAGGACTCCTGCCAAATTTGCACTGCTCCCGCTTAAGGATGGTCCGCTGGTAGAGATAAGAAATCTGAACGTTACCTACCAAAGAGAAATATTCAACGGTCTGAACTTTAAGGTCAATCCCGGTGAGCACTGGCAGATCATAGGACCAAACGGTGCCGGTAAATCCACCCTGCTCTCCTTTATCACCGGAGACAATCCTCTGGTTTACGCCAATGATGTAACGGTATTCGGTTACAAACGTGGCAGCGGTGAATCTATATGGGACATTAAGAAAAATCTGGGAGTGGTTTCAGGTGCGCTCCATCTTGACTACCGCGTAAGCGCTCCGGCAATAAACGTGGTCCTTTCAGGATTTTATGATTCCATCGGTCTTTACAAACAGCCTGGAGATGATGAAATCAGCACAGCCAGACAATGGCTGCAGCTTGCCGGCATGAAGAATGAGGAGCATCAGTCCTTCAGGACTCTCTCTTTTGGCAAACAGCGCATGCTGCTCATTATCAGAGCACTGGTCAAAAACCCGCCGCTTCTGATCCTTGACGAACCGCTGCAGGGTCTGGACGGTTATGCCCGTGCACTGGTACGCTCCTTTATTACCTATATCATGGCACACGGCAGAACCAGCGTCCTGTTTGTCTCTCACCACGAAGAGGATATTCCTGAGGGCTTCACGCATCGCCTGCAGTTCATAAAGAACGCAGACGGCTTTGACATACAGCAGAGAAGGCTTTAAAAGCGATACACGAGGGCCTGAGTCCGTAACTCAGGTCTCGTAGCTTAGAGTTTGAATCTTACGTTCTGGCCAGGTAATCACCCTGACAGACATACTGATAGGTAGTCAGAGCATCAAGAGCCATCGGTCCTCTGACATGCAGTTTCTGCGTGGAGATTGCCACCTCGGCGCCAAGTCCGAACTGTCCGCCGTCTGTAAATCTTGTGGAAGCATTGACATACACACAGGCTGAACCTGCTCTCGCGCAGAAATAATCGGCATTGCTCTTTGAATCAGTAAGGATGGCATCCGAATGACTGGCCCGATGCTCACGCAGGTGCAGCGCTGCCTCCCTGACATCATCTACCAGACTGATATTCATCTCAAGAGCAAGGAACTCCCTATCAAAATCGGCAGCAGTTGCCTGTTCAAGATAAGGATAGTCCTGACACAGGGGCAGAGCATCACCGTGAGCATGCACCTTAACATTATGCAAGCAGAGTTGTTCGAGCAGAGCAGGAATAAGTTCCGGTGCAATCTTCCTGTGGACTAGCAGAGTATCAAGTGCATTACATGCTGACGGTTTCTGCACCTTGGCATTAACAATCACAGGTATGGCACGGACTGGATCACAACTGTCATCAGCAAAGATGTGGCTGATGCCGAATCCGCCGATAATCACGGGGATGGAGGACTGCTCCTGACACATGCGCTGCAGTTTCTCGCCGCCTCGCGGAATAATCACATCTATATACTGATTCTGCTTTAACATTTCCCTGACCAGACTGCGATCCTGATCATCAACAAAGGAAATAACATGCTGATCGATACCGTTGCGCAGAAGGGCACGACTCATGATCTCGTGGAGTTTTGCACAGGTATGCAGAGCCTCCGACCCGCAACGAAGAATACAGGCATTAGAGGATTTCAGACACAGTGCCGCGATATCCACGGTAACATTAGGACGTGACTCATAAATCACCCCAACCACGCCTAAAGGCACACTCTTCTTGTAAAGCCTAAGTCCGTTCGGCAGGGTCACGCCGTCATAAATTCTGCCCACCGGATCGCTCAGGGAGGCGACCTTTTCAACGCCGCTGACCATTTCCTCAAAACGGCTGTCATTTAAGGTCAGTCTGTCCGTCAGTGCCTGATCAAGTCCGTTACTCACGGCACGCTCCACTTCTGCACGGTTTACCGCGAAGATTTCACTCTTACTCTCACGCAGAGAACGTGCTATATCAAGCAGAATACGGTTTTTGGCGTCTGTATCAAGATAAGACAGAGCGTCTGCGGCAATATAGGCGCCTTTAGCAAGTTCCTTTATATCAGTCATTTTATCCTATTACCATATCATCACGATGGATTGCCACGCTACCGTGGGTAAAGCCCAGAATCTTCTCAATATCATCAGAATGCTTGCCGGCGATCAGGCGCAGTTCATCAGAACTGTAACGCACCAGTCCCCGGGCCAGATCCTTACCCTCAAGAGAGCGGATTACCACCGTTGCCCCGCGCAGAAAATCCTGTTCCACGGTCTTAATGCCCTTTGGCAGCAGACTGGATCCTCTCTCTGTCAGAGCCTCTTTTGCGCCATCATCAACGATCACGGTTCCCTGCGCTCTGGTCGCAGAGCCTATCCACATCTTACGTGATTCAACCGGACGGCTTACCGGTTTGAAGAAGGTTCCCTCTCCTGTACCTGCCACCAGTGAGGGGATCTGCTGCGGATTGCTGCCGGATGCTATCACCAGCTCTATTCCGGCTGCAACACAGACCTGCGCGGCCCTGATTTTGGTGGCCATACCGCCCGTACCGAGAGATGTGCCACTGCCACCGGCCAGCGCTATGATCTGCTCATCAATCTTATCTACAGTGTGAATAAGCCTGGCATTCACATCAGTCCTTGGATCAGCGGTGTAAAGTCCCTTCTGGTCAGTAAGCAGAATGACAAGATCTGCATCGCACAGAACTGCCGTCAAAGCGGCCAGATTGTCATTGTCGCCAACCTTTATTTCAGCGGTTGAAACGGCGTCATTCTCGTTTATCACCGGAACCACATCATTCTGCAGCAGGGCAAACATGGTGTCACGTGCATTCAGATAACGCTCACGGTCCTCAAGATCCGCCCTGGTCAGAAGGATCTGACCGATATGCATTTTGTAGATAGAAAAAAGACTTTCCCATACTTCGATAAGTTTGCCCTGACCTACCGAAGCCAAAAGTTGTTTGGAACTCATTTCCGCAGGTAAAGACGGGTAAGACAGCACCTCACGGCCTGCAGCCTGAGCACCTGATGAAACTACTGCAACCTGACAGCCGTTCTCTCTGAGTCTTGCAATAACTCTGACAATCTCCAGCATCTGGGCCCGGTCAAGAGCTTTACCGCCCGCAGTAAGCGTGGAGGTACCGAGTTTAATCACCACCCGCTTTGTTTTAGTTTTATTCATTATCAAGTTCTAAAGTCTGTTTTAAAAACTGTCTCAAATCTATAAGAGACTGAGACATGAAATCCACGTAATTGTCCTCATCGTGAACAAAGGCTACAAAATCCTTAAAGGTATTCTGCAGCAAATCCAGATCTTCTTTTGAGGTAAAACTTGCGCCGCCCAGCCACACCCTGGTTGGGACGGAATGTTTACCGCTGAAGGAAAGCAGTCCCTGTTTTTTCAGGGAGAAAGCCTGCATCTGCGGAACTACCGTGTCCCAGTTGGCGGCATCCATATTGAGTCTGTTGGCATACAGAGAACGCAGACATAAAGGCAGCTGATCAAGGACCGATCTTCTGGTGAACATCGAGTCCACACCAGGTTCAATAAGCGTTAAAGCTCTGACTCTTGAAGGATCGAGAATGGTACTGCGCAGGCAGGCCGTACCGCCGAGTCTGGTACCTAATAGCGCCACTTTAGTTGAATCAATGCAGCTGATGTGTTTAATATGCTCAAGAGCCGCATCGATTACTACCGACATGTCGTAGGATAAGGACAGTTTCTCAGACACACCAAGTCCCGGCATCTCCACTACAAAAGCCGCCAGCCCCAGCGGTCGCAGTGTATCACGGTACAGTTTGTAAAAGTCGGTAAGACTCTGCTCGTAGGAACCGCAGACAATCACACAGGGATTAACCTTGTTTTTATCCGGTATATGCAGAAAGCCGGTTACAGTTCCCTCTTCCGTCTTGAGGTTTTCAACCTGCAGATAGCCGTAGGTTTTGTCGCACTCGAACATCTTTTTATAAAGACGCAGGGCCTGCAGATAGGAATCAGAAGCCAGAACATCCCCGCGCAGATTCGGATAAGAGGCTATGGCAAAATACCTGGCCGCCATACGATAGTTATGGCTGGCATGCAGCATATCGCCCTTTTCTTCAAGGTCACGGGCTATCAGATAGCGCTGCTGTGCCGTACTGTTGAATTCATAAATCCAGTTGCCGGGACCATATTCCCTAACAGTGTCATAACATTCTCTACGGCTTCTCTCATTTTCAGAAACCGCAATACGTGACAGAGTAAGGTCAATATCCTTGTAATTTCCACCCAGAACTGTCCAAGCATAACTGTGTATCGGACGATACCAGCGGGGATCACTGTCCAGAAGGCGCAGTACACGCGCAGACGGCGGCGGGGGAAGAGGTGCTCCTGAATTGGAAATCTGCGAGGTTTCGTTATAATGAAACTTCGGCTTGAATAAAATCTCGCTCAGATTCTGAGAAGTGTCTTCGTTTTCCATTATTTACTCCGTAGTTAGTCTATCTTCTCACATCCTGAGGAAACTGCAAATGCTGACTCATTTTTTTCAAATCGGTGCATCAGGTATTAATTTGTGTCTATACTAGCCACTAGTTGTCATAGTCTGTCTGGAGTGCGCTAATTGAGTCCCTATCTGCTTACGTTCCTCTGCACCATGTTTACCTTTTCTCTGACCTGTGTCGGATCTGCCTTTGTCTTTCCGCTGAAGAAGGAGGGCAAAAAGATCTACACCAAAATGGCACTTGGTTTTGCGGCAGGTATTATGCTCTCAGCAGCAGTCTTCAGTCTGCTGCTGCCAGCATTGGAACTTGCCGAAAAGAACGGGCAGATCCCACAGTTTCCCGCCGTAGGAGGTTTAATTCTCGGCGCAGCCTTTCTGATCATGCTCGACAAGAGTCTACCGCATCTGCATATGTGGGAAAAGAAACCCGAAGGTCCCCGTATTGAATTGAACAGAAATGTGCTGCTCTTTATTGCCATTACTATTCATAATATCCCTGAAGGTATTGCCGTCGGTGTATCAGCAGCCAGTGCCGCGCTGACCGGAAATGACAGCATGATGACTGAGGCGATGATTCTCTCACTCGGCATAGGCATTCAGAATATTCCGGAAGGAACAGCCGTAGCACTGCCGTTCTTCTCCTCAGGCATGAGTAAGTTTAAGGCCTTTGCCTTAGGTTCACTCTCAGGGATTGCCGAACCGCTTGCCGCCATGATAATTGTTTCTTTTGTGGGAGTTACCGTCACCATGCTGCCGTGGTTTCTGTCCTTTGCCGCCGGAGCAATGCTCTATGTGGTAGTTGAAGAACTGATTCCCGAGGTTCATCAGGATGGTCATTCTGATCTTGGCACTTTAAGTGTTCTGTCTGGCTTTATACTGATGATGTTCCTCGATACCGCTCTGGGCTGATTTTTTGTTGTCTAACAATAAAAAGCAAAAGTCGTTTCCAACAACAGCCTCTTTTTTCAAACAGTTAATTAACATCATGTATTATCATTACTTTTTTAAAATCAAGTAGACAGACAATAAAGTTTCCCACAAACTGAAAAAGGCATTTTTACGCTTTTTCCCACAAAAAAAACACTAAACCACAAAGTTTCCCACAAGGTCTTAGAAAAAAATTTTTTCGCTGTTGACAAACAAAAGGAGAACGCGGATTCACCGCTCACCACGAGTGGGGGAAAAAGTCCGCAGCAGTGTATTGATAACTTTATCAGTCTGAATTAACAACAGATTTCCTGATAAAGCTCTGAACAGACTGAATCAGGTATACTTTTAATTTACATATTTAAGTATGATGTGTGAATAATATTGTTTTTATAGCTAAGAATATAAAACTGTCAAAAACAGTTTGCAACCGCATAAATTCTGTTGTTTTCCCACAAGTTCTATTATGCAGTACAAATAATTATCCACAGGGTACAGTTTTAAAAAGGAATTAACTGATTCGAATTTACATATTGATTTTTAACCATTATTAATAAACAGTATGGGAGACATCGATCACAAAATGCACCACCTTAAACGATTTTCCCACAGGCAATTTAAAATTTCCCCACAGATTTTCCCACAACTAGAAAACAACTAAAAGTTATAGAGTTGACTTTCATGTTTGTAATTCATGCTCTACTGACCGTTATTAACGCTGTCATAAACAACATAATTTCACATTTCTTATTGAGATTTAAATAAATTTCTATTGCAAATCCATTCTCGTGAAACGAGTATATCATTACATATCATTATTTATGACAATCTTACAACATTTATTGCAATATATTTAATATTCAGCTAGTTATATAGTTTCATCCAATAATTTATGTTTTACGGTAAATTGGAAAATTTTGTATTTCGCAAAAATGCAAGAAGCAAAATTAAAAAAAACAGGGAAATTTTGTGGAGAAACAGTTTTGCAAATATCTTATTGAGATTCAAAGATTTTCTCAATTGCAAGTGTTTTTGTCATTAGTTTCCCACAAGGGGACACCCCCCAATATATCTAAGTTTCCCACAAAAAAAACGTCAAACCACAAAGTTTCCCACAGGGTCAAAATTTATTTTTCTAAAATTTCTTGTCAACTCTATTTTTTTCAGAAATGAAACCCGAAAGTGCAAAGATCGTTGCCCTCAAGACCTGTCTCTTTGGTATCATGTGCACATTATGAATAAGACCAGAAAATCAGGCCTGTTAAGATCAGGCATTATTACCGCTTCTGCCACCTTCCTGTCCAGAATTCTCGGCATGGTCAGAGATATTGCCATCGCCAGCGTTTTAGGCGCAAACCTGAGTGCCGATATCTTCTTCTTTGCCAACCGCATTCCCAATTTCTTCCGAAGACTTTTTGCCGAAGGAGCATTTGCCCAGTCTTTTGTTCCGGTCATGACCAAAACAAAACAGCAAGGCTCTGAAAGTGAGCTTAAAGATCTCATCGCCAAAAGTGCGGGAACACTGGGAGGCATTGTTCTTGGCATCACCATACTCGGCATGCTGCTCTCTCCCGTGCTGACCGCCCTGTTTGGCTGGGGCTGGTTTCAGGCGCATCTTAACGGTGAGGCGGACGGTGTTAAGTTCGAACAGGCCTCGGTGCTGCTGAGAATAACCTTCCCGTATCTGTTCTTCATTACACTTACGGCACTGACAAGTTCGGTGCTCAATGTCTTCGGCAGATTCGGTGTTCCCGCAATTACACCGTGTATACTTAATCTCACTCTGATTGCCTTTGTCCTGCTGATTGCGCCCCACACCGGAGAGCCGAACAAGGTACTGGCCTATGGTATGGTGGTTGGCGGCATCCTGCAGTTGCTGTTTCAGCTGCCCTTTGTCTTCAATCTGAAACTTATTACTAGACCAAAATGGGGCTGGAAGCATCCGGGAGTCAGTACCATCAGAAAACTTATGATACCCGCGGTAATCGGAGTGTCAGCAAGTCAGCTGAACCTCTTTATCAATACCGTGCTGGCATCTTTTCTGGCCACTGGAGCAATCTCCTACCTTTATTATTCTGACAGACTGCTTGAATTTCCTATCGGTATATTTGCTGTAGCAATATCGACAGTTATTCTGCCGGCACTGTCGCACGTGGACATCCGTACGCAGAAGAAGCGTTACCGTAACACGCTGGACTGGGGGGTAAGACTGGTACTTCTGCTGGGCATTCCCTCGATGTGCGGCATGATAGCCTTAAGAGAACCAATGCTCAGAGTTATATTTATGCGCGGCGCCTTTACCGAGGAGAATGTGCTGCTGTCCTCTGCCTCACTGCTGGCCTCGGTGTCAGGATTGTGCGCCATTATGCTGGTAAGAGTGCTGGTTCAGGGCTTTGCCGCACTGCAGGATACCAGAACTCCCGTACGCTGCAGCATTACCTCCATAGTTTTCAATATTGTCTTCAATCTGATATTTATTGTCCCGCTGGGTTATGTGGGTCTTGCTCTCTCCACTGCTCTTGCGGCCTACGTGAACGCAGGCATGCTCCTTTACTATCTGTGGAAAAAAGATATTTACATTATTTCACGCCACACTCTCCTCTTCATAGCACGACTGGCGGTTTCAGGAGCAGTCATGTGCCTTTGTATACGCTACACCTCCCCTGACTTTACCGAGTGGACCACTATGTCGACCATGACAGCAATAGTCTATCTTGCCGGATTCATTGCTGCAGGCGCCGTGATCTATGGCGTTATGATAGTTCTGCTGGGGGTAAGACCGCGTACACTGAAACTCTAGTTAAAAAAAGATTGCCATCTGGCGCACGTTTGTCAACAATACTCAGAATAAAAAAAGAAAATTTGGTTTAAAATCAAATAAAGACCTAATCGGAAAACGTGGAGGGCGGTATGAAACACTATAATCATCTCTTGGTAGTCATTGAACCTAAAAGGGAGCGTCAGGTTGCACTTGAACGCGCTCTTGAAATAGCTCATTACAACCCGAAGGCAACCATTACAGTGCTGCGTCTGGTCTACGATTTCTCCTATGATCTGCATATTCTGAACCGCCTTAAAGTCAAGGAAACACGTGAGGACGTGCTGAAGACTCATGAAGATCAGTTATCAGATCTGATTGAACAGTATCGCGGCGATCATGAGGTTACCATCAGAACAAAGGTCGCCTTCACGCGTGATATCGGCGAGGGCATTATGGAAGAGGTCAATAACGGCGGTTATGACCTGCTGATCAAGGCAGCCAATCATCACAGCGTACTTGATTCTCTGATCTTTACCCCTATTGACTGGTACCTGCTGCGTAACGCCAATATCCCAGTCATTATTGCCAAAGAACACAACTGGCAGGAGAACGACAATATTGTAGTTGCCGTGGATTTCACCCTTGACCGCAGAAATATTGCCAACGTCATTCTGCTGCGTGAGGCACAGATGCTTGCCACCATTACCCACGGCACCATCCATCTGGTCAACAGTGCTCCGGTGGTACTGCCAACAGTAATGCTTGAAGTGCCGCATTATGCACCTGAAATCTATGCGGAGAGCATTCTGGCTGAACATAAGAAGCGCCTTCACCAGTTTGCCAGACAGCACAACATTCCGCTTACCAACTGTCATCTTGCTGAAGGCATGCCCGATGACGTCATTCCGGAGATCTGTCGCAAACTGAACGCCCGGGCCGTCTTTATCGGTTCGGCAGGTCGCAGTGGAGCCATGGCCGCACTCATAGGCAATACCTGTGAGGAGGTGGTAGACTATATTGATGCGGATCTGGTGGTTTTAAACGATAAGACTATTGGTGAAGAAAAAAGCGCCAAATAGTCTGAGCGCTGCTTTGACAGAGTCTCACACTCTGCTTGCCACCACATAACGGGGATGCCAGGTCAGATAGACCCCTTCCCCGTTTTCACAGTGGAACCTGCGGCGGTATTCCCTGATAAAATCCTCAAGTTTCCCTTTGCTCCACATCCTGCCACTCAGTCCGCTCACGCCCTGGTTTCTGAAACTGCGCAGCAGCGCCAGCGGGTCTGCAAATGTCTCGGAGATGATGACATCACGGATCTGCGCCTTAAATCCACATTCTTTTAACACCAAAAGTTCCGTCTCGTTGGAGGTATAGTTTAATGAACAGCCGGTAACAGTTCTTATTTCCGGGAAATTATCAGGCAGAAAATCCGAATAGATAAGCAAACCGTTCTCCTTGAGCAGATCAGATAACTTTCTGAAAAGAAGATACTTATCATCAATCCACTGAAAAACGGCATTGGCTATAATAAGGTCGAATCGGCAGTCAAAAGCACTGTGCAGAATACTGCCGCAGCAGTAGTTAAGGCCTCTGTACTCTGAAAAACGCCGTCTGCAGCAGTCCAGCATCCCCCCGCTCAGATCGTTAAGATACAGTTGCAAAGGTTTAAGCTCGGTGATAAGAAGTTCAGACAGATTGCCGGTCCCGCAGCCCACCTCCAGCACCTCGTTAAAACAACTGTGGCGCGGAATAAAGTCGAAAAGACGTCTGGCCATCCTGCTCTGCACGGCGCTGTTGTTCTGATAGCTGCCGCTTGCCTTTGAGAATCTGTATTCACGCGTCGCCATAATCAAAGTTCCAGTTCATAAGACAGGATCTCTAAAGGAAAATGAGCAAATTCACCCTGAACCGCGCTGACTCCCTGTGCATTCCAGGAGCGTAACTGGTTCTGCGCGGGGATAATACGGTCACCTAGTCCGACATAGGCCCTGCTGTAGTGAAAACTCTTACGGATTTTCCCGGCCGCCGTATGTTTAAGGAAGGCAAGTTCCCGCCTGAGTCCATCCAAACTGCGCGCAGGAGCATGCTCAAGGTAGAAGGCGGCATCCTTCACACCGCACATTCTGCGATAGAACTTTAAAACAGATGCAGGGCAAAGCGCCGCCTCGGTAGCATTCCACATCTTGGTGGCGATACCAAATTCATCGTCAATCCCCTCAATGGTGCCGTTGACCGCTACTGCCTTTCTAACCTTCAGAGCACCGTTACCTAAAGTGACTGCCGCCATCATTACGCCCATAGACCAGGAGACAACATCGATACACTGATATTTCTCGTAGACGGAACAATCAAAGGTGCTGTCTTCATAATCATAGACCAGCGCAAGGTCTGGTCCGTGTGCCTTAACAACAGGAAAAGGTCTTTCATCCTGTCCGTATCCACAAAAAAACAGGATCAGTCTCATAGAACCGTTTTGACGCATAAACAACTGTTTCATGACGCTTTCCTCAAAAACTGCCTTATGACCTCACACAAATGACAAACCTGCTGATCAGACAGACTGGCCGTCAGGGACAGTCGCAATCTTGCTTTTCCTCTGGGTACGGTAGGATGTCTTATAGGCATTGCGTAAAATCCCCGCTCCCTGAAAAAGTCAAAAGCCTGCACTGCTCTTTCATTGTCAAAGGTCAGAAGAGGAATAATCTGACTGTCAGACAGGTTATCAGCACCGCACTCCTCAAGGCAGGAACGGACAGCGCCGGATATCTTCTGCAGTCTTTGCCGCCGAGACTCCCCGTTCACCATCTTCCTTAACATAAAATCGATATGTGCAAAGGCACACGGAGGCATGGCTGTCGAGAAAATTAACGGTCTGACAGTATTGATAAGATAATCTCTTGCCGTCTCATTGCACAGCACAAAAGCCCCCTGACTGCCGAGACCTTTGCCGCAGGTGCACAGAATAAAATCGACATCAGAAAAGATCTGCTCTAAAGAGCACAGACCCAGTCCCTTCTCCCCGTAAAGAGCAAAGGAATGCGCCTCATCAACGTAAAGATAGAGATTAGGATAGTCCTTTTTCAGGGCAACTAACTCTCTTAGGGGTGCCTTATCGCCGTCCATACTGAAGACTGCTTCTGTAATGAGCAGTACATACTTAAAATCTGCAGCATAACGATTAAGAAGCTGTCTCAAATGAGGCAGGGAATTATGGGCAAAACGCAGTGCCTTTCCTCTTCCCGCGCCCATACCGTCTATTATGGAGGCATGAGAGAGTTTATCTGCCAGAACAAGAGTATCACCGTCGCAAAGAGCGGCAATTATACCGCTGTTTGCGCCAAAACCGGTGTTGAAGAACAGCGCCCTGCGTCCGGATAGTTCTTCAATGGTAGCAAGTGCTCTTGCATAGGCAGGATGCGCACCGGTTAAAAGGGGCGATCCTGACGAGGAAAACCGTGCGGCATCCTCAGGCAGAGAACTTAAAAATTCTGCCTGCAGTTCCTTATCCTGCGCAAAACCTAGGTAATCATTAGAGGAAAGATTGACAAGTTTCCTTCCGTCAATTTCAATTTCCGCACCGTTCTGCGCTTTTCCTGCAATAGTGCGCAGCATACGGTCATTTCTGAGTTTAGTCAGTGACAAACTCATCTTTTCATATAAATTCATGATGAAATACACAGCCTGACAGACGTAGTTAATCTGCAGAAAGTTCTTCACAGTCTGGCACAGTGCCTCAATTTTTTTCTTAATGAACTGTTTATTATGTGCACCTGTGAACACAAAGTGAAGAGTTATCTGTTCATAAATCAAAACATCTTTCATAAACCGCCCAGAAAAAGTCCACAAATTCTGTTGTTATGAGGAATATGGTCTATAATGCTCCACTGGGGATGTGTGTAATTTTACATTCTCAGAGCAAATGACCAAAAGTTTACAACAGGATCTCCTTCACCAAGACCGGCTCCAGAACAGGACAAGGCAGACAGCGCGGGGACAGGAGAACGACTCAGATAAAATGCTGAGTCCGTACTGGCTTGAACTGCATAAACTTCCAGTCATTGCAGCAGAACAGAAGATCAGGATATAAGGATTTTTCAATGCGTTTCACCGTACCAAACAACCGTAAACAGATTCCTGCCGTTACCGCCAAAGCGGATTTTAATTTTGTGCAGAGTCCCCTCACCTGTGACCATGAAATGCAATGCTTGCTCAAACTTGCCTTTCTCTCCGCGAAACTTGGTAAAAGAGAATTAAGGAACTAATTATGCAGGATGCCTTAAAATCACTTGAACCGCAGTCACTATGGCAGCATTTTGACCAGCTGCTGAGCATTCCGCATTCTTCAGGACATGAGGAAAAGGTGGCAAAATGGCTTCTGGATTTTGCCCGGGAACATAATTTTGAAGCTCATCAGGACAAGGCCGGAAATGTTATTATGAATGTTCCGGCCACACCTGGACGGGAGAACAGACCTCTTCTTATCCTGCAAAGTCACATGGATATGGTTGCTGTTGCCGCACCTAACATCAGTCATGACTTCACTACAGATCCTATCAGCGTCTATGAACAGGACGGCTTTATCCGTGCAAAAGGAACAACCCTTGGAGCTGATGACGGTATCGGTATTGCCACCACCCTGTCAATTTTTGAGGACCGCAGTCTTGAACACGGACCACTGAAGGGAATCTTCACCGTCGAAGAAGAAACCACCATGAAAGGGGCTCTTAGTTTATCTTCAGAAGACCTTAAAGGAGATTTCCTGTTAAATCTCGATTCTGAGGATAACGGTTATCTGTTTGTCAGTTGCGCCGGTTCCTGCGATGCCGACATCGACTACGACTTTGAACGTGTTACAGTTGAGGACTGTGAAGCCCTTGAGATCAGTCTGACCGGCTTTTCAGGTGGTCACAGCGGATCGGATATCAATAAGGGGCACGGCAATGCCATCCTGAACATGGCCCATATTCTCTCAGCCGTATCAGATGACTGTGATTTCTTCCTTACTGACTACAGAGGCGGTCAGGCCAGAAACTCCATTCCGACCGAATGTTTTGCCACCGTCTGTATACCGTACGGGACCTCTGATAAATTCAAAGAGAGTTTCACAACCGCCCTTGAGCAGGTGAAAAATGTCTACAGCAGAACAGATGCTGCCATCAGTGTCTGTTTTGCTAAGGCTCAGGTTAAACCAGCTCTGTCATATGCAGATACACTCGGCTTCATTCATA
>JAGBLM010000065.1 GCA_017635415.1 Succinivibrio sp. | reverse complement strand
CTCAGAAAAAGAGTCTTAAGATAGGCTGTCTTATCAACATAGTAGGCATTCTCCTCAATGATTCTTGGAAAATCCTCACAGCCTGTCAGGAACAGTACATCTTTTTTCATAAGAGCCTCTTTTAATGTTTCTCTGAAGATTCTAGCACAGCATTTATTCAAAGATTTGAGCAGTTTTATTGTCAGGACTGCAAAAAAAAGCATCTCACTAAGATAGCCCGGCTTAGTGGAAAGCGACAGTAGAACCGGGCAGAGTTATCTGAGCTAGATTTCCCGCTTTGCAGGAGGTAGCACAGATTAGATTTTAACCTCGTTAAGAAGAGGTTTGCCATCAAAGAAATCGCGACAGTTCTGCAATGTTGTAGTCGCGATATTGGTCATGGCTTCGCGGGTGAAGAAAGCCTGATGCGAGGTTAAAAGCACATTGTTGTAACTGAGCAGTCTGCCTAGTTTGTCATCGGTAATAACATTATCAGACTTGTCCTGATAGAAGTAATCTGATTCCTCTTCATAGACGTCAAGACCTGCTGACCCCACTATGCCACTTTTTAGTCCCTCAAGAAGCGCTTCTGTGTCAATGAGCGGACCACGTCCGGTGTTGATAATCATCACGCCCCTCTTCATCTTGCTGATGGCCTCACGGTTGATAAGATGATAGTTGTCACGAGTTAAGGGGCAGTTTAAAGAGATCACATCCGCCTGTGCATACAGTTCGTCTGGAGTGACATAGGTAACGTCGTTCTGTCTGGCATATTCATAGTCAGGATACAGATCATAGGCAACTATCTTCATCCCAAAGCCAAGCAGAATATTGATAAGAACCCTTGCAATCTTACCGGTGCCGAAAATACCGGCAGTTTTCCCGTGCATATCAAAACCCATCAGACCATGGAGAGCAAAATTTCCATCACGGGTACGATAATAAGCGCGATAAATCTTGCGGTTTAAAGACAGCATCAGCGCAACAACATGCTCAGCAATTGCGTAAGGTGAATACGCAGGAACACGTACCACGTGAATATTGTACTTTTGTGCAGCCTTAAGATCTACGTTGTTGTATCCGGCACAGCGCATAGCCAGAAGTTCAACGCCCTGTTCTGCAAGTTTTTTGAGAACTTCACCGTCGCAGCGGTCATTGACAAATGCGCATACAGCCTTAGCGCCATCCGTATAGGCTACAGTATTCAGATCTAGAAAACTGCGCAGATAGTGGAGGTCAAAGCCAAAGGAACTGTTGATCTCCGTAAAACAGGCTCGGTCGTACGAATGGGTACCGAACAGTGCAATTTTTTCCATGTGTTCTCCTCATATTTGGTAAAGTTGCATGATCTACTTTACACCATTGTGACATGTTAGTTTGTATGGTAGCAAAATATATTTTTACTTTATTTTTAAATAAGTAGCTTTTAATCACTTATATAATTGAGAACTTTCATTTATACGAATTTTTTTCTTATATTTAATTACTTTATTGATTCTTAATGATTATTTATCTGTATCTACGATTTATGTCAGTAAACCCGATTAAAGTATGTTCTTTATTAGAGAATTATTAAAAGATCTGCTACGGAAAAGCAAAGGATCAGAGTCACTGTAGATAGTCCAGATTAGAAATAATAGCAAAGACAGGCTACACAGAAAAAAGGTCCCTGTTGAGGACCTTTTTGTACAGACGATAAGCTAGTGTACGAGACCTGCCCAGGTTGGGAGGAACATCGACAGCCATGGAATAAGAGTTACCATTATCAGCACAATCACAAGTGCCAGGAAGAACGGTAACAGTTTGAGGAATACCGCATCGATAGTCTGTCCTGCAATACGACATCCGGTAAAGAGAATCGGTCCTACAGGAGGGGTAATTGCACCTAAGGAGAGGTTGAAGACCATCATTACACCAAAGTGTACGGCATTGATACCAAGTTTCATGGCAACCGGCAGGAAGATTGGGGTGAAAATGAGTACCGCAGGAGCAGGATCCATAACACATCCTACCAGCAGCATGATAACCATCATACCAATCAGAATTACCGCCGGACTGTCAGAGAAGTTGAGCAGAGCCTGCGCAATCATATTAGGCAGTTTTGCATAGGCAAGAACCCAACCTAATATTGAGGACACACCGATCAGGAAAACGATAAGTCCCGTGGTCTTGGCAGTTGACAGCAGCATACCAGGGACGGCCTTCCATCTGAAGGTTCCGTAAAGTGCAGACAGTACGGCAGCATAGATCACTGCTACGCAGGAAGCCTCTGTTGGTGTGAACCAGCCTGAAATAATACCGCCGATAATGATGACAATCAGCAGAATGGCAGGAATACCATCAAGAATAATAGCAAGGGCAAGACCTAAAGAGCCTACCATCTGTGGCTTGTACTTGAGCTTAAAGGCGAAGAAAGCGGTCACAGCCATTACAGCAAGACCCCAGAGAATGCCCGGGATATAGCCGGCAACGAACAGTGCAGCTACAGATACGCCACCTGAAGCCAGTGAGTAAATAATAAAGATATTGGATGGCGGAATAATCATTCCGGCAGGAGCTGAAGCAATATTTACCGCAGCAGACAGTTTCTCATCATAGCCTTCACGCTTCTCACCAGGCAACATCACCGAACCGATAGCAGCAGCTGCTGCTACACCGGATCCGGAAATGGCACCGAACAGCATATTGGCAACAATATTGGTGTGCATCAGAGCACCAGGGATCCAGCCGATGAAAACCTTGGCCAGGTTAATCAGCTTCTGGGCAATACCGCCAGTATTCATGATGTTTCCGGCCAGCACAAAGAAAGGAATTGCCACCAGAGCAAAACTGTTCATACCCTTGAAGATCAGCGTTGCACCATTAAGCGGAGCCTTTGAGAAACCGAAAATAGAGAAAATTGACAGCACCGAGCCCACGCAGATTGAGGTGCCGATAGGTACACCTAAAACCAGCAGGATCGGAGTCAGTACCAGTAAATAGAGAATAATCTGCGAACTTAACATTACGCCTTTCCTCCATCCAACGGAGTTACGAATTTTCTTGCAGCATCAATAATGTTATAGATCGCATAGAAAACCACACAGACTCCAGTGATAGGGATAATTGAATAAATAACGCCGATCGGCAGCCATGGCAGAGCAGCATTAACCTGAGCCATGCCCTTTAAGGTAATGAAATATCCGCCGTAGGCCAGAACCCACGCTGCCATAAACAGGGTGAAAAATTCACTTAATATGGTCAGGAGCTGTTTTTTTCTAAAGGATACTTTCTCAGGCAGGAAAGTAATGTTCATGTGACCTTTTTCGCCGTATAGCAGAGCAGAAGCGCTTAAGCCCATCCAAACAAACATAATATCAGCAATCTCTTCTGAGACAGCACTAGGATCGTGACGAACAAATCTTGTATAAACCTGCCACGATACACATACCACCATCGCCCCGCAGAACGTGATGGATAAAAAGATCAGTATCTTATCAAGCAGTTTCTTTATTGCGGTTAGTGCACCCACTTCTTAACTCCGTTATCTAAAACCGTCTTATTTTTTGACTCAAAAAATGGGGCACCTAAGGCCCCATTTTTGCATTAAGGAGATAAATCAATTACTTGGCATCGCGTAACTTCTGTACGGCATCGTACAGAGCCTTGGCGGTATCAGTATTTACCTTCTCAGCAATGAGAGGCTCAACAGCCTTCTTGAAGGAATCCTTGTCAGCAACAACTACACGGGTACCTTCTTTCTTGGCAGCCTCAAGTGACTTGGCAACCTGATTCTGGAAGAGCTCAAACTCCTCGTCAACCAGACCGTCGAGGTTCTCGTCAAAGAACTTCTTAACTTCAGCTGGCAGGCCATTGTAGAACTCGGTATTGGTGATGATGTAGTCAGGCATCATCAGGTGACCGGTAAGATTGTAGATTGGACCAACTTCGTGCTGTTTGAGAGCATAGTAGGTAACCTCGTTGTTCTCAGCGCCATCAAGAACGCCGGTCTGAATAGCGGTATAAACGTCGCCCTGACCCATAGGGGTACCAGTACCACCCATGTAGTTGAGCATCTTTACCATGGTGTCAGACTGCATGACGCGGATCTTCAGACCCTTAAGGTCAGCAGGAGTCTTAACTTCAACCTTGCTGGTATATACGTTACGGGTACCTGAGTACTGAGCACACAGAACAGTTAAACCTTTTGACTCAAGGGACTTGAAGAGGTCACCTACAACAGACTTGTCCTTAACAACACGCTGTAAATGCTTGTAGTCCTTGAATACGTATGGAAGGTTGAATACAGCGAAGTCTGGGTTCCAGTTCTCCAGAAGTGAACCTGCTACCATTGAGAACTCGAGGGTACCGTTCTGAACCATCTCAATGGTTTCCTTCTGGGAACCTAAGAGCTCGTTGGCGCCGATTTCGATTGAGTACTCACCGTTGGTGGCAGCCTTGAGTTTGTCTGAGAAGTGCTGAACAGCAACATACTCAGGGTGACCTTCTGGCTGGTTGAAAGCAAGCTTCCAAACGGTCTCAGCCTGAGCTGCTGATGACATAACTGCAACTGAAGCTACTGCTACGGCAAGAACACTTAATTTTTTCATAACATAAAACTCCTTTGATTTAGTTATGCGTGAATTATAATGAGGTCAAACGTACGATGACAAAGACAATCTCGCAAAATGTATAGATATTTCACAAAATTTGACATTTCTCGCAAACGTTTTAGTTCAAATTGTGTTTTTACTCACACTTTTTGCAGGGCCTACGCACGAAATTTACAAATCTGCCTTTTCTGTGCTGTCAGATCCTATTAAAAAAATAAGGATATGAATAGATCTGAACTGGTCAGTATAAGAATCAGATCTATTAATCTTCTACACTAATGTGTACACTGTCCTCATCAGTTTTCTCTTAACAGGTGTTGGATGTCGGTACAGGATGTTATCTCTCAGATGATGGACCGTGTGGTTATCACTGACGATAGAATGCAGGGCAAGGTGAAATATCCTCTGCTGCCG
>JAGBLM010000064.1 GCA_017635415.1 Succinivibrio sp. | reverse complement strand
GATTGTTTTGACAAGAATTATCCTGTAAAACAAAGAGGTAAATATCTTTTCGATTGATAATAATTCTTGTGGAATCAAGAACCTGATATAGTCAAAACCTAATCTTGAGACAGTCAAGATTTAATAAATTTTGTTTTAGATAACGAGGAGTTAAAAGCAATAAAATTAGCAAAAGAAATAAGTAATAGTTTATAGTATGCTAAGTTACTCATTTGGAGAGTGGCTTCTTTTTACCTTTGAACTTGTGATATGCAAGATAACTCAAGACATATAATGAATCTGAGTACTATAATGACTTGCTTTCATATTGTAAATATTGGTTTGATTCAATTACTCCTTGGCTGCAGGAACAACAGCAAGAGTTTTCCCTAAAACACTTAGTAGCTTAATGATGGTCTCCAGATTAGGACAGGAAGTTCCTTTCTCTATTCTTGCAATAACAGGTTGAGCAATACCTGATAAAGAAGAAAGTTCTCTTTGGCTTAATCCTTTCTCATTGCGAGCTTTAATCAGTTCTCCAATGACTGCTACCCTAAGGTCACTTTCTGCAATCTCTTCAGGTGTGAAGAGTTCTTTTTCAACCTCTTCCCACTTTTGTCCTAGAGCTTTATTCATTTGTCTCCTCTTCAGAATTTTTTAGATCTTCAAACTCACGAAAAGCTTTTTCTATTTCTTTTCTAGGAGTTTTCTGTGTCTTTTTCATGAAATGGTGTAGAAGAACATAACTGTCATTCACCCAAGCCACAAACAGAATACGATCTCTCAAAGGTCTTAATTCATATACTTCGCCTTGAAGATGCTTTATATAAGGTTCACCTGCTTGTTTACCATACATCCTCAAAATCTGAATATAATCTCTGATTTTATTTAGCTTAATCCTTGAGTCTTTACTGTCACCAGATGCAAGTTCTCTAAGATACTCAAGAACAGGCTGATTTCCATTACGGTCTTTATAAAAATATATATCGTGCAAAGGAATTAACCTCCCTCTACATTAAAGATAACTAATTAGTTATCAAAAGTCAAATTATATTTCATCTACAATGCTATTAAAGGAAACTACAGTTAATGAGGTCGTATCGAAGAAGTTTAGAACAACCGTAATGCATGAACTCAATGGGCAAGCAAAAGCTATGGTTGTTACAGAATCCAGAGCAGGTGCTGTTCGATACCGTCAAGCATTTGAACAGTATACAAGGGAAAAGGGCTATACCAATATAAAAGCACTGGTTGCATTCTCAGGAAAAGTAAGTGTCGACGGAACTGATTACTCAGAATCTGGACTGAACGGATTCTCTGAAAAGAACCTGCCAAGTGAATTTAATAAAGATGAATACCAGGTTTTACTGGTTGCTGATAAATACCAGACTGGATTTGATCAACCAAAGCTTTGTGCAATGTATGTTCTTAAAAAACTGAAAGGCATAAATGCAGTTCGGACATTAAGCAGACTAAACCGTATCTGCCCTCATTTTTCCTGTGAACTAAACCTCGGGATTTGCTTTTGTCTCATCATTTATGCTTTTTTTGCGTTAACATAAGGATATCCCATCAAAAAAGATACGAGAATCATTATGTTTTATTATGACGAGATGAGACTGGTCTCTGATATTGAGTGTATTCTGCGTAAACTTTACATTTTACGCGATCCAAGAGATGTGCCTTTGGAGCTTTCTCCTGTAGCTGTGTTGGAGCGTACCTTTAATGTTCAGAGTCTTTCTATCCTGAATATCAAACAGCAGCATCTGCTGTTAAGACTGATGGCCGATGTACCTTATTTTCTCAAACTGCTGCACATCGAAAATCCAAAACTCAGAGAGAGTGCCGTCAATCTGTTGCAGCCGGTACAGAGGGCTTTCTTCTTTGTACTCACTAATATTTCCCAGAATCGTGGCAGTCATCAGTTGGGCGGGTATCTTGAACAGGATCAGGAGCATGTTTTCAATCTTAGGAAACGTCGTTCAAGAAAAATTCTTGCCTTCTGTTTAAGAAGACTTGACCTTGCCGTTCATCCTGATTTTCCTCCGCAAAGTCTTGAACCTCAGACCGTTGAAATGGCGCTTATGGCGCATTATCGTACGCTCTGCGAGGAATTCCCCGAGACGCAGAATGTAATTGAAACCTGGATTGAGCATTTTGACAGCCTCAACGTTATACTGAGTCGTGAGCTTAATCACGGTGAGATCCCTTCGGAGGTCATGCGGATTCTACCCCCTGAGTGTCATGATTTTCTCTCTTTTCTGTCCAATCTGGTTTTTCATGTTACCCCGAATCTTACGGAATATGAAAAACAGCGGGCACTGGCTGAACAGGAACTGCTGTATATTCTGGCAAGACTTCGTATTCTGACCACTTTTGATAATCCTCCGTATGGACTTACCGCAGCGGAGGTTGTGGAGAGACTCTTCTCTGATGACAATTCACAACTTGACGATTATTCTCTTGGTTTTATCGAAGATCGCCGGGAGGAACTAACCTCCATAAACTCAGTCCTCAATATCACTCAGCCTGATGAATTCGTCAAAGCCTATGCATCGCTTACTCCGGCAGGTCAGGTGCTGCTGTCTTCTCTGCAGGCGATTGACAAGTTTTACGATGAGCATGGTTATCTGCATCCTCACGATGATTACTGGTTTAGTGAATATTTCTATCGTGGCAGGGTAATCTACGAGTCTTTATCTGACTCTTCTGATGATGGTACTGAGGACAGGCTCCTGCAGCTTGATAAGTACTGCACAAGGCAGAAAAAGAGCGAAAAGACAGAGAAAGAACCTCTGCACGCTAGTCAGGAAGGCGATAAACTTGCGGATGAATCTGGGCGACGTTTCCTTGGAATTCTCGAGCACCTGGGAATTTTGCAGGATGCCGACAGTCCTCATAACGACTATGATATCAACGCTCTCTGCCGTGGTCTGATGAGTGAGGAGATGATGTCTCATTTATGTACCGACGACGTCAGTTTCTTAAATGATCGCTTCAGTTCTCTGCCTTTGTATCTCACCCTTGAAAATCTGCCTCCTGATCATCAGGCTGAGTTTCTAGCCAATCTCAAACCGGAGGACAGAGGTTTTCTACAGGCTCTGCAGAGTCTTGATGACAGGTTCTATCACGAAGCGCTTATTAAAAAGAAAAAGTCTTTAAAGTCTGCGGACAGTTATCAGGTAACAGATAATGTCGGGCAAGATAGGGAAACACATCCTGAAGATACCACTGTTCAGGTCAATGTCATCAGTAAGGATGCTCCTTTGGTTGGTGAAAAGGAGCAGTCAGGTCAGGATCAGCGCTCTGCTCGGCAGCAGGGTGAATTCTCCTCAGGCATGGTCGATGAAGATCCTGAAAAAACTGCCCAGCGTGACTATTCACGGGTATCAACCGCGAGGATCTGTCATTTCCTCGGACTGTCGTATACGCATGATGATAATCTAGAGTGTACGGGTATTAAGTCTTTAAGACGGTTTTTTGATGAACTCTTTACTCTTGAGCAGTTTGTGAAACTTGAAAAAGCCGATCAACTCTTTTTAATTGATCGTAAAAAGCAGATCAATAAAGTTTTGGAGTTTGCCAATGAAAAGTCGCGAGAAATCAAAGACAGTATTTACGTACAGCTTGAGGCAAAAGATCAGGGCTTTGCCGATTACGTCACCTCTTTAAAATACCGAGCAGTCTAGACAGTAAAGAATGTAAATGCATCCTTACAGTATCTGCTCTTCATTCCAAACAAAAACCCCGCTTAGGCTTGTGCACAAGCGGGGTTTGTTTTATCGAATAGGATAGACTTGAGGTCAGGTCCTATTCTGTCTCTTCATCCTTTCTGCCGAACCTGGCAACAAACTTCTCCTGTATAGCCTGCAGAACTACGAAACATACAGGGGTGATGAGAATCAGACAGAAAATGCCGATCAGCATACCGCCTACTACACCTACACCTAAGGAGCGGTTACCGTTTGCTCCGACGCCATGTGCCACAACCAGTGGCATCAGACCTATAACCATACAGATAGAAGTCATGAGAATAGGGCGCAGTCGGGCTTTGGCGGCTGATAGAGATGCTTCGATTATGCTCATACCCTGTTTTCTCAGCGAGGAGGCATACTCGGTAAGAAGAATTGCTGTCTTTGAGATCAGACCCATCAGCATGATAAGACCGGTCTGCATGTAGATATTGTTCTCAATATCCATCAGCTGAGCAAAGATGAATGATCCTGCCAGAGCACTTGGAATGGCAAGCATTACCGCAAGAGGAATCAGCAGACTCTCATACAGTGAACACAGAATGATGTAGATGAAAATAATACACATCGTGTAGACAATAATGGTGGTATTGCCCTGAGCTGCTTCTTCTCGCGTCATACCGCTGTATTCGTAACTGTAACCCATCGGCAGAATCTGTTTGGCTACCTCAGAAACTGCCTTGATGGCACCACCTGAACTGTAGCCCTCAGCTACGGCAGCGTTTACCGAAATGGATCCGAACAGGTTGAAACGTGAGAGTAGTTCCGGTCCATAGATCTTCTTTAAGGTCAGGAACTGTAGAACAGGTAGCATATCACCTGCACTGTTGCGTACGAAGATGTTATCCAGACTCTCCTCATTTAAGCGCTGATTGGTCTGTGCCTGCATCATGACCTTGTACTTCTTGGAGTAAAGGTTGATATCTGAGGCATAAGATCCGCCAATGTAATTGGAGATAACTGACAGGACATCATAAGGTGAGACCTGCATTTTTATGCAGCGTGCCGCATCTACGGATACCTCGAACTGAGGGAAGCGCGGATCGAAGGTGGTGATGGCGTAACTGATCTCAGGACGCTGGTTTAAGGCGGTAAGAAAATCAGTTGTTACCGCAGCCAGTTTTTCAATGGAACCACCCTGCTTATCCTGAATAGATAATTCAAGACCGCTTGAAGTACCGTAACCTGAAATCATAGGTGGTGCAAAGGCGAAAATCTGAGCACTCTTGATATCCGCAGTACGCATGAAAATCTCATTCATCACGGCAAGATTGCTGTCTTCGTCATTAGGTCTCTCTTCCCAGTTTTTCAGTCGGATCATATAGGTACCGCCTGATGCTCCGGTGCCTCCTGACATCAGGTTAAAACCTGAAACTGCAGTCAGAAGTTCGATCTGTGGGATCTCTGAGAGTCTCTTGGTGATCTCGTCCATGGTCTTGTTGGTCTGATTTAACGTATAACCTGGTGAAGTGGTAACAGAAACAAACACTGTTCCTGTATCCTCATCAGGCACAAGACCAGTCTTGGTATTACTCATCAGGAAGACAAGACCTGCAGCAGATACAGCTATAAGAGCAAATATCAGCCATTTAGCCTTGAACAGTATGGTCAGATATCCGGCATACTTGTCACTCATCTTACCAAAGGCGGCATCAAAGGCGACGTGGAATCTGTAGGTAAAACCGTGCTGGTTTTCCACAAGATCGTAGTTTGACGGCTTCATCATCAGGGCGCACAGTGCAGGTCCTAATGTCAGGGCATTGATGCAGGACATACCTACCGCCACAGCCATAGTGACACCAAACTGCACATAGAAGGTTCCGGCAGTACCGCCGGTGAAACATACCGGAACGAATACCGACATGAATACGAGTGAGGTGGTGACAATGGCTGAACTGATGCCGCTCATCGCGTCAAGGGTGGCTTTATAAGGGGATTTATATCCGCTGTCAAATTTGGCCTGTACCGCCTCCACGACCACGATGGCATCGTCTACTACCGTACCGATAACAAGTACCAGTGCAAACAGGGTCAGCATGTTGATACTGAAACCTGCTACCCAGATACAGGCAAAGGTAGCGACCAGAGAAACAATGATGGAAATGAGTGGAATAATCGTTGAGCGTATACTCTGCAGGAAGATATAAACCACAACGATAACCAGTACGATAGCTTCAAACAGAGTCTTGATTACCTCGTGGATGGAGGCATCCAAGAAGTCTTTGGTGCTGTAGATGTCAGCAAGATGCATTCCGGCCGGCATTTCTGCGACAATCTGCTCTTCAAGTGCATTGATCTTTCCAATGATTTCATTGGCGTTTGATCCAGCCGTCTGCATGATCATTGCTACAGCACCAGGTTTACCGTTGATGGTTGTCTTATAGGTATACGATTCGCTGCCGATCTCGATTTTGGCCACATCCTTGAGCCTTAGAATATTTCCGTTAGGCAGTGATTTGATAATCAGGTTGCCGTATTCTTCAGGAGTCTCCCAGCGTCCCCGGTATTTTAACGAGTACAGGAAAACATTATCAGAATTGTCGCCTAAGATACCGGTTGGAGATTCAAGATTCTGTTCGGCAAGTACAGCACTGATATCTGACGGTACCAGATGGAACTGCACCATTTTCTGCGGATCAAGCCAGATACGCAGGGCGTAGTCACTTCCGAGCACGGTAACACCACCCACGCCGTTGATTCGCTGAATCTGCGGAGTGATGTTGATCTTCATGTAATTGGCGAGGAAATACTCGTCGTAGTTGCTGCTGTCAGAATACAGGGCAAGAATCTTCAACTGACCGGCCTGACGTTTTTCGGTGGTTACACCGGTCTTGGTCACCTCAGCAGGAAGGGAGGACTGAACTTTGGAAACGCGGTTCTGGACGTTTACCGCTGCCATATCCGGATCGGTTCCCTGCTCAAAGTAGACCGTAATGTCGGCAGTACCGGAGTTGGATGCCTTTGAAGTCATGTAGGTCATGCCTTCTACACCGTTAATGGCCTCCTCAAGAGGAACAATAACGGATTTCTGTACGGTTTCGGCACTGGCACCGGTGTAGTTGGCTGTAACAGTAACCGTAGGCGGCGCAATATTAGGAAATTGCTCGACGGCCAGCATGTTTACGCCGACTATACCGAAAATGACCATCAGCACTGATATACAGCAGGCAAGTATAGGTCTGTTAATAAAAAGTTTAGGACTCATTTTTCAGCAATCTCTACACCGTCTGTTAATAAACCGGCTCCGTCGGTAACGATAGTATCGCCTTCCTCAAGACCGGAGGTCACCACATAGTTCTTGCCGTCATTTACCTCCATGATTTCAATCACAGTGGCGACGGTTTTATGGTCAACAACCTTATAGACAAAGGTTTTGTTCTGCAGCTCAAAGGTGGCAGTCTGCGGAATGACCAGTTCATCATCCACGGTAACAGGAATAAGCACGGTTCCTGAACCACCAGAATGCATAATGCGCTTTGGATTAGGGAACGTGGCGCGTACAGTTACCGCACCAGTAGTGGCGTCTACAATGCCAGAAATGGCATCAATAGTACCATCCTGATCATAAATCTCACCGTCACTCAGGCGGAATTTAATCTTTGGTGACTTACTTAAGATATCTCCGTAGGAACCATCGGAGGAGAGTTTGGCAATGTATAAAAGAAGATTTTCACTCAGTGAAAAGTAGGTATATACACTACTGTTGTCAGAAACAGACACCAATGGAGTGGTCATATTTGAACTGACAAGAGCCCCCTCGCGGATGGAGGTCATGCCCAGAACACCATCGACAGGACTTTTAATCTCGGTATTGTTAAGATCATTTTCTGCCGCTTTTAAAAGCGCCTTAGCTTCAGAGAGAGTGGCAAGCGCACTGTCGTAGGTGTTGTGTGAACTCATCATGTCGTAATAGGACACGGCTTTTTTGCTGTAAAGCTGATCTCTACTGTCACGTGTCAGTTTTGCTGTAGCCAAATTGGCCTCAGCACTGGCAACGTTAGCCTTCGCTTTTTCATAGGCGGCTTCGTAACTTATTGGATCGATGGTGAAAAGCACCTGATCTTTTTTGACCGGCATACCTTCCTGCATCAGGATCTCTTTGATTGTTCCTGATACCTGAGGGTAAATATCAACGTCACTTATACCCTTGATGGAGGCGGTATATTCGATATTGAAGGTCATATTTGCCTTCTGCACCTTCATGGTTGGGTAGGACTGAGGCGCTCTTGCCTCTGTCTGCTGAACGTCTTTTTCGCAGCCGCTTACAGCAAGTGCTGCAGCAGACATGGCTATGCCAAGCGCAATCAAATTATGCTTATAACTCATATAGTCACCTATTACGGGAGATCTTCCTTTAGTTTGTGATTAGTCAAGGTTCAAATTATTTACAATGATAAATCCTTTAAACGCAAACGACGTAAAAAACTAGGCAAAGTTACAGACTAGAGCAACTTTTTATTAAGATTTGTTCCATTTTTGTTAAAAAAACGCTTGATGATGATCTCATACGGTTCGGCCTCTCCGAAAAGCGGACCCTGCATCATTTCGCAACCTATAGCACCTAAAAATTCCAGCTGCTCTGCAGTTTCCACACCGTCGGCTAATGTCCTGATATTGAGATCTTTTGCCATGGACACAATCGGCTTTAAGATTGCCTTTGATTTTTTGCCAAAATTCTTCATAAAGCCGCAGTCGAGTTTTATTTCATCAAACTCATAATCTCTGAGTAGGCTAAGCGTGGCATAGCCGTTCCCGAAGTGATCCATAAGAATTTCAAAGCCGGCATTGCGCAGACTCTGCAGTTCAAGTTTGGTATGCAGAGGAGAGTTAATGAGCAGAGGCTCTGTTATTTCTAACTTGATAAGTTTAGTTGGAATTTTGTACCTGTCACAGATTTCTTTTAGTGCTTCGCAGGTTGAGCATCCTTTAAAGTCAGCCTGCGACAGGTTGAAGGAAACCGGAAGCATGCACAGGCCAGAATCTCTGGCTCTGGCTATATCGCTGACGACCTGCTCTGCTACAAAACGGTCGAGTTTATTTGTGACACTATGCTTTTCCAGAACAGGAATAAATTCAGCAGGTAAAATGGTGCCTCTTTTAGGATCATCCCACCGTACCTTGGCCTCAAAGCCAATTAGACTTCCATCTGCTGATCTGATCTTCGGCAGGTAGAAAACCTTAATGAGATTGTTTTTAAGTGCAGTCTCATAATTCCTGAGAATATATTCCCGACTGATAACTTCCTCGAATCGGCTGTGATCAAAGAAAATGTAACTTGATTCAGAAGTGTTATGGTTGCTTTTTAAGGCCTCACGGGCCAGATCACACGCGGTGAGAGTATTAACCTGAGGCTTATCCTCAACATAGATGCCGGCTCTTACCGATAAGGTTCGGCCATGGTTGGCCCTGACCATTCTGGTAAAGAGACTGTCTATTTTTGCTTCTACTTGTGATCTGCTACTGCGTGCGTAGAAGAGATCTTCGCCAAAGCGGGCACAGCATCTGTCTCCGAAGGTATTTAAAAGTAGTCTGGCAAAGCTCTTTAGCAGTTTGTCGCCTTCGCCGGGCCCGTAGGTGGCATTGAATTGCGCAAAGTCGTTCAGATTAAAGGCGATGATTACCGAGGTTTCCTCATTCTTCTTTTTTTCCTGATTTGTCAGTTCCATGAAATATGAAGCTGAAGGCAGTGCGGTCAGGGCATCATGACGAACCTCGTAAGAGCCGAGAAAATCTTTGAGCAGACTGATATATTCTCTGTTGCTTAAAAGTTTTTTAAAGATCTGTGCCTTGTCTTTACCAGTCTTTAACTGCAACTGCATGCCGTTCTTAACAAACTCGTTAAAGGAACTGCCTGAAAAGTCAAAATTTTCATTTAAATGTGGTGTCAGTCTTTGCAGTGATTTTTTGAATCTCAAATGTCTCTGCGTAAGAAGAAGTAACAGGGAAATAACAGTCATAAAGGCGATGACAGCTGCCACAAAAGCGACGAGATGAGTCCTGATAATCGCTGACCACGACAGATCTTGTGCATTATCGGGCTGATTTAAGATCCAGTTTGGCACTTCTGAAGAGGTGGTACTGGTAAGTCCTCTGTTGATGATGGTCAAAAGCGGCAGAGCATCGGCAGAAGAGGCGACACAGAAGCCTGCGGTATGGTCAGAATCTTTGGCGTGCAGATCCGGATAGTCCCTGAGTAGAGAGGTGGCCTGATAGGAATTGAGTAAAGTTACGTCAGCTAATCCCGTATCGACTTTTTCAAGACAGTTTGTATCGCTTAAACAGTGAATTTTGGGATTGTCTGCGTAGTATGAATCAATGGGAAAGGCGTGAAAATGGTTATTGTAGGCTTTGGCGAAAATGGTTTCCTCATCAATGTGTTGGGTTTTGCTGTAAATAAGACTCAAAGGAACGTTCGCGAATTGCGCACTCTGAATGATCCCTTCTTTTTCTGAATACCAGTAACTGTCAAATACAGGGACTATAAGATCAAGCTTGTTGGTTTTGAGATCCGTAACCATTTCATTGAAGTCGCCATAGGCAGTGTAGGTTACCGCCGCACTTAATTTGTACCTCGCAAAGATTTTATTGACAGTATCGATGATGATACCCTGTGGCTGTCCGGTTTCTCCCGTTGAACTAAAAGGCGGAAAGTTCTCAATATAGCCAATGTTGATTACATCGTGCTCCTCGAGCCAGCCTCTTTCCCGCGATGAGAGGTCTTTTCTTACCGCAAGATTACTGAAGTATTTCTCGTGAAGTCTCGAAGAGAAGTAGGGGTCCGATGATTCTATGATGGATTGGGACTGATTGAGATCATAAAGCAGATCAGGTCTTTTTTTGCTGACTGCCACATAAATATCACTCGTTCCTATGCGGGCAACAGGAGTCATGCCGGATGATGAAAGCACCTCCATATCCGGATCGGCAAGTGCGTCAAGCTCATACGCATCAAAAGCCTTTTTTCTGTCTTTGTTATTGTTATATTCAATAATATTAAGTCTGTAGTTCCCATTTTCATTCCATCTTTGCAGGAACTTAAGACTGATACTGTTACTTTTTACCCCTACATTTTTTTCTTCCAGATCTTTAAGGTCAAAATCAGTAGCATTATTGTCCGCATGGACGTAAATGTTATGACTTTCGCTTGTCATCGGCAAATCGGGGAAACGCACGTCTTTACTGAGAGTATCACTGTAGGGAACCCCGGCAAGGATATCAATACTGCCGTCTTTAAGCATAGTCAGGAGTTCTTCGTTGTTACCGTAAACGTAGTCGTATTTCCATCCTGATAGGTTGGCAATTTCCTGAAGATAATCGTAGGCAAAACCTGATTTGATATGGTCGTTGCTACCTACCTGAGTAAAGTTGGGCAAATTCATGTAACCTACTCTGACAGTCTTCAGCTCTGCTGCTTCTGCAATCAGAGAACAGAAATTTATGCTCAGCGCAGTAATGATTGAAAAGAGTTTTAGATAATGGACTGTTTTAAAAAGCATTATCCTCATTTACTCCCTTTCTGCTTTTTCTTGCAGGCATACATGCGGGAATCAGCACGTCTGAAGACATCGGCGAATGACTCATCAGAGTCTTTTCTGAAGGTTGCACTGCCGATAGCTACATAGACAAAATCCCAAGGGGTCTTACTGTCAGCATCAGGTTTTCTGACGTTTTTATGTAGCGTATCAATCAGTTGTTTTCTGCACTCATAATCTCTGTGTTCGAGGATTATGGCGAATTCATCACCGCCAAATCGATATACAGGAGAGCGTTTGAAGATATCACAGATGGTTGAACAGACCTTCAGAATGGCTAAATCGCCTTTTTCATGACCGTAGGTGTCATTGATAAATTTAAGATTGTTCATATCCACCATGATGACAGAGAAACTGGCCGCGCCACTCTTGATCGCCGCATTGAGTTCGCGGATCTTTTCCTCGTATGAAGAATGGTTTTTGACATGGGTCAGCTCGTCGGTATAGGCCATCTTTTTGATGGTATCGACATAGTTGCGCATTCTGATGATGGTATCGTTTACGCTGTCGGCCAGATCTCCTAACTCATCATCAGTTCTTTTGCTGACTGTAAAACTGTAGTCACCCGACCCCATACGCCTTGCCGCTTCCTTGATTTCCAGAAGAGGTGTGGTGATTTTTTTGGCAAAAAAGATCGCTGTCAGAAGAACAATGGTGGTAAAGAGTATGACGACAATAAGAGAGTCGATAATGGCGCTGTCCCTCATTACAAATGCTTCAGAACGAGGCGCGGTCACGATAAGTCTCATGCCATTTTGCAAAGTCGCAAAAGCCATCTCTTTTTTCTGTCCATTATAGATATAGGAGATCAATGCCCCTCCTGTCTCATCCTTGCCAGACAGATGACCGTTCTTGATCACGGTAACCACATGATCCGGTTGAGTGGTTCCGTAGGCGTATTCAGGATGAACATAAAGGATATCTTTTCCTATATCTTCAGAAAGAAAGCCATAGCCACTCTGAAATACCTTGATTTTTCTTACAATCTCAGAAAGGGATTGGAATTCTATGTCCACACCTACTACGGCTATGAGCGTATCTCTAACCTTTACCGGCATAGCATAGGAAATCATATGCATGTTGATGTTTTCATTAAGATAGGGCGGCAGCCACACTGCCTTTCCTTTTTCAACAGGTTCATAGAACCAGGCGGTTCTGCCGGCATGACTGCCATAGTTCTTGACAACGGTCAGTTCATGCTCTTCATACTTTCCTGTGTGCTTGTCTTTGATGTACCAGAATCCGTCTGATTTTTCGCGGAGAAGATCTGGCGAAAAATAGACATAGAAGGTGGCGACACGACCTATGCTTTTGGCTGCGTCGGTAAAGGAACCTAAAAGGTGCTCCTTTAAGTTTGCCCGGAAGAATCTGTTTTTGACAAACTCTGGACTTGGTACGTTGTTTTCTACGGCTGAAGCAACATAGTGGACCACATCCTCAGTACGGATGAAAATATTATCTAACTGATCCTGTGCATTCTTGACGACATAATTCATCGTCTCTGCAGCTCTTGTTGTTTCGAGTCTATTGATGTTGTAAAGACCGATCCCACCTAATATTCCGGTTAGGGGAAAAACCACGGCAAGCAACAGAACAATAAGTTTGGACTTGATAGAACGCAAAATTGTTACCAGAAACTTCAAAAATAATTGTTGTTTTTATGATATTGAACAGTCTGTTCACAAAAATAAATCTTTAACATTCTGATTATACGCTCATTCATCTTTGAGAAGGCACGAGTCGAACTGACTAACGTGACCCACTTAATATTTTTTTTGACCGAAATCCCGATGTTCAGGGGGTAGGTAAGCACTTACAATGCTAAACTTTGAACATTAATAAATGCCCCCGAAGGAGCATTATTTTCCCAAACTTTAAGGTTTTCAGTCAGACCTTAATAGAGTTCAGTAGTTGAGTCTATTATATTGATAAATAACGCCTTTATTTCTAGGCGGGATTGAATTTATCCTGTCCCTGTCTGCAGCGAGGACATCTCCAGTCAACAGGAAGTTCTGAGAAAGGAGTTCCGGGATCAACACTCTGAGTACTGTCACCAAGATCCGGATCATATACATAACCGCAGACACTGCATACATACCTTCCTGATGCAGTTGTATAGACAATATCATCTAACGGAAGCGTAGCGGTTGGTTTGTCGAGATCAACCACACGCAGTGCTTCAAGATTCTCGATCCCTAAAGGAGTATGTGTTGACAGGTAGACGGTAGGATGATTCTTAATGAATTCTCTTACATTATTTAAGGTCTCTCGTGCTGCAACCTTATTCTCATATACTATGGAAAGTTTGTTCTCGTATAAAGCCTCGTCAGTGTAGGTGATATCTCCATGGAACATGAAGAACAGACCATCCTTTTCGGCGATGATCAGACTGTTTCCATTTGTATGACCGCATGCCTTGATGAAATAGACGCCATCTGCAATCTTCTGGGAATTAGGAAAATTGTAATACGGTCCGTCATTATAGGTGGCGCGTACAATATTAGGACCGTCAAGATTCATGGCATCGGCATCTTCAGGACCAATGTAGACTTTGGCATTTGGGAAGGCGCGCAGTTCCCCGGTATGATCCTCATGCTTATGCGTAATTAGAATTTTACTTACTTTATCGGGAGTATATCCGGCTTCTTTCAGCGCATCCACATAATCTCTGATCTTTGAGCCAATATAGATACTGCTGTCTGGGTCAGCTGTGAAAGGAGGAGTTTCACTTGGCAGACCAGTATCAACCAAAATTACCTCGCTACCTGTATCTATGACGTAATTCTGCAGACTGGATCTGTATTTGACATTTTTATCAAATTTGTCTTCTCCGTCTTCTCCTCCCATGGCAAATGGCTGGGTCATGAATCCGTTCTTGTAGAGTTTCACTACTTTGATTTGCATGGTTCTCTCCTCCGATTTTTTCGTATACACGGTTTAATTGTAGGGAGGTAGTTGTCATTTGCAATGAACAGTATATGAAAACTTTCTCAAAATAAGACAAACATGTGTCTTTGTTTCATTTAACTGATTTTTCGAAATGAAAATAGGGATGAAGAGACGGGGGAAGCGAATTGACCAGTATTTTTATAAGTTTTTCCTTGTCTGCAAGATATCGTCCCAAAAGCCAGTAACAAAAGACACAAGTGCATCCTTCACAGTAAAATCTAAGATACATTTCTTCTGTTTCATCCAATTTTTTATCAGGTTTGTTTTTGATAATTGTCTGCGACATGATTCTGTAGTTAATTTCTACCATGTGGTGTCTGAACGAGTCCAGTCCGGTTGTATGCAAAAGCAGATTGACCAGATATTTTTTTCTCGACTCATAGAGGCAAATACCTTCCGTAATCATGTCTTCAAAGGAAAAATCATGTTGGTCTATCTTCTGAAACAGACTCTCTACCTTCAGAGCGTACTCATACGCTATAAGATCATACTTGTCTTTGAACTGTCGATAGAATGTGGCGGTGGAATAGCCACAGTTGTCAGTAATATCCTTTACACTGATTTTGTCGACATTATTTTGCTCAGCGAGTTCCAAAAAGGATTCAATCAGAATTTCTCGTGCTGTTTTCCGTTTCACTGAAAATCTCTTGGTGAAAATTAAAGTATCTTTATTTTACGCTGAAATCCGAAAGTTTGGGGACAAGTCAAAAAAAAGCCCGATAGTAAATATCGGGCCCAAGTCAATGCCTAAATATAGCAACAACATGAAAATCGTCATTTTGCTGTGACTATCCTGTCAACAGGGTGAGGAGATATAGAGCAGATAAAGGTAGAATCAGCAATCATTTTCTGAAAACGTTTGCATTTTTTACCAATACGTTCTTGACCCGAGGTTGACTTTTAGAATTGCAACATTACCAAAACGACAGCCAGCAAAGATAACGAACATATTATAATACATATTTGTGCAAACGTTTGTGCAAAATTAAAAAAATATGCGATATAACGCAAAATGATGCGAATTTTGCTGAACAATTAACGATCTCAATCTTCCAAAAAATCACAGTTTATGCCAAACATCGTACATAGACTGATCTGTTGCCCTCCTGACAGCGTAATTCTGCGTGAGTTACTGTCATATTTGAGAAGTCTGCCCTGGGCCTGTTTGAATGATCCTCCGCTCTTCGTTCTGTCCGGTTCAAACCAGATCACACTGATTTGGGGATGACTGCTGATTCTGTCAAGCAGGAAAGAGAATCTTCTCGTCAGTTTCTGGGCGGTGTCATCATCAAGTTCAGGTTCTTCGGTCGCAGTCTCCCGGAAGGTCTCGTTTACAGCTTCACTGTAGCCCTCAAGGGCGTCAAACGGCTTGAACTGGGTGGCACGCTGTTCCCTAGTAAGGTTGCGTCTTATGAAGGGAAATGGGTACTCCAGATTGACAAGTGCCTCATCTGTCAGTGCTGAACTTTTCATGACTATCTCCTAATGTTTTTTATTGCTGTGCTGTTACATAACAGTATAACTGTTATGATAATAACATAATATAATTTATACGCAATCAAAAAATATACTAAAATAATATACAATCAGATTATCGATTATAATACCTCTAGCTTATTATTTATATAAATCAAGATTAGAGTATAAAAGATATATGTAATCAGACTTGGATGTGAAAGGCGGCATGACTGCGCTGTCGTTAATTGAGGTCAAAAGAGGAGATTTTTCTCGGATGCCGCGCCTGTTAGTTTAGAATAGAGGAGATTGTTGAGGATCTTATGTCTATATATTTAGCAGTCGATTTAAAGTCTTTTTATGCCTCGGTGGAGTGTGTGGAGCGGAATCTCAATCCGCTTACCACCAATCTGGTGGTGGCCGATAAAAGCAGAACGGAAAAAACAATCTGTCTTGCTGTGACTCCTTCACTTAAAGCCTATAAGATCTCTGGCAGAGCAAGACTTTTTGAGGTCGTTCAGAGAGTTCGTGAGATCAATTCTATAAGGGCAAGGCACGCCCCGTATGGGGTATTCCGCGGCAGATCGGCTAACGACAGTGAGGTCAGTGCAGATAATTCTCTTGCTCTTGATTACATCGTGGCCCCGCCGCGCATGCAGCTTTACGAGGATTATTCTGCCAGAATTCTGCAGGTTTATCAGAAATACATTGCTCCTGAGGATATTGATGTCTACTCCATAGATGAGGTGTTTATGGACATAACCACCTATCTTAAAACCTATGGCATGTCGCCGCAGGAACTGGCGATGACCATCATCAGGGATATTCTCAGAACCACCGGTATTACCGCTACGGCAGGTATAGGCACCAACCTTTATCTGGCCAAGATTGCTATGGATATCGTGGCCAAGCATAAGGATGCGGATGAGAACGGGGTACGCCTTGCTCAGCTTGATGAAATATCCTACCGCAAACAGTTGTGGGAGCATAAGCCTATTACGGATTTCTGGAGGGTGGGACCTGGTTATGCCAATCGTCTTGCGGCGGTGGGACTGTATACCATGGGGGATGTGGCGCGCTGCTCGCTGGGCAGAAGCGGGGAGTACTACAGTCAGGATCTGCTTTATGGACTGTTTGGCATCAATGCTGAACTGCTGATCGATCATGCCTGGGGATATGAAAGTACTACTCTTGCAGATATCAGAGCGTTAAGGTCGAAAAGAAAAAGTCTTGGACAGGGGCAGGTTCTGCAGTGCCCTTATCCTTACGAAAAGGCACGACTGGTGACTCACGAAATGGCCGAATCTCTGTCCTTGGACCTGGTCAGAAAGGAACTTCTGACCATACAACTGGTACTGACCGTCGGTTATGATACCTCCAATCTGCAGGATAGGAATGTGGCTGCATCATATGAAGGGGAAACGAGTCTTAGTTATGGAAAGAAAATTCCTGTTCACGCCCACGGCACGGTCAATCTTGATTTCTTTACCTCCTCGACTGTTGAGATTACCAAAGCTGCTACAGAACTTTTCGACAGAATCGTCAATCCCCGTTTTACTGTAAGAAGAATCAATATTGCCGCCACCGCTCTTCTGTCTGAATCTGACGCGAAGGATAAAGTCAGAGCGGGCTATGCTGAGCCGGTGCAGACTGATCTGTTCACAGACTACGAAGCCCTTGAAAAACAGAAACAGAAACAGGAGCAGGCAAGGAAACTTGATAAGGAACATAAACTGCAGCTTGCTATGCTGAAGATCAAGGATAAGTTTGGCAAGAATGCGGTAGTCAAGGCGGTTGACCTTCAGGAGGGGGCTACTGCGATGCAGCGTAATGGACAGATTGGAGGTCATAAGGCATGACCGCACACCATAAAGGTCCTTACGATGACATCATTACAGTCAGTTATCCTTTTGCCCTGTCAAGACCGCGGATGAGTCGTCTTGACAGGGCTGCTCAGTTTGCTCCGTTCGAGGCTCTGGAAGGATCGCGGGAAATGATAGTGGAGTCTGAGCGGCAGACCGTAACGGATAAACCTCTTGCAGAGGATGAACTTGAGGAACTTAATCGGAAACTTGGTTATCTTGTTGAAAATAAAATAACTAATCTTCGCATCAGTGTGCTGGTCTTTGAAAAGGATGAATTCAAAGAGGGGGGAGCGCTCAAAACCTATGAAGGCATTCTCAGGTTCATAGATATGAACAGTGGTCTGTTAATCCTCAGTGACGGAACAAAACTCCCTTTTGGTAGTATCAGAGATTTTCACTGTCTTTGTGAACAGGACTGTAAAGAAAAGTAAGCAGAAAATGCTACCGCTTATATTTTTGAAAAATATGTCAATTATTTGCCCGGTTCCTCAAAAAACACGAATTTTACCCGTTAAAATAGGAAAGATGATTCATTGATTTTTTTTTCGTTCTGTCTTTAGAGGGAATGATAGGTTCTTAATTGAAGGCAAACGGACGCAGATCCTGTGCTGTTATGTGTGAATAGAGATGATGGACATCAGGCAGAATCGGCAGTTTGGGAGGCAGTTATGACAGCGGGTAATAAAATCTGCGGCAGGATTTTAACTGTTCTGTTACTGACCGTACCATTATCTGCAGTCCAAGCTTCACAGATCACTCTTGTGGGGGCTGATGCTGTTGAGATCCCGGATAGTTGGACCGTGATGGACTTTGACCGCCCATCTGTACGCAGCAAAGGCAATATTCCGCTTTTTAAGGCTACAGCTCCGATTATGTGTGTGATAAGAGGTACTGCATCAGGACAGAGTCAGTCCGATAAAAATTTCAGGGCAACCGATATCGCTTTTATCACGAAATTTTATGAGGATGCGGCCCGTAAGAAAAAGGCGGTGCTCAGATTCACAAGAAAACCATCCTTTACGGAATATAAAGGACATGCTGCAGTTACCTATGAAGGTGATTACCTATTCAAAGGCAGGTCTTATCCTGTACGGGAGATGGTTGTCAATGCAAAGAATGCAACTTACGGTTTTAAACTCATAAGTCCTTCTTATGAGTTACATCCCTTCTGTGTGAAGGAATACGAACAGATCCTGTCAACGCTTAGATTCAAAGAGTAGTTGCTTTAGTATTATTTGACGGAGTGACAGTCTGATGTGCTGTCTGTTCTGATGACTGTTTGGGAGATTACTGATGAAAAAATGGCAGGCGGTGTTTTCTGATGTTGACGGCACCCTGTTTAATGATGCTCACGAGATGACGGATAATACTCTGAAAGCCTTAAGAAAGATAATCGCTGATGGTCTGCTCTTTGTAATCGCCTCAGGCCGTGCTCCCTACGGCATCACCTGGATTGCCGACAAATACGGACTCGATGCCTGTTTCCTCTCCTTTGGCGGAGCTCTGCTCCTTGATGAGCGCAGAGAGGTGATTTTTGAACAGGGACTGAGCAAGACTGAGGCGCTTGAAATTGCGCAGTTTGCAAAAGAGCAGAACTTTGCTATCGGTTACGGTGTGTTCAATCGTGACTACTGGATATGTTCTGACAAGAACAATCCTGGTGTTATTGCCGAGGAGAAACTGATCCACTGTCCGTCACGGGCGGAACCTATAACTTCGTTAAAAGATGATGTTATCGTTGATAAGGTTTTGTGCATGTGCTCTCCTGGGGAGATTATGACCATCAGAGACAGGATGCGTGAGAGGTTCCCGTCATTGTCGATTACTACCTCATCGTCGACGCTCCTGGAGATTAACAAAGGCGGCATCAATAAAGCCGAGGCTCTTAAAAAACTGTGTCAGATTAAAGGAATAGATGTCGAAAATACGATTGCCTTTGGTGACAACTATAACGATGAACCAATGCTCAAGGCTGCAGGTCGCGGTGTGCTGATGAGTAATGCTCCTGATGGACTCAAGGCAAAATTTACCTACCTTACTGCCGATAATAACCATGATGGCATTGCTCTTGAACTTGCAAGACTTGGACTTCTGTAATAGAGCAAATTTTGTCGTTTAGCGCACAGCGCCTAGGAGGAAAAAAAAGTCACAATGAGAGAAGACAGGTGAATTAAAACAAGGTTGACACAAATGGACAAGACTGTACCAGAAGAGGAGAGGCAAATGTCTGATATAAAAGATTATGGCACCAGAGATGCTGAGATCCCCGTTTCACTCGGAACGCTGTTCAGATTGAAACCGGTAAAGATTGTTTTTTGCAGCGCATGTGTCTTCTACTCGGCAGCGGGGTACTGTGCCAACTTTTATGAGAATACCTTCTCTCAGTTGAAGACAGATTACTCTTTGCTCACCGGCAGTCTCAACTGTGCAGGAAGTAGTTGTACGATAAGCGGTGATCTAGATCTTGAACCGACCTCTTCAACATATGACGGTTTACGTCTTTTCGCAGAAGGACCTGTCTACGGTTCTAATGCGACACTGCTCTTAAATGACGGCAACATCAATTTTCGTGCCACCGAAGAAACCTATGTCCGTGCCGGATATTCAAAAGTCAATGACGACAATGCCACTGCTGAGGGAAACTCGATTGTCGTCGGCAGTTTATCAAGTACGCCTACGGTGCGGGGCAAGAGATTCTATGTAGGTCATGCTCACGTTGAACATTCCTCAAGCGGCAATGAAATTGCCAGGGCCTCCAATAATGAATTTTCCCTGATTCAAGGCAGTCTGCAGGCACAGTATATCATCGGCGGTTACGCTGAATCAGCCGCCACTGCCGAGGCGTCAGGTAATCAGGTTTTTCTTGATGGTGGCACGCTAGGCTGTACTGATGAATACACGCCTTCTGTGTATGTATACGGTGGCTATGCTGAAAGTGAAGGTCCTTATGCCGTACAGGTGCTGGCAAATGATAACCTCGTCTCACTTAATAATGTCACGGTTTCACCGGCAAATTCGCTACTGTCCTTGAGCCTGATAGGCGGTTATGCAGAGGATGATAACGATAATCTTTTGGCAAGTAACAATCAGGTAATTATAGATGATGTTAATCTCTCAGCTGTCAGTACATTTATTTATCCTGCGTTCCTGAATATTGACAATTACGGACAAGCTTCAGGCAATGCTCTTTATCTTGGTTCTCTTGCCAATGCAGGCGCTGTGGAGGTCAGGGTCGTAAATGTGAAGCATGGTGATTCTGACTGTGCCGTTGATGTGACAGATAACAGTCTGTATCTTTATGATAACGCAGATTTAAGTAATGCCTCCTCGTCTTTGTACGGAGTATACGTGAACGATGTTGATAGTGTGGCCTACACCGTGAACAGTGCTCGCAATAATCTTTATTTTGGCTATTACAATACGCCGTGGAGTTCTGCGAACAATACCATCAACCGTGTCTCTGGCTTTAACACGATAAAGTTCAATGAGACGCTGTGGGGCCGTACCATTACCATCACCAACTTTGCCGGCAGTATGGGAACAGATGGCCGATACACCGGGATAACCTATCTTGATGCGTCAAAGGTTGTTTTCAGCGGTGTAATCTCTTTAAAAAATGGTGATGCATATGACATGCTCAAGGTTGAAAATCCTATTACTTCAGGCAGTCTTGCGCTGCAGAGTGAAAAATCAACCTACTACATAGGTACCGCTGTTGAAGGTGAAGGTGTGGTCAGTGCCAAAGACAGTGACAGTGATGGCAAGATAGACACTGTCACCTATACGGTGGTAACTACCGATGATACACCGTCAGACGGCGGTCAGTCAGCACCTCAGACCCATGCGGTGGTTATGGCCTCTTCGGCTGCAACTCTTACCTTAAATCAGGCTGCGGACACCTTAAGTGAGATCACAGGCAGTGTTTCGCAGGCAAAAGATTCCGGTGTACAGGCCTTCTCAGCCATAGGCGGTGGTGCGTTGAGAGTTAAAACCGGATCTCATATCAACGTGAATGTGGCAAACGTGGTCGCAGGTGCTCTGTACAATTTTGTAAATGATGGCACTGTGTGGTCGGTGGGCGGTGGCTTTGAGGCCGGATATGCCGGTTTTAGAAGTCATTATGACGCCAAATCATCCGATCCTTTCGTCAGAAAGAAAGGTCACGTTTCCTATTATGGTGTTGCTCTTCTTTCAAGACTGCAGCTTGATAACCTCTGGCACTTTGAGACCTCAGCAAGAATCGGACGGGTCTTTACCACCCAGAGAGACGCGTTGTATGACTGGGATCTGGGCAGAACCTATAACGCCAACATCAATTCTCACTATCTGGGAGTTGAACTTGGTTTAGGTAAGGTTATAACCTTTGGTGCTGGGAACAGTCTTGACCTTTATGGCAGGTACTATTATCTGTATCAGTCATCTGATGATTTCAATGCCGGCATTGACCGGTATAAAAACACCAGCATTAACAGTCACAGATTAAGACTGGCAGGGTGTTTCAGCCATGAATTCGCGTCAGGATCGTCTTTTTATGCGTCCTTAGGCGTAGAGCGGGAGTTTGACGGCAAGGCGGAACTTAAGATCAATTCCTCGATTGGTACGCTTTCTTCTAGGCCTTCAGAGATTGATGGCACCAGAGGACTTCTTGAACTAGGTCTGAGAGGAAAACCGGTGTCGACAGGACTGAATTATGATTTAGGGATTAAAGGTATGTACGGTAACAGGTATCGCGGTATCTTTGTCAATGCGCAACTAAGTTATCTGTTTTGATAGACGGTCTGCCCTTTTGATTGAGGACATGACTTTGAAAGGAGAGGGGAGTATTCAAGGAATGCTCCCCTCTGTCTTTGGGGTCAGATTTCTCCATCTTTTTACCTTCCTGCAGACAAAAATCCCAATTGAAAAACGGAAGTGAGTCCGGCAAACGGGGCAAAAAAAGTTACACGGTATAACTTATGTTAATTAAATCTTAAAATATAAAATTAAATAAAAACAGTATATTAGAATTTAAGGAGAGGGAGGCACTTTTGCAAAAAAAGCAGACACAATTGAGAACTTGTTAATTTTTAAGGTAATTATAATTTGGCTGCTTTTTTTGAATCAGGTCAAAATCTCAGTTTTTTTGGGTAGTTATATAAAAAATAACCTTTAAAATTTAAATATTAGAGATAAATGGTTCAGGACTATTGTGCACTGAATTCAGTAATCAGGTTACAACAATTAGCCGCTTAATTAAAGCGGTACTTACTTCAAGTGGGGAATTACTATGGCCATAAGTTCAAATTTTAAAGAACTTGAATTTGACTTTGTCAGCGATCCAGACGTAAAGAAACAGTTTGGATCGCACGTTAAAACTGCAGCTCTTGTTTTGTATGAAGGTATTTCCCGTTCATATAACGGAACTGTCACCATTGTTGGTGATGGCATGCCTTCTGCCGATAATCTTGCCAGCATGGTCGGCAAACTGCTGAAAGTCAGTTTTGCTGTTGATGCAAGCAATGACACCAACGTCAAGCGAGCAGTAAGAAGTCAGTGCTTCGGACTCATCGGCTCTGTTTCCTATGAAGGCAGGGTCATGGTTGTTGATGAAAACAACAGAAGTGTCAAACTCAACAAATTCAATATTTCCATTGTTTCGCCACTTGATAAACTCAAGACCATTGTCAGAACCAAAAACTATGGTCAGGTCGGTGCCAAATCCGTCATTATGACCATTCTTCAGGAAGACATCAACGATGTTGCTGATGTGATGGTAACAGACGACATTTATGTTCCTGAAAAAGACAGTCACGAATTCCAGCAGACTAACGAATCAGATTATGATTTCGTCAAAAGACTGCTTATTATGTACGGCTACAACCTGACCTTAACCTTTGATCAGAAGGACGATTCAGCCAAAGAGGCCCGTCGTATCTGCTGTACCCTCAGTTCTTCAGCAAATGTTTTCTATGCCAGCAAGCAGGAAAACTTCAACAATGAAGAAAATGGTATTGCTGCGGTAGTGCCTGTAGAGCCATCAGGTGCCGCCAAGAAAGAAGGTTACTCACCTTGTCTTATCCGTCTTGCCTCGGTTGAGTCGCAGGAGAATAAACCTCAGTTGGGTTCATACAGTTGGTCATTTGCTGATCAGAAGAAGCAGAACATCCTGCGTCAGTGGGCCAAATCCCAGTTAAGTCATCAGATTTTTACCACCAATGATGAAAACTACGAGGAAAGCCTTAAGGAATTCAAGAAGAATGTTGACAGCAAGATTGAGGTTGAAAAACTGATTTACTCCTTTACCACCAATTCTCCTGCGATTAGAGCAGGCTATGAGGTCAAGGTATCAGGTTTTGGTTCTGAGACAACCGATATCCTGGTGGTAAACAGCTGCACCCGCGTATCTGCCGGTATTTTAAGAGACGGCAAGGGTGTTGATGAATCTCCAAGTTTCAATATTACCGTGCAGGCGGTTAATCTTGATACCTTCAAGAGAAACAGAACCTCTCTGGCGACTATCGATTATGATGATTTCTCATCAACTCTGATCATCAACCAGAAGATGAATGATTCTAAGATTTCAGTCAACAATACCGCAATTGACGCGGCTATCAATGAAATTAAGGCAGAGTACCAGCAGAAGATTCAGATGCTTGAGAATAACTTCACCACTCGTCTGAATGAACTGTCTATTCGTCAGCAACAGCAGCAGCCTATTCAGTTTTTTGAGGCTATAGTCAGCGATGATAAGGCCGATATCTCAAAGTATGCCGGTGGTGTTTTCCTGCACAAGAATGAGAATTCCTGCATAAGACCAACCCGTTTTTATGCTGTAAGAACCGGTGCTGATGGAAAACCTGAAGATAAAGCTTCTGCCCTTGAGATTGAGGTAGTTTCCCCAACTCAGGATACTTCCGATAATGTTCTGAATCTGTTCCCGGTAGTCGGTCAGCGTATTATGGTGGTCACACAGGGCAACAGGTCATTCTTTATGGGCTACAAGCCGCAGAAGACCAATGATGAGATCAGCGATACAACCTTCGGCCGCAGACGTCATGACCATCTGTTAAGTAACAGAACCGCCTTCCACCAGGGTTCAAAAGTGGTTCATGTCTACAGAAGCGGAGACCAAAAGATTGATGATCTTGGCGGTAAAACCATGCCGGCTGAAATCTCGGTTACTGATTATGTCAAAACCGAGGATATGCTCTACGATATTTTCATAAAGGATCCGACCAATGGTATCAAGAATTACTGCTGTGAGGTGGATGCTTTTAACAACAACCAGATAGCATCTGATCTTTATGAAGTAAAGAAAGGTCAGTTTGTCACTTACAAGGCAAAACTTGATGCCATTGTCACCGCGCAGCAGAATCTTGCCAAAGAGACAGACAGCAACAAGAGAAAAGAGCGTGAAGCTGACCTTGCCAAAGCAAGAGAGGAGGCCACTAAAGCCAGTAGTGTCTTTACTGATTTTGCCAATGAGCTGTTTGAGAAGAAAGTTGTCTCAGGAGCAAAAGGTGAGACCTATAATTCAGCCTCAAAGATTCTCCGTCTTGCCAACGGCGGTACGATTGAAATCACCTCTAACGGTACGGCACGTATCAGCGCGAGCAATATAGAAATCAACGCCACCAAACTTATCTCTATGTACTCTGAAGGTAAGATCTCCATCGGTGCCAAGAAGGCCGTTGAACTTTTGAGCGGTAACAGTTCGGTAACTGTTAAGCCTGAGAATGTGACTCTCAAGTCCAATATGCTCAAGAGCGGAGCATTTGGAATCTGGAACTCTTCAATCTGTGTGGACAGCTGGCACGGTGTTACTCTCAAGGGTCCTGAGCTTACTGGTAAGGCAATATCAACAGTGTCGTTATCCGATGCTCTTGGCGCAAGACTTGAACTTGGTAGTGCCAATGCTATGCTGCAGGGCTATGAGGTTGATCTGCATACTCCTAAGGCTCAGAAGATTGTTGAGAACAATACTAAATATCTGGTCTCCAGAGTCACGGATCTTACCTCCTTTATCAAGAACAAGAACAAGAATGAGTCCGACATTATCAACTCTACTCTGACCAAGGGTGCCTCCTTGTTCTGGAGAGCGTACGATATGTTCCAGGGCGAGGACTCCAAGTGGGCAAAAGCTACCGCGGGTCACATCAAGGAGATTCGTACTGCCAAGGAAGATTACGACACCACTGGAGATATTGAATACCCAATCGGCTGGGTTTATGCCCTGCACATTTTTGGCATCATCACTGATTTACTAGATTTGGTATACGATACCGTGATGGATGTTAATGACCTTGTAGAATCTATAACCACGGTCGTCCAGGAAGATCATAAAGATGATGAGTGGGATGGAAAACTGCTCAATCATGATGGTGCCTCCTGGACTGAGGGTGCTTCTATCGCTGACAATGTCAGTCTGATTCTGCAGTCTATCAAACTGTTATCTCAGGTGACTCTGGCAGGTGCCATGATGCGTGCGGTTTCAATGGATGCTTTCTGTGTCTCACAAATAAAACTGACCAACAGAAAGGTTGAAGAAAATTCAAATACTGTGTCTATTCTGGTCAAGAAGGAGATGAACGCCAAGGGTCCTGCTGGCGGTATGGAGCTTAAATGGAGTCAGATTCAGCCTTGATTCCGTTCGGCCGGTCGAGTAGGGTGTTTACTGAGTGTCTAGGACAGAAAAGAATTTGGAGAAAGATTATGGTTAGCAAACTTACAGAGGCCCAAAAGGCAGAAATCAAGGCCAAGGCCAAAAAAATGGTGACTTCAGCGGCCGTTCAGATGGCTATGGGAATGGGAGTAGGACTTCTGGCAAAACTGATTGTTACCAATGTCAGACATGAAGATATGACAGGCAACAAAAAGACTTCTCCTACTGAGAATGATGCGGTTCTTGATGAGAAAAAGGCTGAAGCCAATTCTAACGAAGGAGTGCTGGCAAAAGACGATGTTAAGGCGCAGGGCGGCGAGGTTGCCGCCTCCCAGACTGATGCTGATGCCAATCAGAATGCTGCCAAAGCGATGGATACAAGCGCTAAGGCTATGCAGACTGGCGCAGGTGCGATGGAAGTTGGTACCAAGCTTATGAAGATTAACTAAGGAGTAAACAATGAGTGACAAGTTAGAGTGGATGAACCACCATGTGATCCTTTTCCAGCATCCTAAAGTCAAGGAAGTTGTGGAAAAGGAGCAGTACAAGCAGACCACTGAACTTGAGGAACTTGCGGACAAAAATCCTGACTCTGAGGCCTATCTGCATGCCCTTGAGGATCAGGGTAATTATAAGGATGCCTGTGGTTTTATCGCCTATAATCTGCATCGTCGTGCCGCAGCCTGGTGGGGATATCTGTGTGTCGTCGATCTGCTGAAGGAACTCAAGCAGTCTCCGGCAAAGCCTAGGGACATTGCAGATATCGGCAAGCCTCGTCCGCTGCATGTTCCTGACTGGGCAAAGATGCCTGAACCGCCTAAGCCTGCGGATTATTCAAAGGAACTTGCCGAGATGGAGAAAGCCTCAGCTGAACTTAAAAGCGCCATAAAGAAAAATGTCCCGCAGGATATTCAGGATACGGTGCAGGAGGCAATTGATATTGCCTGTCAGCCGTTTAAGGAAAAGTTTGGTACTACTCCTTTTGAGGCGCTGGAGAGGTTCTGTAAAAACTATAAAGGTGAAAACATCGTTATTGATGAAAACAGTCCGATCTTCAAAGCCCGTGACGAACTGGTTGCCAAAATAGAGGAAGTACGTCAGGGCACCATCGACAAGATTAAAAAGGCTCTGCCTCCTGTTGACCATGCCAAGATCAAAAAGTATAAGGCTGCCTGCCTTGACAGTCTGTATAAATACATTGTCGCGCCTGACCATGTCAATGCCGCAGCCTGTCTGCAATCTGGCAATCAGCTGGCGGACAAGCCTGAAGGTCTTGCCTCTCTGGTTGGTTTCTGGAGTTATGGCAATATGGCAACAGACAACAAGATGGTGGTAAAAACTCCAGCCGGTCTTATGGCCAACGGTCTTACCAACCTGCTCTTGATGTGTGCTCTGGCAGAGGGTGGTACCAAGTCCTTTGATGAGCGTTACGAATCCTACTTCAAAATAGGATATAGCGTTGCCTCCGGTGCCAATAACTGGGGTGATTGGGTTGCCGTCTCGAAAGTGCCTCATCAAGAACTTAACGATTACGATCCTCCTCATCCTGATGCTCAGAAAATTGCCGGTAATAAACCTGCGCAGACTGATCCTGCTCATCCTGCGGTGCAGCGCTTCCGCGGTTGATTTTACCGCTTGGGACAGGATTTTTTCAGTTTATGAACTGCTCCGACTTTGCAGGTCGGAGTAGTTTTTCATAAACAAATCTTGGTAGTAGATCCGCACTGTTTTCACCTCAGAAGACTCAAATTGGTTCTTCAGCAAATTTTAACAGCAAGATAATCCTTCACTGGCTTTTTCCACAACGTGTATATTAAGTCGTACCGCCTGTTTGCGGTTGTGGTGGTCTAATAGTGAGGCGGTGGAACCTCATCCTTAAGACTACGTACCGCATAAGGGTCGGATATTTTCTGATACAGCTGTTTAAACTGTGTTGAGAGGGCAGTAAATTCACGCTGTATTCTGCTCAGTTCCTGTCCCTGTTCGTCAAGTTGCTGTTCAAGCCAGGCTATTTTTTCCTCTAACAGGGTAATCATTTTATCGTTATTCATAGTGAGACCTTCTTTTTGCGCAAATGATAGCATACTGTCTAATCTCGACAGGAAAACAAATTACGGGTAATCTTATTGCCTATGGCTAACTTTCTTAAAAACGTAATGTAAATTTTCAAGCTGTGATGATAATATAATTGCATCGTTTGTTACTGAGGTTTTATGTTAAAAGATATTTTAAGTGCCTTAGCTCCAGAGTCCATGCAGGTGAAATACCTCTTAAATCAGGTCAAGATCGCTCACGTTATAGATGGTCGGATCCGTGTTATTTACGAAGCTCTAAAACATGACGATGAAGTCTATAACAGTATCTGCAGAAATCTTGACGGAATTAAAGAGATCACTGAGTGGAAAATCAATCGTATAACAGGCAGTGTTACCATCAACTATGAGCCTGATTCTATTGTTCCAAACTCTTTTCTTGGCCAGTTAATCGCCGGGGCAAGAGCAAAATATGCAAAAGAGGCATAGCAATGTCCATATTTTTTGGTTATGGTGCCGGGGTTAAAATCGGCAATTCCATCAGAGAGTTATTGTTTGCAAACCATGGCATGATCATCGCTCATCGCATTCCAGGTAGAAGACGATATACCTGTATTGCCCTCAAAGGTAATGCTGAAGCCTGCAGTGAACTGGAAAAGAATCTTCAGACCTTTCCTGGAATAACAAGTGCCAGGGTGAGTGCTGTCACCGGAAGCGTGACCATCACCTATACTCAGTCAGAGAAAGTGATCAATGCTCTTTTTGACGCTCTCTCCCACAAGATTGCCGGTAAGCACGCGGTTCAGGAAGAGACCATCATTCCGACAGGGGTCATTACTGTTGGTGATAATATCAACGATACTCTGCAGAAGGCAAAGAAGGGTATTACCAGATTTATTAACCATACAGAGCCTGCTTTCCTGACGAGAATGGCCGGTATTGCACTGCTTTGTTATGGTCTGAACAGAATTATAAGCAACGGTGATCGTCCGGCTGGTCCTCAGCTGGCATTATGGGGATTGGCGCTACTTATCAGACGTTCACATCCTGAACCGAAGATGCTTACGGATGATACGGAACAGATTCTTTAATTAACATACTGTAAATTATATAAGGCAGAAAATGGAAACAGTAAGAGTTCCTATACCTTTTGCTCCTGATTATCACAGATGCTGTGAGCTTGAGGCGAGGTTACGCAGTTTCAATGGAGTAAAGGCAGCGTTTGTCGGTAAAGGTTATATCAAGATCTGTTTTGATAAGAGAGCCTCTTCGAGGAAACACATTATCTTTGCTCTTGCCAGACTGCTCGGTATAGATTTGCTCAACAGGACTAAAACTGCAGTTAAGAATACGCGAGAACAACTCTGTGTCCCTAAAGAGTCTGACAGTAAGATGAGTCAAGACCTCAAGGCTCATAAGACCAGCGCCATTGTCTCTTTGGGCTGCTTTCTCTTCTTTGAAGGCTTAAAGCGTATCAATCCTGCCCTGTTTGCCTCAACCACCATGCTGCGAAGTCTTGGCGTTCTCATCATGTCTTCTCAGCTTTTAAAGGAAGGCATTGGCGGGGCGATAAAGACCAGAAAACCTAATGCCGATACGCTGACTGTGACCGCAGTGTTAGCCTCGGTGCTTGCCGGTAAACCAGAGTCGAGTCTGACGCTTCTTACACTCTCAAACTGTGCAGAAATGTTTACAACTCTGGCAGCTCAGAAAGCGCGCAATAATATTTCCAAACTCGTATCTCTTGATGTGAGAGAGGTCTGGGTCAACGACAAAAACGGCATAGAACGCAAGATCCCGATTGAGGATGTTAAGGTCGGCATGGTGGTCTCGGTGCATACCGGTGAGAAGATCTGCGTTGACGGTTCAATTATCAGAGGGCAGGCAGCAGTTGATCAGGCTGCCATTACCGGCGAATCAGTTCCTGCAAACAAGAAAAGGGGCGATAAAGCCTATGCCGGTACAGTGGTAAGTTTAGGTGAAGTGCAGATCAGAGTCGAGAAGGTTGGGGATGATACTTCTCTGGCCCGTATTGTCCATATGGTCGAGGATGCGAACAACCGTAGGGCACCGATTCAGAACTATGCTGACACAATGGCTTCAGCCTTAGTGCCGATCTCTTTTCTGTCCGCACTTATTGTCTATGCGGCCACCCGTGATATTCAGCGTGTTCTGAATATGCTGTTCATTGATTTCTCCTGCGGTCTTAAACTGTCAACAGCAACCGCCATGTCTGCTGCTATAAGTCGTGCTGCCAAATCAGGCATTCTTGTTAAAGGAGGTAGTTTTATTGAAGAGGCTTCAAATATCGACACGGTTGTTCTTGATAAAACCGGAACCATTACCAAGGGCAAACCAAGCATCGTTAATATCCTGACTGCCTCTCACACGGATAAGGACACCGTGCTCAAACTGGCCGCCTCCGCTGAAGCACATTCAACACATCCGATGGCTATTTCAATTCTTGATGAGGCAAAAAGACTTAAACTTGAGGTACCTCATCACAAGGATACGACTACGGTTGTCGCCAGAGGCATCAGAGCGCATATTGGTCGCTTTAAGGGCTTTAAGGGCGGAGAGGTTTTGGTAGGTTCAAAAGTCTTTATGGAAGAGAACGGCATACAACTGACCTTAAATCCTATGAAAAGCAGTCCGACAGGCTCTTTTATCTATATTTCAGGTGCAGGAGAACTGCTTGGTGTTCTTGAGATAGATGATCCGGTGCGCGATGATTTCAAGCGCGCCATCAATCGTCTGCGTTTTAACGGCATCGAGGAAATCATGATGCTGACAGGCGATAATAAGGAGGTTGCCAAGGCTATAGCCGGCAATCTGGGACTTGATGGTTTTCAGGCAGAGGTTATGCCTGAAGATAAGGCCTCATATGTTGCCAAGGCCCAGCGGATCGGCAATGTGCTGATGGTGGGAGACGGTATCAATGATGCTCCTGCTCTTGCCTATGCCGATATCGGTGTTGCTATGGGGACTGGCTGTACGGATACGGCGATGGAATCTGCTGATGTTACCATCAACTCTGAAGACCCTTTAAAACTGCCAGAATTTATCGGCATCGGTAAAAAGACGATGAAGCTTGTTCATCAGAACTTTAATGTTACTATTGCTGTCAACACAATCGCCATGATGCTCGGAGCATTGGGACTTATCACTCCGCTGTGGGCATCAGTCGTGCATAACGCTTCTACTTTGGGTGTTGTTTTAAACAGTGCCCGGGTACTTCTTGAACAGAAGAGAAAATCTTATTCATAAACAACAGGAGTCGTAAAAATGGCATTTACCTTTAACAGAAATTTACTGATTGGCTTAGGCGCCGGAATTGTCGCGGGTGTGCTGGGTGCCAAATATTACAATGAACATAAGGACGAGATTGATTCCAAACTTAAGGGTATGGGACTGCAACCTAAGAAAAATGCTCCTCAGAATGTTGCCGATGATACAGAAATGACCTTAGAGGAACTTGAGACTCAGAAAGAAAGACTTGAAGATCTGATCGCAGATTTCAAGAATAAACAGAGCAGAAAATAAGTTGATGGAGACAGGATATGGCTATTGGTACTGATACGGTTGAGACTGCGGTAAACACAGCTCCTACTGTTTCTTCCACCGCAAAGGTTGCTACTGCTGCAACTTTGGCAGGTGCGGCAACCTCACTGTTTACAGGAAAATTCTTTGTTGGGTTTGCTGTAGGTGTGGTTATTGGCGCTGTCGGCTACAAAATAGTCAGTGATAAAACAATCAGAAGAGGGGAGATCTCCAAGACTTTTGCTGATCTTGCAGATACTCTTGATAATTCTGATGAATAAAACAGTTTTTAAATTGGAAAAATCTTTCGACAAAACTGCCGGAAGATTTTTTTTTGCTTTGGAGATAGTATGGCGGCAGACGAACTTGTCGATGTTGTTGACGAAAACAACAACGTAATTAAAACTGTAACGCGTGAGTATATGCGTATAAATAGACTGGCGCATAGAGCTTCATATATTGTCTGTGCCGACAGACAGGGCAGATATCTTATTGAGGTCAGAACGCTGCAGAAGGATTATGCTCCGGGCCTGCTTGATGCCTGTGTCGGTGGCGTGATGCAGCACGGAGAATCTCCTGTGCAGGCTGCCAAAAGAGAAGTGCTAGAAGAGGTCGGCATAGACTGCGACAGTCCGGAAAATGAATTTTATGATCTCGGTACCCTGAAAATAATGTGGGCAGATAATGTGCATTTTCTCTATGGTTATCTCTATTTTGCAGTTTCGGACAGCATTACAGTCAGACAGCAGAGTGAGGTTTCGGGCATAATGATGCTGAGTCTTGATGAAATCGAAAGAATAAAAGATAACTGCGTCAGAGACTCGCTGATTGCTTTTTACGAAATAAAAAAGCGTCTGCAGGAAAGGAAAGATTATTGAGGAAAAAGGGCAGAGAACCTGCCCTTATTGCCTGCATTACTGCTGATTAGCATTCGCATCGGTATAAACGTAAGGACCGTCGCCATACTTGTTCGGTCCTTGGGTTCCTGGGAAGATAAAATAAATAGTTAGAGCAAGACCTGCAATACTACCCAAAATCAAAAGAATGGAACCACTCCAAAGAAGTCCCTCAGAACCGGCCATTCCACATACAAGAATAATAATTCCCAAGATCAGCAGAGTTGACGGAAGGAGAATCAACCAGCCTGTTTTATTAAGATCATGGCAGCGTCTTACCGCAACAGCCCAAGCAGGGAACAACAGCACGAAACTCAAGATGTTTCCGACTACCGGAATAAAGTTCAAAATTAAGCCTGCCACAAAGTTAAACAGGGTAAACCACCAGTATTCAGAACGACTGGCTCTTCCCTGAAAAGAGAAAAACTTCTTTGCTAAGCATGTTTTAATAGATTCAACAAAAGTCATTTCGATCCTCAAAAGGCAAAAATTAAAATAACTGATTTCTAATAACCAGTCTTCGACGGTCATTATAAGTCAGTTTTTATCTACTACTATCAAGATATTTTGACTTCCTCCTCTTGCTAAAGCAAGAGGATTCCTACTGCAGAGGCTAATTGCTTAGCTTGCTTCGGTGGGTTGGAGCTGCTGACCTCCTATGAGGTTCACTCAGCTGCAGTCTCTTTAGGAACTACAGCTGCTCTGGTT
>JAGBLM010000063.1 GCA_017635415.1 Succinivibrio sp. | reverse complement strand
TAGCAAAGCCAAAGTTAGGAAATAACCTTGGCACTTTGTCGTGGTCAGGAGAAAATCGGTCGATTTACAGAGTAAAAAAACAGTGAACAGATCATCTGAATTCTTTAAAATCCGGCTTCAGCGAATTTGAGATATAAATCAGATCATGTTGTCGCCATATCAGCAAAATCAGCGAAATTTTTTGGTTGCGGTTCGTGTTATCATATCAATTCACGGTAATAGACTTGGGTTTTCATTATGGCAGGACTGATTGACAGTATTACGCAAAAGACCGGCATAGTTGGTCAAAATCGCATGGGGATGCTTCTGTTCAGATTATCTAACAATCCACAGTTATATGGGCTTAATGTCTTTAAGATTCTGGAGATTGTGCACTGCCCGCATATTACCCCATTGCCAAAACTGCAGCGCTCTGTTATCGGTGCAGTAGATTCGCGAGGTATTACTGCCTCTGTAATCGATTTAAGTCGTGCCATGGGCGGACCTGTCACAACCAATCTTGAAAGTCAGTTGCTGCTGATGACTGAATATAACAAGTCAGTACAGGGCTTTGTGGTCAAATCTGTTGAACGTATTGTCGATGTGAGCTGGAAGGACATCAAACCAGCCCCGAAGGGAATCGGTACCAAGTCCTATATTGTAGGTGTAACCGAATACAATAACGACCTCGTCGAAATTATTGACGTCGAGAGGATTCTTTCGGAAATATCCCCATCCATAAAGAGGATAGAGGAAGGATCAGAAGATCTGAAGACCCATCTTCAGCAAATCATCAGACCGAACGCTAAAATCCTCGTTGCGGATGATTCTAAGATCGCGCTCAAACAGACCGTAAACACCGTTAAGAGTCTTGGTCTTGAGGCCATAGAGGCTCACGACGGAGAACAGGCTATGAATATCATCAGAAGTTATCTTGAACAGAATAAACTTGATGAAATCGAACTGCTCATCTCCGATGTGGAAATGCCGAAACTTGACGGTTATTCACTCTCTGCCCAGATCAGACAGGATCCTCTCCTCAAACAGATCTACGTGATTCTGCACACCTCAATTTCCGGTGTACTCAATGAGAGTATGCTCAAAAGGTCTGGTGCCAACGGCTTTATTTCCAAGTTTGACCCTGATATTCTGTCGGCCAACATAATAAAGGCTATTGAAGCAATAAACGCCGGTTTTGATCCTTCTGAAGGCAAACTTGTTTCAACAGCCACCCCTGCTCACAGCTGAAGCGGTATGTAAGTCGGTCAAGACTAGAGATCAGGCTCATTGCCAGGCATTAACATCAGTTCCTGCTGAAGTTGCTGCATCTCATCACGGACAGCAGCAGCCTCCTCAAACTTGAGTTCACGGGCCAGTTTAATCATCTTTTCTTGCAGTTTATCAATCTCGAGCACAAGATCGTGAGCAGAAACCTTCCTGTGTTCATGGCGTTTTTCCCACTCTTTTCTTGAAACAGGAGTCTGGCGTTTTTCCTGCGGAGCCTTAAAGACATTGGTATCACGAACCGCCACCTCCATCACATCCACAATCTTCTTTTCTATCTGTCTTGGCGTGATGTGATGCTCCTGATTGAACTGCTCTTGTATCTGACGTCGTCTTGAGGTTTCATCCATAGTCTGCTGCATAGATTCAGTTATGGAATCTGCATAGAATATAGCTTTGCCGTTAACGTTGCGCGCTGCTCTGCCTACGGTCTGAATCAGAGATCTAGTCGAGCGCAGGAAACCTTCCTTATCAGCATCAAGAATAGCAACCAGTGATACCTCCGGCATATCAAGACCCTCTCTTAGCAGATTGATGCCCACCAGGGCATCAAACTCACCTAAACGCAGATCTCTGATAATATCCATACGTTCCACAGCATCAATGTCAGAATGCAGATATCTTACTCTGATCCCGTGCTCATCAAGATATGCGGTCAGTTCCTCTGCCATTTTCTTGGTCAGAGTAGTCACCAGCACTCTTTCGTTGCGCTGAGCACGCAGACGGATCTCTGACATCAGATCATCAACCTGAGTTTTGACCGGACGGATCTCAATAACAGGATCCAAAAGTCCTGTCGGTCTTATCAGCTGTTCAACCACCTGAGATGATTCTTTTAATTCAAATTCGGCCGGTGTTGCCGAAACATAAATAGTCTGCGGCTGCAGTACTCGGAATTCTTCAAATTTCAGCGGTCTGTTATCAAAGGCTGACGGCAGTCTGAAACCAAACTGCACAAGACTCTCCTTTCGTGAACGGTCTCCTTTGTACATGGCACCAATCTGCGGCACGGTAACATGAGATTCATCAATAATCAAAAGACCATCCTTGGGCATATAGTCAAATAGACAAGGTGGTGGCTCTCCTGGTTTTCTTCCGGTTAGATATCTTGAATAATTCTCAATTCCCGAGCAGTAGCCAAGTTCATTTATCATTTCTATGTCATAAGTGGTACGCTCTCTAATACGCTGTTCCTCAAGCAGTTTATTGTTGGAAAGGAAATAGTCACAGCGTTCTTTGAGATCTGTTTTTATCTCTTCGACGGCCTTCTGCAGAATACTGCGCGGCGTAACATAGTGAGTTTTCGGGAAAATAGTTATTCGCGGCAGATCAAAAAGGACTTCCCCTGTCAGAGGATCAAACTGTTTTATGGAGTCAATTTCATCATCAAACAATTCGATACGAATGGCATAACCGTCTGAATCAGAAGGATAAACATCAATCACATCGCCTCTCACTCTGAAGGTGCTACGGGTAAAACCTATGTCATTGCGTGAATACTGCAGCAGCGCGAGACGATCAAGAATCTCTTTTTGCGTGATCTGCTCTCCTCGGGAAACATGGAGCATCATCTTAAGATAGGTTTCAGGTTCACCCAATCCGTAAATAGCAGAAACGGAACAGACCACAATCACATCACGACGCTCCATCAGAGCCTTGGTGGCAGAAAGTCTCATCTGATCGATATGATCATTGACCTGAGCATCCTTTTCAATGAAGGTATCAGTTGAGGCGACATAAGCTTCCGGCTGATAATAGTCATAATAGGAAACAAAGTATTCGACCGCGTTGTCCGGGAAAAATTCCTTCATCTCTCCGTATAACTGAGCAGCAAGAGTCTTGTTATGAGACAGAATCATGGTCGGACGGTTTAATCTGGCAATGACATTGGCCATGGAAAAGGTTTTTCCCGAACCGGTTACTCCAAGGAGTGTCTGCGCCTTGTCACCTCTTTTCAGTCCTGCAACCAGTTGTTCGATAGCCTGAGGCTGATCTCCTGAAACTGCAAAAGGACTTACCAGTTTAAAATTCTTCTTGATCATTTTCTGATATCCTGACTTTTACTCTATTTTAACATCAGAAAGTGCAAAGAATATTTTCATCGCGCTTTCTTAATAATCTTTACTATCAGCGTGTTACTTTTGTATATATTCATCTGACATAACCTGTAAACCACTTTTTTTCGCCAAAACTGTTGACACCCAAAAAACCGCTCTATATAATGACTCCCGTTCCCTGAAACTCAGAGAGCTGATTCTAGGTGTTCCTCCTTAGTTCAGTCGGTAGAACGGCGGACTGTTAATCCGTATGTCACAGGTCCGAGTCCTGTAGGAGGAGCCATGAATGATGAAATAGGCAGCTGCAGGCTGCTTTTTTTATTTCTGTTGTTGACACATAAACGGGCCATCTATATAATGAGCGCGTTCTTTGTTTTAGAGAACTGATTCGAGGTGTTCCTCCTTAGTTCAGTCGGTAGAACGGCGGACTGTTAATCCGTATGTCACAGGTCCGAGTCCTGTAGGAGGAGCCATGAATAATGAAATAAGCAGTCGCAGACTGCTTTTTTTTTGAGTTATGCTCATAAAATAAGACCGAACAATCGTCCGGTCTTTAAAGCAAACTCAGATCCCACCGACAGTTCTGTTCGAACCTTTATCAGATCTATTTAGCACCTGAAGAGAACCATTTGTCATAGATCTGCTTATAGACACCGTTTGCTTTGATCTTGGCATAACCATCATTGATGAGTTTCTGGACCTTCTCGTTATGCTTGTTCATTACAATGCCAAGACCGGCAGCATTTTTGGTCTCAGGAAGCATCATAAGATTCTCATCTTTGGTCTGAGTCAGATAATACTGATGAACAGGAGTTCCGGTAATGAAAGCCTGACAGCCACCCTTGTTGAGTTCCATATATGATTCAACGGTAGTATTGTGAGTAACTATGTCAGCTCTAGCGATCTCTGCTGCAATCTGTGCACCGACAGAACCTATCTGCACACAGATGGTCTTTCCCTCCAGATCTGCGTACCCCTTGATTAAATCAGCATCTTTCTTGTTGATCATGATATTCTGACCTGCTGTGTAATAAGGCTCAGAAAAAGCGACTCTCTTCTTGCGCTCTTCGTTCATAGTAAAACCAGAAATGGCGGCATCGATTGTATTACTGAGAACGGCAGGGATCAGACCGTCAAATGGTAAAGGCTGCCAATCAACCTCAAAGCCCGATTCCTTTGCAATTGCATTCATAATGTCAATATCAAAGCCGACAAGATCATTTGTACCTTCAGGAGTAAATTCAAAAGGAGGGAAAGATGGTTCGGTTCCGACGCGCATTTTAACGTCCTGAGCCTCAGCACCGATAGAAACACATGCCAAGGAAAAGATTAATACCAGAGCTCTGGTAAAGTTCATATTCGTCCTCCAAAGGAAATAAAACAAAAATAATGTTACTAGTATCCACGAAATGAACATGTTAGTGGAAAAATATTGAAATAGACTTAAATCGGTGCAAACACACGATCGGGAGGAAGGCAGAGAGTCTGAAAATCACCTCTGCCGAATCAGTGACGCCTGAAAACAAAAGGTATTTCTCAGTTTCTGGAAAACCACTTGTTGTAAATATCCTTGTAGGTGCCGTCAATCTTTATCTTCTTCAGACCATCATCAATAAGGAATTTTGTCTTCATTACGTCTTTCTTGAGCATGATTGCCAAAGACAAATCAAGATCATAGAAATCGGAGATCACTACAAGTTCAGGATTAGGATTTCTGACCAGAAAATGACTTAGCGAGGCAAATCCATGGACAAAACCTTCACATTCACCTTTACTGAGTTTCAGCACGCAGTCTTGAATAGGGCCGCACGATATCATATTCGCATTTGCGATTGAGACACTTCTGGTTTTGGGACTTTTATTGTCCAGATAGCAGACCCTCTTTCCCTCAAGATCACTTTCGTTTTTTATAGAATCAAGATGCCGCTTGTGGATCATTATGCTACGGCCTGAGTTCATATATGTATCGGAGAAATCATAAACCTGTTTGCGCTCGTTATTAATCACAATGCCTGAGATGACAGCATCAAGAATGCCTTTCTGTAGATTATCTTCCAGATCTTCAAAAGGCTTTAAAACCCATTTGATCTTAAAACCAGAAGCCTTGGCAATGGCTTCCATAATATCAATATCAAAGCCAACCAGAGACGAATACTCAGGTCGCGTAAACTCAAACGGATAGAAACTTGGATCAGTGCCAATTCTTAAAGTTAATTTTTCCGCCTGAACCGGGCCTGCGGCAAACATAAGTACAGCAGAAACGACCACAACCAAAGTTTTCAGCACCTTCATAGCAAGTCTTCCTCTATACAATTCATACAAAACATTCTTTATCTGTAACAGCTTCATAATACAACAAAAAAGTTCATAACCTTAAACAGCAGAACAACATGCGGCATTACCAAAAATGCCACCATGGTTTTAGTTCATGGTTTAACAACTCATCAAGGTGGTCACTGATCATTCCGCATACTGAATCCTGTACCTCCGGTTCTCCCCACGGCAGAGAAAGCAGCAGTTTGGTAGCACCAGTAACATGCGACACAGTATAAATATGGAATCTTCCCTCTTTGATAGCTCTTATAACCGAAGGACGTAGCATCAGCTGATGCACACATGATTTAGGGATAATTACGCCTTGAGTGCCGGTCAGACCATGCAGACGGCAAATTTTAAAGAAGCCCTCAATCTTTTCATTGACACCACCCACACTCTGCACATCGCCAAACTGATCAACTGCACCGGTCACAGCCAGATCCTGCCTGATTGGAGCTTCAGCAAGACAGGAGATTACAGCACACAGACCTGTCAGCGACGCACTGTCACCATCTATCTCACTGTATGACTGTTCGAACACCAGACTTGCCGATACCGGTAAAGGCTGCTGCGAACCAAACTCCTTCGTCAGAAAACCATTGATGATCATCATGGCCTTTGCATGGATCTGTCCGGCAAGTTCGGCTTTACGCTCTATATCGATGACGTCACCTTCACCGCCGGCGCGCAGGGTAGCGGTGATACGCACTGGCTCACCATAGACATACGATGTCCCCGAGGTCTCTATTACCGAAAGACCGTTGATTTGTCCTACAACCTGACCCTGCGTAGACATCAGGATCTGCCTGTCGCGATGATCTCTAAGTTCAGCCTCGGCCAAATAATTAGCACGAAAATCATCCGCTCCGATCGCCTTTAATACATTGCGAACTGTAATTAGCTGACTGGCACCAGCATATAAATCAGCTTCCTTTATAACCTGTTTCAGTTTGATTTCAGGAATGCCCAGCCATCTGCGATCGCCACTGACTCTACAGCCGTAATAACAGAGCAGTTCCACAGCCGCAAAATCAAAGTCGCGGACCTCGCCCTTGACACGATATGATGCAATAAGACCAGCTATCAGACGCAAAGCCCCTGATGACGAGAATTCTGTAACTATATCGGCATGCAGAGCATTTTCAAGCTGTGGCCACATCATCAGTAGCTGAGCACAGTCTGTAGCATCACCACAGAGAATCAGTTTAAGCTTATGGTTAAGATTCAGACAGGCATCCAGCATGCCCAACCGTTTGGGATGGTCGATAAGATGTGAGCATGGCATAACCACGCAGCCGCCCTCAGTCAGGATACCGTCGGTTTTATCATCACCGAACATTTCGAATTTTGTAGGAGCGTATGCAACCGTCGGATTAAGTCCCACATTCTCTCTGACCAGATCACAAGCTGTACCGATGAGATCGACAGCCCCAGAACCGCATAGCAACAGCAGACGATCAGAAGTCCTGAACAGCGTTTTTACAGCATTGGCCGCACGCAACTGCAAAGAGGCAAAACTGCGGGGACTCACCTCTTTCGTACTCTGAAAACGAAAATCTCCGAAATCAGCAGTCAGATCTTCAAGTTCAAGTTCTAAAACCTCATCTGAAGGTTCATCATTCTGTTCTGACTTCGCTGCAACAGAGGAATTATTTTTCTTCAATGACAGCCTCATAGATTGCAGGCAGATTACGGTACTTTTCCGCCAGATCAAGACCATAACCGACAATGAAGCCTTTTTCCAGCACAAAGCCGGCATAATCTATTTTGACATCAGCGATCCGACGTTCGCGTTTATCTATACAGGCGCAGAGTTTTACAGATTTTGCCCCGCGATCGCGGAACATTTCCATTACTCGCTTCATGGTCAAACCAGAATCAATAACATCTTCAATAAAAAGCACGTTCTTACCTTTAACATCAGCATCAACGTCTTTTAAAATCTTGACTACAGTTGAAGAAGAGGTGCCTTCTCCGTAGGAAGAGGCGCGCAGAAAATCAATTGAGACTCCCATGTTGTCAATACGACGAATAAGGTCTGTGAAAAAAAGTACGGCACCGTTCAGCACACAGACACAAAGAAGATCCTCGCCTTTGTAATCAGCCGTAATTCTTGCTCCCAGTTCTCTGACTTTCTTCTGAATTTCTTCTTCAGAATATAAAGTTTTAAGTTCCTTGACTACTAACATGACCGCCTCCGGCAGTTTAATCAAACTCGAAACTGTAAATCAAATCAACCGCCTGACCGATTGATGATGCAAACTCAATATAAAGTCTTCGCATTAGTTCGTATCTTAGGGAAAATTCACCTACTGAGGTGAATAAACCATAACCGTAGGATATACGAATATCCTTGGTCAGATATCCCTGAATACCAAACTGCGTCTCATCTCCTGTACCTTTTGAACCGACCTGCACACTATGCATGCCGAATGCTGTGGCAACTGAATTGATCATTCCGGTTGTTGTTCCTAGTCCCAGAGCCATCAGAAGTTCAGCACCGCCAGCGGATGCATCACCGCTCGATTTATCAAGTCCGTGACCGTAAATCAGATAGGATATGATTTCATTTTCAGACATCGAAGGTTTGGAGAATAGTTCAATGTGCGGATCAGCCACATCACCAAGAACCTTTACACCAACAATGACGTTATTATCGAGTCCTGAGGGATCTGCAATTATCTCAGCTCCAAGTTTCGGATGGGCTATATTACCATTAAAGAAGGTATTAGCATAGTTCACCAAGAAATGGTGTCCGTATAAATCAGCCACGCCGTGTTCCAAAGATACAGTGCCATAGCCGTTTATACCATCCTCTGATATTTTTTTACGGATCTTGATTCCGCCAACCACCTGAGCCCTCAAACCCATGGCCCGCAGGTTGACTTTACTGCCAAGATTAACATCCACATTTATGCTGGTCTCAAGTGACGACTTCTTTCTGGCTTTCTCCCTGATAAGCGCCGAACTGCCGTTTTTACCGACAATAATCTCATCTGATGACGGATAAGTGACAGAAGAATTAAGGCCCTCCACTACAATACTTGCACTTGGAATATCAATACGTCCGCTTATATCAAGACTTTTATCCAGAACGGCCCTGGTATGCACATTGGTGTAGGCTACACCGTAACCGAGCAGGAATACCGGCAGATTATCAGCATCCAGGGAAATATTGGCTTTAGCGCTGTCTGACCAGTCAAGATCGCCACCAAAATTGAGCACTCCTTCGTTCAGTTTGACCTTACCGCTCAGCTGACCGTTTGCTCCCCGGGCATCAACAGTCAGATCAAAGCCATTGACTGATCCGACATCATAGTACGGCTCCGCCTTTCCTTTAACGGTTATTTTGCCGTTAAACAGCGGTTGGTTCAGCGAACCTGAGAGAGTACCGCTGATATTGGCTTTACCGTAAAGTTCATTAAAATTACTGCTCAGTGCATCAAAAAGATCGAGGTCAAGCTCTTTCACCTGTATGTTGCCAGCAAGAACTCTGCTGCCCGTAGGGTCCTTGATGCTGATATTTGTGGCAAGACTGCCATTGTCTCCGGGAAGTGCAACCGTTAGCGCCGCCTTTGCCTCACTGTTGTCAAATTCAGTTTCTAGTTTGACTGACTGATAAGCAAATCTAAATTCTGGCAGATACAGATGACCTGAAGACGAGGACAGTGCGCCTTTAAGACTCGGGGTTCCTGCTTCTATATCCAACTGGGCACTTACTGCCACTGTTCCTTCAAGATGGGAGTCTTCCGGCAGATAGCGGGCAAAGCCCTTAAGAGGCAGGTCGTCGATTTTCATTGAAGTATGCAGTGAATCACCGGCAAAAACCGTTTTTGCAACCGTCAGTTGACCAAACTGTTTGCTTGTCAGCTCAAAAGCTTCAATGCTTCCGGAAAGTTCATCACTCTCAGTATCAGTAAGAGTATCAATTCTGAATTCAACTGCTTTTTTAAGTGAGACAGGATCGGAAAATTCACTGACAAAGAGAAGATCCTTTATCTGTCCTTTGAGCAGACCGGTATTACGGTCATATGAGCCTTCAGTACTGATAAAGCCACCGTTATTGCCGCCGCAGTTTAAACTGAGACGATGCGCAAGCAGAGTACCAGACAAATCAAAGGCGCATTTTCGTGAAGCCTTAAGTTCTGGTGAGAGTTTCACACTGTCGGCAATCACGGCAACGCTGACCTTTTCTTGCTTCAAGTTAAAGGTTGAGTTCACAGCAAGATTAAGAGCACTGACCTTATCGATTGCCAAATATTTTGAGGTTCCAACCAGTTCAATAGCAGGACTCTTATGAGAACCAGTAATCATCATATGAGCATTAAACTGCCCAGACAGCTCCTGAGCAAAAGCAGAAAGATCATCAAACTTCAAGACTGCATTCAGGCTACTGTTTTCAGAAAGATTACCGGATAAATCAAGATAATTATCCTTATGACTTAAGGTTAATTTTTCTATAGAGATCTGAGGATCCTCACCGTTATCAAGCAGTGTTCCGGAAATCTTCCGTCCTTCAAGAGAGGCTTTGGTATTCTTCAGTAGGAAGGTTGAATTAAGTTCATCGATGGTAAAACTTATTAGTCCCTTCTTCTGTTCATAGGCTGACTTAAAGTCTAACTGTGAAACAAATCTACCCTTAAGTTCATTATGGAGCGCCCCCAGATCCGGAGACTCGAACAACACACTGCCCTCTGTCGATAATTCATCTTCGTAATCAACCCGCCCGGCAAAAGAGGTTACAAACCTGGTTTTCTCGTATTCTCCATCGGCACTAAGCTTTTTTATCTCGCTGTGCAGAAGCCCCAGACAGCCTTCAAGAAGAACATTGGTATGCTCAAGTCCATATCCAGTAAATTTCCCCGACATCACGGTATCCATGCCGTTTATAATCGAGCCTGACGAGGACAGATACAGTCCCTCTACCTGCGCCTTGATCTCCTTTTGTTCTTCAGAAAGATAATCTATCTTTGCCCCGTTACTGTTAAGGCTCATAATCTGCGACATATCAGAGGTCTTCTGCCAGCTGTCAAACGTTACCTCTGTTGTCTCAGGAACTGTATCGGTCGCCGAGGCTGCCGCATATAGCAGTGGATATCTGAGACTCTGCGCGGTCAGTCTCAGTTCACAAGGCAGATCGTCTGAGAGGGTATTGATTCTTGATTTCACCGCAAAGCGCTGCGGCTGACTTATAGTCGCAGCAAAACTCAAGTCAGTCAGATTACCAGTGAGAGTGCCTTCTCCATTGAGAGCATACAGAGCGCCCTCATACTGAGAGGAGGTGTACTGATTGCGCTTACCTATCCCACGGACTTTAAAATCGAAATTGAAATAATCTACAAAATCAAGTGTTCCACTGACCCACACCTCGCCAAGTTCATGACTGTCAGCGTGCACCTGTGAAACCTGCAGTAAAGTACCGCTCCAGAATGCGGATACATCAGCATCAAACAGTCCGGAGTCATAGACAGTCATAAAATAGCGACCATTCTTGATCTTAAGATTGGAGATAGACGCATTAAGCGGTAACGGGATAGGACCGAGTTTTTCAATCAGTTCAGCCCCTGCATTTCCGCCACCATCAAAAGTCATGACATGAACAGTCTTATCATCATCTTCCTCATCGTCAAGAATCTCGTCATGAAGCTGAACCGTAACCTTGTCAACAGTACCACCGGTAACTGAGGCCAAATCATCTCTGGCCTCAAGCGACAGGTCAATATTCTTTATTCTGACGTCGACAATATCAGACAGGTAGGCAAAATCTGTTGATCGCAGCTCTTTGATCACGATAGGCACAGGAAAGTTCAGTCTGAAGGATTCATCGTCAAACTCCTCCGTGTCTGATTCATCTTCAGGCCCCTGTGACGATATCAGCAGATTAACTTTTAGATTGGGAATACTCAGGAGATCAATCACTAGGACGTTCTTGGTTATGAGATCAAAGACGTTATAGTTTAGGTCAAGAGAATCAGAGGTGATAGTGACCACCTCAGGAACCACCACACTTATCGGTTTGTCGCTTTTAAAGCCGAACAGGAGACTACCTTCGGTTATTTCAGCTTCAATTTCAACGTAATCTCTTAAATATTCACGACTTTTTTCAAGTAATGCTCTTGAACCATGTGTCGTTCCGGTCAGATAATAGAAAGTGATACAGGCAATAAGCAGGATGGCAATCAGACAGGACAATGCTACCCAGAGCAGTTTTTTTAGAGCTGATACCATCATATGAAACTAAAACTCCGGACCGAAGGCCACGTGCAGTCTGACACCTGCATCATTCTGACAACCGTAGGCCACGTCAACTCTCAAGGTTCCGTATTTTGAAATATAACGATAGCCTATACCAGGACCAAAAAGCCATTTAACGTTCGTACGCATACTGTTTGAAACAAACCCCGCATCAAGGAATACCGCGATTCGTCCTGAGGAAAAACCTGATGGAAACTGGAATTCTGTAGTTCCAGTTGCCATATAGATACCACCTGACAGACCTCCTGAGTTAGATGGAGCTTCATCAAGATAACCATAACCACGTATGGTCTTGATGCCACCGGCAAAGAAACGTTTTGACGGCGGAACACGGCGCGCATCACTGCCTAAAATAGCACCATACTGACCTCTCACATATAATCTCGAATCCGGAGTTGGACTCATGATCCCTTTCAATTCGGCATTAATCCGCAAAAAGTCATAGTCCGTAACAGCACTTAAACCGCCAGTCATCTCAAACCTGAAACTGTATCCCGTATGAGGATCAATTCCCCCTGAATTTTCATAACGGCTCAACATGATGCCCGGCATCAGATTTAAGCTGTATCCTCTTTCCGAACCCTGCTCGTAGTCCTCATATTCAAGACTCAGCGAAATGTCCCGTCCCCACGAGCCTTTGGTGTTTGAAACATAATGAAAACTGCCGTGCGACAGATCGGATAACGTATCATTGATGTCGGTATGGATCTGGGCAAGTTTCACATAATAGTAATCAAGATTCGGATTGTCTCTCGGGATCTTGTAGAGGATCTGGGCATCCTGTTTAACGACTGACGTACGGGCATAGGTTCTCAGTGAATGACCGTAGCGGTTCAACATAGGCTTGTCCCAGGATAGCAGCAACCGTGCCTGCTCATCAGTCGAATAGCCTATACCCAGTTTGATGATGTTTTCCTTCTGTTTTTCAAGTTTTACCTCAACCGGCACCTGATAATCCTTCTTAAGATTGACACGTGGTCTGACGTCGATAGATGAGTAAAAACCAGTTTGATTTAACGAACTAGAATAGGATTTCATCTCTTCGCTGGCAAAAGGTTTGCCCTCAGTGAGGGTATACAGATTTTGTACCGGATAGAGCAACTCCTGTGTCTTGTCATCAGTAATAAGTTTACCGTAACTGTAGCGCTTGCCCGTGTCATAAACCAGTTCGATATCGGCAACGTTTTCATCTTCGTAAACAATGATTCTCGAGGTCACCAGTTTGGCATCAAAGAAACCTAAGGACATGGCATTGCTGCGCAGCATGTTTTTCAGGTTTTCGTACTGACCGTGATTTAAGATGGAATAACTCTTAACACCGCTCTGCTCAATAATTCTGAAAAAAGATGAATAGAATGCCCCCTCCCCCAGGATATCCACAGCACAATCACGAATAAACAGCGGTTTTCCAGGCTCAATCTCGACACTGATGATTTTCTTCACATCATCCTCAGTAGGCAGAGTTAATTCAATCTTAGGATGATAGTAGCCAAGGGCATGCATGACCTTCTGCACTTTATCGCGTATTTCACGGACAAAAAGATTCGCTCTCTTGCTTGAAATCTCATTCATGCCCGACAGTTCATTTCTGACGTTTTCTAAAAGATCACCGCTGATACCATGGACAGAGAAAGAAACAGGATCCTTAATGTCATTCTTTTCAGCAAGCAGAGAATCCTCCTTGGAGGCGCAACCTGACACGGCAAGGAAAAAAAACACACAGCAGAACACTGTTCTCAGGTATTTCCTACCACCAGAACATCTGTCAAAAAGTTCCATAGTGTGCATTATCACCAAATTAACTAGCCGTTACTGTCAGTCAACTTACCACGATTGGAATGATTAGCGACTGTTTCAGGAAACATTTTACTCACAATCGCAATGCTTCCATAGACATAGACTTCAAATATCTCAAGAAAGTGTCTGCGCTAGCCATGTTCAGTCAAGAGCAGACAAAAGCCTAAGTCCTGTTGTAAGGAGTGAGAGGAAAGGCGGGTTGCCGCCCTTGCTATGCTGGAGAAAACTGACTTTTAAACTTCTGCAAACAGTATAACCACAGCTTCCGTGGCTATACCTTCCTTTCGCCCGACAAAACCGAGTTTTTCTGTCGTGGTGGCTTTAATGCTTACCGCAGAAAGATCGCATTCAAGATCAGCGGCAACATTCTCTCTCATCATCTGCTCATAAGGGGCTAACTTCGGAACCTGAGCCATCACAGTGACATCGAGATTACCCAGTCTGTAGCCACAATCTTTAACCTTCTGATACACGTCACGCAGCAGTACTCTACTGTCAATGTTCAGAAAACGGTCGTCATTGTCAGGGTAAAAATGACCGATATCGCCTAAAGCCAAAGCTCCGAGCAAAGCGTCACTTATCGCATGCAACACAACATCGCCATCTGAGTGAGCCAAAAGTCCCTTCTCAGAAGGGACTTTAACTCCGCCCAGAACGCACGGACCCTGCCCACCGAAGGCGTGAACATCAAAGCCGTGACCTATTCTGATTTTGTTCATACTCAGCTGTTATGCTTATCCTGATACTCTTTTGCCGCTTTAATAAAGCCGCTGAACAGAGGATGTCCGCGTCTTGGGTTTGAGGTAAACTCAGGATGGAACTGTACACCGATAAACCACGGATGATTCGGCACCTCAACAATCTCAACGAGTTTATTGTCTGTTGATAAACCGGCAATCTTCAGACCTGCTTCAGTAATCTTGGTAATAAGGTTGTTGTTCACCTCATAACGGTGACGGTGACGCTCAACAATATCGTCACTGCCGTAAAGCTTGCGGACAAGTGAATCTTTCTTCAGATGGCATAACTGACCGCCAAGACGCATTGTACCGCCAAGATCTGACTTGTCAGAACGTTTCTCAATATTGCCAGCCTCATCAAGCCACTCTGTGATAAGAGCAATAACAGGATATTTGGTCTTCGGATCAAACTCTGTTGAATTTGCACCTTCCATACCGGCAACATCACGGGCATATTCGATAATTGCAACCTGCATACCAAGACAGATACCAAGATACGGAATATTGTTCTCACGGGCATATCTTGCAGCGGCAATCTTTCCTTCAACACCGCGCTTGCCGAAACCTCCAGGAACCAGAATCGCATCTAGTCCCTTGAGTACCTCTGTACCCTTGACCTCGACGTCCTCAGAATCAATGTACTTGATATTGACGCTCAGAAGATTCTTGAGTCCACCGTGTTTTAACGCCTCATTTACGGACTTGTAGGCATCATGCAGTTCAACATATTTGCCTACCATACCGATGGTAACCTCGCCTACGGTGTTTGCCTGCTGATACAGCACCTGTTCCCAGTCAGACAGATCCGCTTCCTTGCATTTAATGCCGAATCTGTCAACAATCAGCTGATCAAGATACTGGCTCTTAAGTAAAGCCGGTATCTTATAAATTGAGTCAACATCCTTAAGAGAGATTACGGCACGCTCAGAGACGTTACAGAACATGGCAATCTTGTGACGCTCATGTGGAGGAACGGCGCATTCTGAACGGCAAATAAGAATATCAGGCTGAATACCGATAGAGAGGAGTTCCTTAACAGTATGCTGTGTCGGTTTAGTCTTGATTTCACCAGAGGTCTTAAGATAAGGGACCAGTGACAGATGCATAAAGACGGTATTTTCGCGACCTACTTCCACGGCCAGCTGACGTATAGCCTCTAAGAACGGCAGAGACTCGATATCACCTACGGTACCGCCGATTTCAACCAGAGCAATATCATTACCCTCAGCACCGGCCATAATCTTTTCTTTAATAGCGTTGGTGATATGAGGAATAACCTGAATAGTAGCGCCCAGGTAATCACCGCGGCGCTCTTTTCGGATCACGTCTGAATAAATTCTGCCGGTTGTAAAATTATTGTTCTTTGTTAACTTGGCATGGATAAAGCGCTCATAGTGACCTAAATCAAGGTCAGTCTCGGCACCGTCTTCGGTAACAAAAACTTCACCATGCTGAATTGGACTCATGGTACCCGGATCAACATTGATATAAGGATCCAGTTTCATGATGGTGACTTTCAATCCGCGTGCCTCAAGGACAGCAGCTAAAGATGCAGCGGCAATGCCCTTACCAAGAGAGGAAACTACGCCACCAGTTACGAAAATAAGCTTAACAGGGGAAGCAGACATAAAATCTCCAAAAAAATAAGTCGCCATATTTTAGCAGATAATGCCAAACTATTCTGATCTTCTTTGCACGAAAATTGCACACTTGTAATTCATTATCACAGCTGATTTTTTTGCTCTTTCCCCACTGATTGCTAAGAGTTCTTGGACATAATGCTTGAAGTCTTGAAAAGCATAATCTTTTGGCTAAAATATTAGCGACTGAGATCTCGTGAGAACAATTCATAACATATTGATCTTATGATCAAAAGTCCGCGTAAATTCACTCTTCAATTCTGGGGGTCTTTGTGGTCTCATCCGCAATCCTTGCACTCGCAGACGGTACAGTCTTTAAGGGCAAAGCCTTCGGCGCTCTTGACGTAACAACCGTCGGTGAGGTTGTTTTTAATACTTCCATGACCGGTTATCAGGAAATCCTCACTGATCCATCCTACGCCAGTCAGATTGTTACTCTCACCTATCCTCATATCGGCAACTACGGAACCAACGAAGAAGATGTTGAATCCTCAAACATCTGGGCGATGGGTCTTATCATTCGCGACCTGTCATGCATAGCCTCTAATTTCCGCAGCAGCAGTCCGCTAAGCGACTTCCTTGCCAAATATAGAAAACCTGGTATCTGCGGCATCGATACCCGTATGCTTACAAGAATCATCCGGGAAAAGGGAGCTCAGAACGGCTGCCTGTCAACAGATCCGAAGATGACCGAGAAAAAGGCTCTTGAGCTGGCCCGTGCGTTTGCAGGCATCAAGGGAATGGATCTGGCCAAGGAAGTTACCACTGATAAGATTTACAACTGGACTGAGGGTTCGTGGGAACTTGGGCAGGGATATATCGATCAGGCCAGAACCGAATGGAATGTCGTAGCCTACGATTTCGGTATCAAACGCAACATTCTGCGTCTGCTCGCAGACCGTGGCTGCAAGATCACGGTAGTACCTGCGACCACACCTGCGCAAAATGTCATCAAAATGAATCCAGATGGTATCTTCCTCAGTAACGGTCCTGGAGATCCGGAACCTTGCACCTATGCACAGGATGCTATCCGCGAATTTTTAAACAAAGGCATTCCTTTGTTCGGCATATGTCTTGGTCATCAGCTGATGAGTCTTGCCTCAGGCGCAAAGACTGCCAAGATGAAATTTGGTCATCACGGTGCCAACCACCCAGTAAAGGATATACAGAGCGGTCGCGTGTTCATTACTGCCCAGAACCACGGTTTTGCGGTCGATGAAACCTCCCTGCCTGACAATCTGAAACCTACCCACCGCTCACTGTTTGACGGTACCCTGCAGGGAGTGGAGAGAACTGATGTACCTGCATTCAGTTTTCAGGGACATCCTGAGGCTAGTCCTGGTCCACATGATCCACAGCCGCTGTTTGATCATTTCATTGACTTAATGCGCGCATATCGCCATAAAGCCTAGGAGCCGTCATGCCAAAACGTACAGATATTAAAACGATTTTAATTTTAGGTGCAGGTCCGATTGTCATCGGTCAGGCATGTGAATTCGATTATTCAGGCACTCAGGCTTGTCGTGCGCTTCGAGAAGAAGGCTACAGGGTGGTACTGGTAAACTCAAATCCGGCAACCATCATGACCGATCCTGATCTCGCCGACGTAACCTATATCGAACCTATTCACTGGCGGGTAGTCGAACACATAATCGAAAAGGAACATCCTGACGCCATCCTGCCAACCATGGGTGGTCAGACGGCCCTAAACTGCGCACTCGATCTTGATAAGCACGGAATCTTAGCAAAATACGGCGTAGAAATGATTGGCGCTAAGGCCGATGCCATTGATAAGGCAGAAAATCGTGAGCGCTTTGATCAGGCTATGAAGAAAATCGGCCTTGAATGCCCTCGTGCAGGAATTGCCCATTCCATGGACGAAGCCTGGGGTGTACAGAAAAAAGTCGGTTTCCCTTGCATTATCCGTCCGTCATTTACTATGGGTGGTACCGGTGGAGGTATTGCCTACAATCCGGAAGAATTTGAATCAATCTGCATCAAGGGTCTGGAACTTTCACCAACTCACGAGCTGCTGATTGACGAGTCTCTTATCGGTTGGAAAGAATTCGAGATGGAGGTGGTGCGTGACCGCAAGGACAACTGCATCATTGTCTGCTCGATAGAAAACCTCGACCCGATGGGAATTCATACCGGTGACTCAATCACCGTTGCTCCGGCACAGACGCTGACAGACAAAGAATACCAGTTAATGCGTAACGCGGCGATGGCTGTGTTGCGTGAAATCGGTGTCGAAACTGGAGGCTCCAATGTCCAGTTCGGTATCAACCCTGATACCGGAAGAATGGTTATCATTGAGATGAATCCTCGTGTCTCCCGTTCCTCAGCGCTGGCCTCCAAGGCAACAGGTTTTCCTATTGCCAAGATAGCAGCCAAACTTGCTGTCGGATATACCCTGGATGAACTTGGAAATGATATTACCGGAGATAAGACCCCTGCTTCATTTGAGCCGGCACTTGACTACGTAGTCACGAAAGTACCGCGTTTTAATTTTGAAAAATTCCCTAACTCTGATGACCGACTGACCACTCAGATGAAATCAGTTGGCGAGGTCATGGCTATTGGTCGTACCTTCCAAGAATCAATGCAGAAGGCCCTACGCGGTCTTGAAACCGGCAAATCAGGTTTTGATCCGCGACTCAATATGGACAGTCCTGATGCCCGTACCAAGCTCATGCACGAACTTGAAAATGCCGGCGCCCACCGTATCTGGTATGTCGGAGACGCCTTCCGCATCGGGATGACCGTCGATGAGATCTTTGCTCTGACCAAGATTGACCGCTGGTTCTTAACCCAGATCAAAGAAATTATAGATATAGAAACCAGTCTTGAAGGCCGAACCTTAAAATCAGTCGACGCAGACGAGATGCGCGACCTCAAAGCACGCGGTTTTTCAGACCTACGTCTTGCCACCCTGCTGCACACCACTGAGGATAAGGTTCGTGCCCGCCGCTGGTCCCATGATGTTTACCCAACCTACAAGCGAGTCGATACCTGTGCTGCCGAATTTGCCACCTCAACTGCCTATATGTACTCAACCTATGAGCAGGAATGCGAGGCAAACCCAACGAACAGACGCAAGATCATTGTGTTAGGCGGCGGTCCTAACCGTATCGGTCAGGGTATTGAGTTCGACTACTGCTGCGTACATGCCTCCATGGTTCTACGCGAAGACGGATTCGAGACCATCATGGTAAACTGCAATCCTGAAACCGTATCTACAGACTATGATATTTCAGACCGTCTGTATTTTGAACCTGTCACCCTTGAGGATGTGCTTGAAATTGCCCGTGTCGAAAAACCTGAGGGAGTGATTGTTCAGTTTGGCGGACAGACACCATTAAAACTTGCCCGTAAACTTGAGGCTGAAGGTGTGCCTATCATTGGAACTTCTCCTGCTGATATCGACCGTGCCGAAGACCGAAAACTCTTCCAGGAAGTGGTAAACAGACTTAAACTGCTGCAGCCAAAGAACGGCACAGCCACTTCTTTGGCTCAGGCCGTGGCAACGGCAAAGGATATCGGCTATCCACTGGTGGTACGTCCATCCTATGTTCTTGGCGGACGTGCTATGGAAGTGGTCTATGACGAAGAGGATCTGCGTCATTACTTCGCTGAAGCGGTTAAGGTTTCCAACCGTTCCCCTGTTCTTCTTGATAAATTCCTTGATCACGCAATTGAGATCGATGTTGATGCAGTTGCCGACGGTACCGATGTCGTTATCGGCGGAATCATGGAGCACGTCGAAGAGTGCGGCGTTCACTCCGGTGATGCCAGCTGTGTACTGCCGCCTTGGCACTTAAGTGATGCTATCAAGCAGCAGCTGGTCAAAATATCAATTGATCTGGCACTGGCTCTTAATGTTAAAGGTCTGATGAACGTACAGCTTGCAGTTCGCGAAGACAAGATCTACCTCATTGAGGTAAATCCGCGTGCAGCACGTACTGTTCCGTTTGTCTCCAAGGCCACCGGACTGCCTCTTGCCAAGGTTGCAGCCCGCGTCATGACCGGCAGAAGTCTGAAAGAACAGGGCATTACCAAACAGATTATTCCACCTTATTACTCTGTTAAAGAGGTGGTACTACCGTTTGCCAAATTCCCGGGATCTGACCCTCTGCTCGGACCTGAGATGAGATCCACAGGTGAAGTCATGGGAACTGCAAAACTGTTCCCTGAGGCCTTTGCCAAGGCGGAACTGGCGGCGAACTGCCCGATTGAGCGTACCGGTACCATTCTGCTTTCTGTGAAGAAATCAGATAAGGACCGACTGGCAAAACTGGGTAAACTGCTTGAGCAGCACGGCTTTGTGCTTGAAGCAACCACGGGAACCTATAATACTCTGCATGAGGCCGGAGTGAAGGTTAAACATGTCAACAAGGTCTATGAGGGACGTCCTAATATTCTTGACTATATCAAGTCGGGAAGATACAGCTGGGTTATAAATACCACTGAAGGCAGACAGTCCGTAATAGACTCCCGCGAGTTGAGACGTAATGCCCTGCGTTATGCGGTAGCCTATACAACTACACTTAATGCAGCCTTCGCAGCCATCGAGGCACTGCCTGAGGATGAATATCATAATGTTCACTCTCTGCAGGAACTCCATGCCATGATTAAGTAGTTTGACTCTACTGTCACAGAGCGTCAGAACTTTTCACTATCGTCAGGTTCTGGCGCTTTTCTTTTCTCGACCGTACACAAGTTACAAATCGTTCCCAAATGGAAAAACAGGCTGATATGCTGATTTTTGGCGGTCTGCACACAATAATACAATTTTTCGGCATAACCTGTTGTCTATAATGCCTCTCACCTTCAAATCTGCGCTAATCTTACCTTACTGTGATCTCAGACGAGGTAAATTATGATTTCTATAAGAAGGGCTTCCCCTCAGGATATAAGAGCCATACATGATCTGTCCAATGCCACTCTGCCCAACGATTTCTCTGGGGTACTTGATACCGAACTCATTGATCTTATGTTTGAACGTCTGTATTCACAGGATGTTCTGCAAAACGACCTGAACTCAGGTCAGATCTTTTTCGTGGTCAGCGAAGATGAAAAAGACTGCGGCTACGCCTCAGTCATCGAGCAGGGTCCCGATCTTTTCCTGTTGCCGAAGATTATGGTTGACAAGGCACACCGTCATCATGGTATAGGAACGGCACTCTTTAACCAAATCACTGAATATATCAAAACAGTACACCCGAAAACCTGCACTCTTGAACTGCTGGTCAGCCCTCATAACAGGGCCTACGGCTTTTATGAACAGATGGGAATGAAAAAAATTCGTGAAACAGGTATTGATATTGAAGGCTTTTACCTTGTGCAGGATGTGCTAGCAAAAGAAATCTGAACCAGATTTTATCTCATCTCGCTGACACCACACAGGTGTCAGCAGACAGAGTCGCCGCGTTTTTCTCAGCGCTCAATTAATATTTTCCGCCAGAGATAGTTATCACCATAAAGGTGCATGTTTTTCGGCTATAATGCATTAGCTTATGGCTGTTTTTTCCCGTTCACTATTTTTACTACCTGAGAAATAGTGATTTTTTTGAAGGCACAGTTTTAGAGCGAAGCACTGTGACAATGTATTGTTTTAGTGCCACGTTCAAAATAACTTTGACTTACTGTCAGGGAAACCGCACAATCTAGCCATACAAACAAAAGCAAAGTTTTTTTTCCCTCAGGAGCATGAAATGGACTTTAAAGCAGTTAGTGATCTCATCAAAGAACATGATGTGAAATTCATTGATCTCAGATTTACAGATACCAAGGGTAAGGAGCAGCATATCACTCTTCCTGTCAGTGTCGTTGAAGAAAAGTTCTTTGAAGAGGGCAAACTGTTCGACGGTTCATCAATCGCCGGCTGGCGTGGTATTGACAAATCAGACATGATTTTAAAGCCGGATATCGATACTGTAGCCTTAGATCCGTTCTATGCAGATCCGACCCTTCTGGTGCGCTGCGACATTCTGGATCCGCAGACTCTCACAGGCTATGATCGTGACCCTCGTTCAGTAGCACGTCGCGCAGAGGAATATTTAAGATCAACGGGCATCGGTGATGAAGCCTATTTTGGTCCGGAGCCGGAATTCTTCCTCTTTGATGACATCCGTTTTAAGAGCAATATGAGCGGTTGCATGGTCGCCATTGATGACTATGAGGCAGCTTGGAACTCTGACGCCTCATATGAGGAAGGAAATAAGGGACACCGTCCTCAGGTCAAAGGCGGTTACTTCCCGGTTCCTCCTGTAGATTCATCTCAGGATATCCGTTCGGCGATGTGCAAGATAATGGCAGATATGGGCATGGTGATCGAGGCCCATCATCACGAGGTTGCCACAGCAGGTCAGAACGAGATTGCAACTCAGTTCAACTCCCTGACCAAGAAGGCCGACGAGGTAATGATGTACAAATATATCGTTACCAATGTAGCCGATCAGTACGGCAAGACCGCCACTTTTATGCCAAAACCTATGGCCGGTGACAACGGTTCAGGCATGCATGTCCATCAGTCTATCGCCAAGAACGGCAGCAATATTTTTGCCGGTAATCTGTACGGTGGACTGTCACAAGAAGCTTTATGGTATATCGGCGGTATTATCAAGCACGCCAAGGCGCTCAACGCCATAACCAATCCTTCAACCAACTCCTACAAGAGACTGGTTCCTGGATTCGAGGCTCCTCTGATGCTGGCCTATTCAGCCTCAAACCGTTCAGCATCAATTCGTATTCCTTATTCTTTAAACCCTAAAGCAAATCATATTGAGGTTCGCTTCCCTGACTGCACCGCCAATCCTTATCTGGCGTTCTCTGCCATGCTTATGGCCGGTCTTGACGGTATTCTCAACAAGATTAATCCGGGTGACCCGATGGATAAGAATCTGTATGACCTGCCACCTGAAGAGGCTGCCAATATTCCTCAGGTTTGCGGCTCTCTTGAAGAAGCCCTCAATGCCCTTGAAGAGGATCATGAATTTCTGCTGCAGGGCGGAGTATTCTCAGAGGATGCCATTGAGTCATTCATCGAGCTCAAACGTCAGGAAGATACCAAGGTTCGTTCAACCCCTCATCCGGTTGAGTTCGAACTGTACTACAGTCTTTAATTAAAAATTAAAGGGCAAAACCTAAGTTTTAAGCTATCAAGGCCCCTTTAATGGGGTCTTGTTGTCTCTGGACATTATAAAAATCAGGTACAAACACATGACAAATCAGGGCCTATACAGCAGTAAGTATGAACACGATGCGTGCGGCGTCGGGTTCATTGCCCACATCAAGGGACAGAAAAGTCACAGCATTGTCAGTCAAGGACTTGAGGTCTTAAAAAATCTGACTCATCGCGGTGCTGTCGGCGCCGACCCTCTGCAGGGTGATGGTGCCGGTATTCTTATTCAGATCCCGGATCAAATTTACCGTGACGACATGTTACGGCTCGGAGTCAAACTTCCTCCTATAGGTGAATACGGGGTCGGCATGATCTTTTTGCCGCAGGAGGAAGCCTCCCGCCATGCCTGTCAGGAAGAAATTGAACGTGCAATTAACGCTGAAGGTCAGATTATTCTGGGATGGCGTGACGTCCCTCTTAATGAAGATATTCCCATGTCCCCTGTGGTCAGGGAAAAGGAACCGGTGATAAGACAGATCTTTGTCGGTCACAGTCCAGATGTACTGGTAACCGATGCTCTTGAGCGCAAACTCTATGTAATCAGGAAACGCTGCTCCATCGCCATAGCCAATCTCCGACTCCAGCACTGCAAGGAATTCTATATTCCCTCTTTTTCTGCACGTACTGTGGTCTATAAAGGACAGCTTCTGGCCTCGCAGGTAGGACAGTATTTCCGCGATCTGTCAGACTCACGCTGCTGCTCGGCCATTGCGCTTATTCACCAGCGTTTCTCCACCAACACCTTCCCGCAGTGGTCCCTGGCACACCCTTTCCGTCTGATCGCACACAACGGCGAAATCAACACCCTGCGGGGAAACTTCAACTGGATCCGTGCCCGGGAAAAGCACATCAGCTCTCCGGTTTTCGGACGCGATCTGGAAAAATTGTGGCCGCTGATCTTTCATGGTCAGTCAGATTCAGCTTCATTTGACAACGTCTTTGAGCTGCTGACGCTGTCCGGTTATTCTCTTGCCCAGGCAGCCATGATGATGATCCCTTCTGCCTGGGAAAAAGACTCCCTGATGGATCCAAAACTACACGCTTTCTATGAATACCACGCTGCCATGATGGAACCTTGGGATGGTCCTGCCGCGGTAGCTTTCACTGACGGCCGCCAGATCGGTGCGACCCTGGACAGGAACGGTCTGCGCCCTGCCCGCTACATCATCACCAAGGACAATCTTGTGGTCATGGCATCCGAAGAAGGGGTTCTCAATATCTCAGAAGAACGCATTGCCCGTCACTGGAGGATGGAACCTGGGCATATGCTGCTTATCGATACGGAACAGGGCCGAATTGTGGATGATGCGGAGATCAAAAATTCACTGGCCAATGCCAAGCCGTATCAAGAATGGATTGATAAACTCAGAATCAGACTGCAGGATATCAGTTCTCTGGATACCCCTGTAACCTATAACCTTGATACCAGATCACTTGAAAGAGTATTCGGTTATACCAGAGAGGATGTGGAAAGAATTATCCGACCAATGGCAATGAACGGACTTGAACCTGTTCTGTCGATGGGAAATGATACCCCTCTTGCTGTGCTTTCGGCAAAACCAAAACTTCTTTATGACTATTTTCGCCAGCTTTTCGCGCAGGTCACCAATCCTCCAATCGATCCTATTCGTGAGGAAATGGTTACCTCTCTCATCTCCTTTGTCGGACCAAGACCTGACCTGCTGAATATCCTTGATCCTAACCCTCCGGTACGTCTTGAGATCAATCAGCCTATTCTCAAGAGTTCTGATATGGAGAAAATCCGTCATATTTCGGAGCATACATCTGATAAATTCCGCTCGAGAGAACTTGATATTACCTACCCTGTCTCCTGGGGCAAGGACGGTATTGAGGCCAGACTTGCCTCAATCAGGGCAGCCGCCATTGACGCAGTAAAATCAGGCGTCAACATTCTGATTGTCACTGACCGTCACGTCAGTGAACAGCGGGTGGCTATCCCTGCGCTACTGGCTACCTCGGCCGTACATCAGTGTCTGGTTGAAAACGGACTGAGAACCAGTACCGGTCTGGTGGTCGAAACAGGTTCTGCCTGTCAGGTGCATCATTTTGCGCTTTTAGGCGGCTATGGAGCGGAGGCTATTCATCCTTACACTGCCTTAAAGGTTGTTGCCGCCTTGGCAAAGGATGACTTTGAACGTGATACCTATATTGAGAACTATATTCATGCCGTAGACAAGGGACTTTACAAGACCATGGCCAAGATGGGCATATCAACCTATATGTCCTACATTGGTGCCCAGATTTTCGAGGCTATAGGACTGTCCTCTGAATTTATCGACAGATATTTTACCAATACCCCAAGTCAGGTTGAAGGCATTGGTCTTTTTGACATCGCCGCAGATGCCGTAAATGTTCATCAGGCAGCATTTATCAAAAAGCGACTGCAGGATCCGAGTCTTAATGACGGAGGCAATCTCAACTGGCGTTATGACGGGGAAAATCATATGTGGACTCCTGATGCCGTGGTCTATCTGCAGCGTGCGGTCCGTGAAGGTTCTTACGAAACCTATAAAAAATATGCACAGATTATCAATGATCAGTCCTCTCGTCTGATGACCCTGCGCGGTCTTCTGCAATTTAAAAAGACAACTCCTGTTCCTCTTGATGAAGTGGAAGATGAGGACTCCATCATCAGAAGATTCTCCACTGCGGCTATGTCGATGGGAGCCATATCTACTGAGGCCCATACCACCATGGCCATTGCTATGAACCGTATGGGAGCAATGTCAAACTCAGGAGAAGGCGGTGAGGATTCAAGAAGAACGCCGACAATCACAGAGGACACTTCAACAAAGAAGATCCTAAAGGATGATATCCTGGTAGATTTCCCTTTACACAAGGGCGACAGCATGCGCTCACGTATCCGTCAGGTTGCCTCCGGACGCTTTGGCGTTACAGCAGATTATCTAGCCGGTGCTGATGTCATCCAGATCAAGATGGCACAGGGAGCAAAACCTGGTGAAGGCGGTCAGCTCCCCGGGCATAAGGTTTCGCCTTATATCGGTATGCTGCGCCATTCACTGCCTGGTATCGGTCTGATTTCCCCGCCTCCTCATCACGATATTTATTCCATTGAGGATCTGGCGCAGTTGATTTTCGATCTAAAACTTGCCAATACCCATGCGGATATCTCGGTCAAACTGGTGTCAGAGATTGGCATTGGCACTGTCGCAGCAGGCGTGGCCAAATGTAAAGCGGATCATATCGTGATCTCAGGTCACGACGGCGGAACAGGCGCTGCACCTGAATCATCCGTCATGCATGCAGGTTCAGCTTGGGAAATCGGTCTTGCCGATGTTCAGCAGACACTGCTGATGAACAAATTGCGCTCTCGCGTCAGACTTCAGGTCGACGGACAGATCAAAACCGGACGCGATGTGGTGATAGGCGCACTCTTAGGTGCTGATGAATTCTCCTTCGGTACCGCCCCGCTTGTCTGCCTAGGCTGTACCATCATGCGTAAATGCCAGAAAAATACCTGTCCTGCCGGTATTGCCACGCAAGATCCTGCACTGCGTCGTCAATTTATAGGCAGACCTGAGGATCTCATCAACTACTTCCACTTTGTAGCAAGGGAAGTTCGCGAACTTATGTCACAGCTTGGCATAAGAAAATTTGACGAACTTATCGGCAGAGCCGATCTGCTGCAGAAGGTACACAGTCATGCAAATCAGAAGGCCAGGAATCTCTGTTTTGAGCGCATTCTGTTCCGCGCTGTAACACCTGAAAACGACAGTCAGTGCCAGACTGTCAAACAGGATCATGAACTGACAAAATCTCTGGATATGATGTTCATAGACAAGGTTGATGCCGCCATAAAAGCAGGTAAGAAACTAACCTTAGAGTCCAGGGTCATAAACCTTAACCGCTCTGTGGGAACCCTGATCTCAGGACATCTTGCCAGGACTGGTCTTAAGTTTAAGGATGATTTCATTACCTTAAAACTTGAAGGTACCGCCGGACAGTCATTTGGTGCGTTTTTAACTTCCGGTATTACCCTAAGCCTGATCGGTATAGCCAACGATTATGTCGGAAAGGGATTAAGCGGAGGACATATCTATATCCGCAAATCCAAAACCTTTGACGGAGATCCGCAGCAGAATATTCTTGCCGGAAACACCTGCCTTTATGGCGCCACCTCAGGACAGGTATTTATTGGTGGCGTCTGTGGAGAACGCTTCTTAGTCCGCAATTCTGGCGCTCAGGCAGTATGTGAGGGCTGCGGAGATCACGGCTGTGAATATATGACCGGAGGAACTGCCGTAATTCTGGGCAGAACCGGACGTAATTTTGCCGCAGGCATGACCGGAGGCATAGCCTATGTGTTCGACCGGGACAATACCTTTGCCGACAAAATCAGCAAAGGAGCATTTACAGTTTCCAAAGTACAGCCGGAAAAGAAAGCCGACCCGCTTATTCCACTGCATCTTGGCAGGAGTGATGAAACAATTCTCAGAGATCTTCTTAAAGAACATGTCAGACGCACCGACAGCCTGATTGCCCAGTTTATTCTCAATAACTGGCAAGAAGAACTCGGTCACTTTGTAAAGGTTTTCCCGCTTGAATACTACCATGCACTCAAGAAACTTGAGGAGGGCAAATAAAATGGGTTTTGAGAACGGATTTATCGATTTTGAGCGCATCGAACCTGCCACACGTCCCGTCAGCGAGCGCACTGGTGATTTTCGAGAAATCATAGGCACTCTCAGTGATGATGAGGTAAAAATTCAGGCTGGACGCTGCATGGACTGTGGCATTCCCTTCTGTATGCACAAATGCCCTCTGCATAATGCCATGCCAGACTATAATCAGTTCACCTGTGAGGCTGAGTTTAAAAAAGCTTATAACGTACTGGCCTCGACCAATAATTTCCCGGAAATTACCGGACGAATTTGCCCGGCTCCCTGTGAAGAGGCCTGTACTTTGGGGATTCACCGCAAGAGCGTAGGTATCCGAAGCATTGAAAAAAAAGTGGTCGAGTATGCCTTTGAACATGGTTTCGTCAAGGCTGTTTCCACCACCGCACGCAGTTTTAAAAAAGTGGCGGTGATAGGTTCAGGTCCTGCCGGACTCTCCTGCGCCCAGCAGCTGACAAGACTGGGACATAAAGTTACCGTTATTGAGAAAAACGATAAAATCGGCGGTTTACTACGTTACGGGATCCCTGATTTCAAACTGCCAAAGGATGTTCTTGACAGACGTCTTGCCCAGATGGAGCTTGAGGGTGTTACCTTTATTACTTCTACTATGGTGGGAAATAAGGAAAAACTTGAAAAAGGTATCCGTAATGACGCGACACATGTCGTTACAGCAGAAGAACTGCTTAATAACTATGACGCTGTGGTGCTAGCTCCGGGCTCCGAGACTCCAAGAGATCTGTCACTTCCGGGAAGAGATCTTAAGGGCATTCACTTTGCACTTGAGTTTTTAATTGCACAAAATCGCGAAAACAACGGTGACGGAGATAATCCTATCAGTGTCAGAGACAAGAAAGTGGTTGTCATCGGAGGTGGTGAAACGGCATCTGACTGTATTGGTGTTGCCATCCGCAAGGGAGCTGCCAGTGTCACCCAGATAGACTATCACGACGAACTGCCGCAGCAGGTAGATATTTTAAAGGTCTGGCCGGATCTGCGTAGGATCAAAAGGACCTCCACCTCTCAGCAAGAAGGTTGCACCCGTATTTTCTCAACCAATACCACCGCCTTCAACGGAAAAGATAAGATCTCCTCTGTCTCAACCGTGAAGATTACCTGGCAGCCTGGTCATAAATTTACAGCTGTTGAGGGTAGCGAGGAGGTTGTGGATGCTGATATTGTACTGATAGCTATGGGCTATGCTCATCCGAGTATCCCCCTTATCGAGGAGTTCAAACTGGAAACCGACGAGAGAGGAAACATCAGGGCAGACTTCAGCGGAGAGCTCGCCTTTGCTACTTCTAATGCCAAAGTATTTGCCGCAGGCGACGGTCGTCGCGGTCAGTCACTGGTCGTCCATGCCATTGCCGAAGGACGAAAATGCGCAGTGAGTGTCGACAGATTCCTAAACAGCAGATAAAACTGCACACCAAAAGTCCTGCACCACTTAAGGATGCAGGACCTTATGCACCAAAATATATCACACCATATTGTGCACCATAGTTAAGCATTTTTTTGTGTCAAAACTCGGTCTTATAACTGCCAGAGGCATTTTTCTTACAAATTAATGTCTTTATTTTCAAGTATATTTTTTATTACTCTAGTGATTTAAGGTTAATGCCTTTTTGTGGTGCTCAATGCCCTCAAAATAAGCATTTCACTTTTTTTAGCGGCAAAAGTTCGTATTTCGTTGCACATAAATTGCGCTAAAGGTAAATTATCAACACATAAAGTAACCGTGACATATTCAGAGGAGAATTTCATGTCTTATTCAGATAACGTTCTTGGTGCCCTTAAGGCCCGCTATTCATACCAGCCAGAATTCCTTCAGGCAGCAGAAGAAATCCTGAAAACCCTGCAGCCAGCACTGGATAAAAACCCAGCTTACGAGAAATATCACATTCTGGAACGTATGACTGAGCCGGAAAGAACTGTTAGCTTCCGCGTAGAGTGGGTTGATGACAAGGGACAGATTCAGGTAAACCACGGTTACCGTGTACAGTTTAATTCTGCCATCGGACCTTACAAGGGGGGCATTCGCTTCCACCCAACCGTAAACGAGGGTATTCTGAAATTCTTAGGTCTTGAGCAGATCTTAAAGAACTCTCTGACAGGTACACCGATAGGCGGAGCCAAAGGTGGTGCTGACTTCGATCCAAAAGGAAAGTCTGAAATCGAGGTGATGCGTTTCTGCCAGGCTTTCATGACCCAGCTTTATCGCTACATTGGTGCAACCGTCGACGTACCTGCCGGTGATATCGGCGTGGGCGGTCGTGAAATCGGCTTTATGTATGGAGCCTACAAGCGCCTGACCACCAAATATGAAGGCATTCTTACCGGTAAGGGTCTAACCTTCGGCGGCTCTCTGGCCCGTACTGAAGCTACAGGTTACGGTGTTGTCTACTTCACCGATGCCATGCTCAAGGAAAAAGGCGACAGTCTCAAGGGCAAGAAATGTGCTGTTTCAGGTGCCGGTAATGTTGCCATCTACTGTTGTGAAAAACTATATCAGATGGGTGCAACTCCTGTTACTGTCTCTGATTCACGCGGTACCATCTATGATCCTAATGGTATTAAGGTTGATGTTCTCAAGCAGGTTAAAGAAGTTGAACGTGCTTCACTGACCCGTTATGCCGAACTTGTTTCAACAGCTCAGTACACTCCTGTTGAGAAATATCCATCAGGTCTGCATCAGGTTTGGACCTATAAGGTTGACGCAGCCTTCCCTTGTGCAACTCAGAACGAACTTAACGAGGAAGATGCCAAGACCCTTTTGGCCAACGGCTGTAATACCGTTGCCGAAGGTGCCAACATGCCTTCAACCTTAGGTGCTATCAATCAGTTCTTAAAGGCCGGCATTAACTATGGTCCTGCCAAAGCGGCCAACGCCGGTGGTGTCGCCACTTCACAGCTTGAAATGGAACAGAATGCCGGTATGACCTCCTGGACCTTTGAGACTGTTGACGGCAAACTGCACGACATTATGACCAACCTCTACAATAACGCTGCTGCAACTGCCCGCGAATTCGGTGTTGCCGGCAACCTGGTTCTTGGTGCCAATATTGCAGGCTTCCGTAAGGTTGCTGATGCGATGATTGCTCAGGGTGTTATCTAAATTCACCCTCGACATCAGTCTCTGATGTCTAGCTAAACTCTCCTGAACCCGCGACTTTTGCTCTCGCGGGTTCAGTTTTATTATGTAATCACATGACTCAAACTTCTTGAGCGTAAATTCTCAGGATCGCAGTAGCAAAATGTAAGTAAGCTCGTAGCAAAGACACCTGTAGCAATCAAAATTATCAGCAATGAACAACAAAATAGACAGAATGGAAAAACATCCCTGCTGTGTTCTTATATAATCTCCGAAGAAAGTGTATTGGGAAATGGACATGGACAGAAACAAAATCATCGTCGGCATGAGTACCTTATCTGAGATCAGAGAAAGTAACGGTATTTACATCGATAAAACCAGATTTATTGATCTCCTTGAGAATGATGCCGGTACCAAGGTACCCGTATTTTTGCGTCCAAGACGCTTTGGCAAGAGTCTTACTGCCAGTATGCTGCACAGCTATTATGATATTCATGAAAAAGAGCAGTTTGAAAAAAATTTCAAAGGCACTTGGATTTACGATCACAGAACTCCTCTTGCCAGTTCCTATTACGTTATCCACTTTGATTTTTCAAATGTCTCAGCAGATCCTTCATTAGTGAACAACAGTTTCTTAATCTCTGTTGCCGCCAGCATTTCCAACTTTAGCGATTACTATCCAAAGCAAGGACTTTCTAAAGAGGAACTTCAACCATCTCTTTACCAAAATGCAACTGAACTACTGACTAGATTTCTGTCAAACTTTTCAAGCAACGTAAATGATGGCGAGTATCTGTATGTCATCATTGATGAATACGATCACTTTGCCAATGAGATTTTGACTAGAAATAAGGAAGCCTTTAAGGATATAACTTCCACCGCTGAAGGTCATGCTGGTCTCATCAAGCAGTTTTATGCTCAGCTTAAAGCCTATTATCGCGGTAACCGTCCCGGCGGTATCGACAGATTCTTTATCACCGGAGTGTCTTCAGTCTCCTTAGATTCTGTAACCTCAGGCTTTAATATTGCAAAGAATATCAGCTCGCTGTCTGTTTTCAATGAAATGACCGGTTTTACCCATGACGAACTGTCAGAGGTTATTGATGAGACAGTAGATTTTACACAGTTACCTGACGATCTTACCAAAGAGCAGATAATCTGGATAATGGAAGAGAAGTTTGACGGTTATGCATTTTCTGAGGATGCTGATGAGACTCTGTTCAATTCGAACCTCTGTCTTGATTATCTGAGCAGTCTTATCTTAAAGAAAAAACTTCCCAAAGCAAATGAAATTTCTCTCAACGATGATGCGGGCAAACTAAACGGCATGTTAAGTCTTTGTGAAGATGACGTCAGAGAAGAAATCGTCCGCGCCATGTTCACTAAAGAGCCGATTGTTACAGACCTTCCTGAGAGGATGAATCTGAATCAGTCTGACCTTTTGGACAGAGAACAGATGGTATCTGTGCTTTATCATTTAGGTTATCTGACTATTGATGCTGATAGTTCCAGAAAAAGAGGTATTACCAGCTTTATTATTCCAAATCAGGTTTATGAGAAACTGTTTTTAGACTACTTCCGTATGGCTATCGGATATAAAAAAGACCGTCCTGCTGAATTAAGTCTGATGTATGAAGAGACGGCTGATATCACACCATTGATAGAAGCTGCCTCAAGACAGATTGAGACCAAACTGAATCCTCTCTCGCTTGGTAAATTTACAGAGATAGCTCTGCAGCTTATATTTGACAGTGTTATCAACTACAGCAGTGATATCCAACTTAACTCCTACACTGAATTCAACACTGGCAAGGGTTTTGCCGATATCTTTGTGAAAAATTCCTATCCTAATGGTCACTGTTTTCTTTTAGAACTTAAATATCTGCATAAAAAGGATGACAGCAAGACTGCTATAGCAGAAAAACTTAAAGAGGCAAAAGAGGAAATTGCAAGATACACTCAAGGCACTTTGCTTAAAGATGCTGTAGGTGACTGTGTGCTTGACTGTTATGCCCTAGTCTTCGTGGGTTCTGAGTGCCGACTCTGTGAGAAGATTTTATGAAAAAGACAACATATGATGATCCCAGAAATTGACCTAAGTTTCTAATTAAAACTAATGATCACAGGACGTTTAATCTTGTTGCATACTGCTAGTTTGGATCTATAAAAACCTATAAAAAACTATAAATTTATAGGTTCTCTACCAAATTCCTGCTTCAACACTGCTGGTTGTTATCCCATTTATTGCTAAATCAGATAACAGAGCCATCAACTCTACAGGCTTAAGTTCGGAGATAGCTTCTCCTACGGTTTTCGTTACGCTCACAGATTCTGTATATTAAGTGATCACAGGACTCAGTCTTCTGCGGAGAAAAAATATCAGTACTCTTTATGAAACTTACTGATAATAAGAGATTTTCACTCTGTTTCACTGAAATCAGCGTGTAAAGTCATCAGATCACATTCTCGATAATATTAAATTAAGGCTTTTAATTATTTTATTCTTGAATGTCAGAGTGTTTTGTAACTTATTGTTAGGAATACTATTTTCTTTTTACCGCTAACATTCAAGATCTTAAAACGAGATCATACACCCGTTAATTTCATCTGATCTATTTATCAAAATTGAGAACTTAGGCACATCTTAAAAATTGCAAATCTGTTTTAATGTTCGAAGTTCAGAACGTCTTATGTTCGCTTCTGAAAGAATTTAGACTGAAGATATCACTCTTCAGTATGACGTTAGGATTGTTCCATCACTAGGAGTTAATCAATTATGATTCTTGAAGGTAAAACAGCTCTGGTTTCCGGCGGCAGCCGTGGTATTGGTCGCGCTATTGCAGAACTCTTCTATGCCGAAGGTGCCAATGTTTACATCTTCTCACGCAACCCAGACCAGTTAGCTCAGGCAGCCAAGGAGATCGATTGCAAAAATGAGAACCGCTGCCACGCTGTTCCTTGTGATGTTGGTTCAAAAACATCAGTTGATGAGGCTTTTGCCCGCATCAAGGCTGATGGCGCTGTAATTGATGTTCTTGTAAACTGTGCCGGTGTAAATCTGCGCGGCCCTCTTGAAACCATGCCAATTGAAACCTGGCAGAAGGTTCTGGACATTAATCTGACCGGTACTTTCCTCTTAACTCAGAACTGCTTTGAAGGCTTTAAGAAGAGAGGCGGCGGAAAGGTTATCAATATCGCTTCTCTGATGTCAGAGATTGCCCGTCCAACCATCAGCCCATACGTAGCCTCAAAGGGCGGCGTAAAGATGTTCACCAAGGCTATTGCTGTAGAGTGGGCCAAGTACAATATTCAGGCCAACGCCATCATTCCAGGATATATCTCAACTGAAATGAATACTCCACTTATTCAGGATGAGAAATTCAACAAGTTCATCTGCGACCGTACTCCAGCCGGACGTTGGGGTAAACCTGAAGAAGTTGCCCACGCAGCTCTGTTCTTCGCTTCAAAGGGTGCTGACTTCATTACCGGTCAGCTGATTGCTGTTGACGGCGGTATTTTAGCTGCTCTCTAATCATTTCTCTCTAAAGCGCAAGGGCAGGTTTTATCCTGCCCTTTTTATCTGAGGAAAAGCTGCAATCTTTTCCTCATCAATCAAATGAATCGCTTTCGCCTTATTGACTTCCTCCTCTTGCTAAAGCAAGAGGATTCCTACTGCAGAGGCTAATTGCTTAGCTTGCTTCGGTGGGTTGGAGCTGCTGACCTCCTATGAGGTTCACTCAGCTGCAGTCTCTTTAGGAACTACAGCTGCTCTGGTT
>JAGBLM010000062.1 GCA_017635415.1 Succinivibrio sp. | reverse complement strand
CGTCCAAACACGAATTTGAACAGTACATCATTCATAGGATTGATTCTGCCTTCGGCGATATCCTGTTCAATCAGCCGCTGCTGCTCTGCTGTTGCCATACTGTATTAACCTCACTGTTTCACTAATTATAGAAGATCAACGCCATGAAAACCAATTCAGGTAAAAACTACAGAGGAATAAAGTTAAGCGTGTGGAGGTTCTGCTAACAAAAGCCCCGCTCAGCGGGACTTTATAAACACAAAAGTAACACTATAACCTTTGATTAAAAGTTCGAACATGTATGATTTCAGATCGATCTTTTGGGGTACCGTTACATCTAATTCCTCATAGCAGGTTCTAACCTGCTTGTTTGCTGCCTCAACATATACCTGTTCTGTTTTCTAATCTCGAAAACACATTAGTGACTGACATTTTCCAATCATTTCTGACAATGAGTATACTGAGTCTTTTCTCTTTTGAAGTACATATCAGAACGGAACAGCAAAATGGACTGTTCGCCGCTGCATTATCGGTCGCATCTTAGGATACAAAATCTACCGGCGGCTTCTCCTGTACGGTTCAGGTAAAAGTTGCGCGCAGACACAGAGCAAAGCCGCTATACCAACCAGGATCCACATGGCGTTCTCAATGCCGTAGTGATCGGCAAAACTGCCGAGAACAGGCACGAGACATCCCCCGGCACTAAAGGACAGGCCCATCGTGATCCCAGAGGCAAAACCGATGTTGCGTCCAAGATAACTCTGACCTAATACCACAAAGGCAGCATATGTACCCTGTACAGCAAGCGACAGCGGAATTAACAGCAGATAGACTGCCGTAATCTCATGGCAGTAGACCATAAGGAAGATTACCGGCACCAGAAGGAGACATCCTGCCTTAAGCGTCCTGGCGTAACCAATCCTGTCTGCAATACGTCCGCCTATGAGAGTCGATACTATACCAAGAATCGACAGTACCGATAAGGTAGTAGAACCGGTGGCATGACTGACGAGCAGGATCTGAATGCAGAACAGTGGCAGAAAGCCACGAACTCCAGCTGAAACGACAGATCGCATTATAATAACGGCGGTAAGTTTGGCAAAGGAACTCCAGTCGTTTACAGCGTCCTGCTCGTGATCTGAGGTTTTGAGATTATGCTCCCTGGACTCTGACTTCATCTGTCCTGCCATCCTGACAAATCTCGGAGCCCACAGGAGCATCAGCAGTCCCATGATAAAACTCAAAAAGGCAAAAAAGAGCGTTCCCTCAAGACCGAACAGGTAAATAAGACCTACTGCAAGTAAAGGCCCCAGACCAAAGCCGGCGTTGCCTCCGACTGAGAAAATACTCATGCCCCGCCCTTTGGCTGTTCCTGAAATCTTATTCACCAGACGGGCAGCTTCAGGATGAAAAATGGAACTGCCGATCCCCATGAAGGTTACTGCCGCAAAAATAGCCCAGTAGCCTGACAGTAAACCGGTTATACCGAAAAAACCGCCGGTCATCATGATACCGACGCCCATAAACCACTGCCTTGAGGTACGGTCAGCCAGATACCCGAAGGCAGGCTGAATTACCGAGGCAAGAAATGATGAGGCGAAGAGTAGTCCGCCAACGTCAGTGTAGTCCATTCCTTTGTAGGTTACGAAAAAAGGCAGGAGTGCCGGAAGAGCACCGGAATTTATATCGTTGCACAGGTGGGCGCAGGCCATGGCATAGAGCGGTTTGTTTTTCATATCTTAACTTCAGAGGATAATGAACTGTTCAGTCTGGTCATAAGAACCGCCGACTATTATATGACCTGTACAGATAAACTGCATCATTTGAGTAATAACCGCAGAAAAGTGCCAATAAATAAGGCAGATACCATCCCCAGAAGACCAATAAAATGCCGTTTAAAAAAAATTTCACTGATAATCAGCAGATTAAGCACCACATTTTAAACTTCCATACTAAAATACAAGATGTACATCACAAATATAATAATTATATTTTTCTTGTATGATGATTTGTAAAGAAAAAATTATCACACTATTCTTTCAGATAATTTTTGTTCCAAAGATCACAGAAACAGTCTCATCCTTAAACTAAATTTACGTTGTATACAAACCTGTATACAGGTTTGTATACAAAGATATACTCAAAGAACAAACATAAGGATATAACCGACATGAAACTATCGTTAAAACTGATGAGTTCAGCATTGCTCACTGCAACAGTTCTTTCCTTTGCCAGCCCTTCCCAGGCCAAAACGCACCGTATAATTTTTGCCAACTATTTCGGACCAACCCATCCGAATACCCTGATGATGCAGAAGTTCAAGGAAGATATTGAGAAGAAGAGCAACGGTGCCTTCAAGGTAACCTTAAAACCAAACAACGAGGCAGGCGGTGAGGAGAAACTGGTTGAACTTATCAAACGCGGTACCATTCAGATTGCCATCGTAGGAGGCTACATCAAGAATGACGAACCGAGCACAGCCAATATCGAGCAGCCATTCATCATTGACGGCTGGGATCATGCAAAACGTGTCTATACCGGTAATGAAGAAATCCACAAGGCTCTTGACGGACAGTACTATGAGAAGACCGGCGTAAAGATTGCAGGCTATGTGGTCAACGGCTTCCGTCAGATTTCCTCGTCAAAACCGATTACGCAGCTCTCTGATTTCGGCACCGTTAAACTGCGTACTCCTCTTAACGATGTCTTCGTTGAAACCTTCAAGGCACTGGGCACCAACCCTACTCCGCTGCCGATGACCGAACTCTATACCGGTCTTGAGACCGGAGTTGTTGACGGTCAGGACAACCCTTGGGCTACTGTCAAGGAAATGGGCTGGTGGGAAGTACAGAAATATCTGCTGAATTCCAACCACATGTTCTCTCCTTCATTTGTACTCGTGAACGACAAGAACTTCTACAGTACTCTTACTGCTGACGAGAAGAAGATTTTCGACGAATGCATGAAGGATGCTATCGCCTACGACTGGGATATTTCCGAGAAGGCTGATGCCGAAGCACTCAAGTTCCTCACCGATAAGGGTCTGAAACTGACAGTCCCTGATGAAAAATTCAAGGCAGACATGCGCAAGGCCTGCGAACCTGTTTATGAATGGTTCGACAAGAACTTCCCTAATTCAAAGGAATTCAGAGAATTCGTTCTTTCAAAGAAATAATTCTTTTCTCAAACAGAAAGTAAAAGTTCAAACCATACCGGGACCACAGGTCCCGGTAATGAGGAATTTTTGGCCGGATTTTATGCAAAAAATAACAGTTTTCATTAAATATATCAGCAGTTTATTCCTCGGCATTATGGTTCTGCTGGTAGTTGTAAACACCATACTGCGATATATTTTTTCGACAAGCATCATTCAGACTGAGGAACTGTGCAGATACCTGTTCATGTGGATTGTGTATCTGTCGGCAGTGGTCGTCTGGAATGAAAAGGGACACATCTGCGTCACTATCGTAACAGATCACTTAAGCGGAGCAGCATCCAGGATCATGCAGATACTGGTCTGTATCCTGTCGCTGTTTGCTCTTGGCATGCTTTTTTACGGTTCAGTGCTCTATTACGACGAAACCACTCTGATAGGTCAGGTTACCTACATACCATATCGGGTTATGATTTTGCCAGTTGGCATTGCCGCTGTTGCCTGTCTCCTTCTGACCTTAAGAGATCTATTCAATCTTCTTGGCAGAAAGGATCTGAAGCACAAAGACCGCAGTACGGAGGCACTCTGATGGAAGAACTGGTAGTATTTTTAGGTTCCCTGTTCCTACTGCTGTTTACCGGCATGCCGATTGCCATAGTGCTGATGCTCTGCTGCATGACACTTATCTGGTATATCGACATGGGCGATATAGCCTATCAGTTGTCATTTCAGATCGTTTCAGGATCTGACAACTACATTCTTATCACCGTGCCATTTTTTATTCTGGCCGGCGAAATCATGAAGGAAGGAGGTATCTCAGAACAGCTCATCAGATTTGCGCAGGCGGTTGTCGGTCGCTTCAGAGGAGGTCTTGGCTATGCTACCATCTTAGCGTGTATGCTCTTTGCAGGACTCTCCGGTGTTGCCATCGCAGACGTTGCGGCTTTAGGAGGAATTCTGGTACCAATGATGGCTGCGGTAGGTTATGACAAGGCGCGGTCTACAGGTCTGGTCTGTTCTGCCGCTCTGACAGCACCTATCATTCCGCCAAGTCTGCCGATGATTATTTTAGGTGTGACGGTAGGACTGTCCATCGGCAGACTGTTCGTCATGGGCATCGGACCTGGAGTGATGCTCGGACTGTCTATCATGGTGGCCTGGTTCTTTGTGGTCCGTCGTGACAACTACAGGGATGTTACCAAAGTTCCGGCAAAGGAAATGCCGGCTATTTTCATGAAGGCTCTGCCATCACTGCTTCTGCCTATCATCATTATCGTTGGCATACGTATGGGCTATTTCACTCCTACGGAGGGCGGTGCTGTAGCCTGTGCCTACGCCTTTATCGTCGCCACAGTCATTAACCGGGCTCTGAAATTAGCACAGCTGCCGAATCTGTTCTTCAGTGCCTGCAAGAGCACCGCACTTGTAATGTTCATTGTCGGCGGTGCCTGTGCCATCGGCTGGATCATTACCATGGCCGACGTACCCTCGTCCCTGGTCACCCTGATCGGCGGTCTGGTTGATCATCCGGTTGCGCTGCTGATAGTGCTCAACATCTTCCTGCTATGCATCGGCATGGTGATGGACATTACACCGGTAACACTGATCTTTGCCCCGGTTATCTTCCCAATAGTTGAAGCGGCAGGCATAGATGTGTATTACTTTGCCATCATCATGATCCTGAATCTGTGCATAGGACTACTGACACCGCCTGTCGGGACTGTACTCTTCGTTGGCTGTTCCATCAGCAAACTTTCCATGGTGAAGATTGTCAAAGGCATCGGACCGTTTCTCATCGCAGAAATCACTTTCCTGATCCTCTGTCTCATCTTCCCGGCAGTAATTATGGCACCGGCATCGTGGCTTGGTGCAGGAGTCAAATAGCACAACAGGCAATTACACAATCACCTTCATATTTCAGTAGTTCAGTGTAGTACCCCTTTATGAACTGACTGAATGATTATTAACCAATTTTTAACGCGGCATTTTTCTCCTGAAGAAAAAAGCAGGGAGAGTGCGCACATAAGGAGTTTTAAAATGACTGAACAGACAAGTAAGAAAATCAGTTTAAACGAACTTAAAAACTTTGGCAAAAGCATCCTCGTCAGGCACGGCATGTCAGAGGCTGATGCGGAGATCTGCGCAAAGATTCTCGCCGATACTGACAGTTACGGCATCAACTCGCACGGAACCAAGAATCTTAAAGGATATGTGGACAAAATGGCCCTCGGCAAACTTGATCCAAAGGCCGAACCTGAAACAGTCAGGGAATTTGGTGCCATAGCAGCCATCGACGCTCACGACTGTATGGGTTATGTCGCAGGTTACAAAGCCACCCGTAAAGCCATCGAACTTGCCAGAAAATTCGGTATCGGCTTTGTAACGGTAAAAAACAGCTGCCACTTCGGGGCGGCTTTCAATTACGCCAATATGGTAGCCGAGGCAGGATTCTTCGGTCTGGTCTGCTCCAATACCGATCCTAATATGGCAGTACCAGGCGGAAGAACCATGGTTATAGGTAACAATCCTCTGGCCTTTGCCCTTCCGGTCAGGGGCATGCATCCTGTGATCCTCGATATTGCCCTCTCTCAGGTAGCTGCGCTTAAGATCAATAAAGCCAAAGTTTACGGACAGAAGATCCCCGAAGGCTGGATGGTAGACCCTGACGGACGACCGACCACCGATCCCAACTGGTATCAGAACGGTGGTGCACTGCTACCGATGAGTGCGCATAAGGGCTACGGTCTTTCGATGATGGTGGAAGCATTAACCTCTATCGCCTCAGGAGGACTGCTTGTTCGTGACGTCAACAGCTGGTG